>DASSMK010000071.1:0-12696 GCA_035688915.1 Thermoanaerobaculia bacterium
ACGACCCGCTCATCGAGCGCGATCTCGACGCGATTCCGCACGCCGTCCGCGAGTTTCGCGCGGAGCATTCCTCGCACGATCTCTTCCTCGCCATCGCGCGCTTCGCGGTGCTGGCGTTCGCGCCGTCGGAACACGGCAAGCACGCGCTGCTCGCCTGTCTCTCCGCGTATCGTCTTCGCGATGATCCGCGCTACGACGAGCTGCTGATCGAATGCGCCAAGTACGCGGCGGTGGCGCGACAGCCGTGGAGCGAGCCGCCGATCCTCACGCCACCTTCAATCGATGACGCCCAACCACGCGACATCGACGAGCTGCGCGCGGCCGTCGCCGCAGGCGATCTCCAACGCGGCGAACGCTGGCTGGCGGCGCGGCTCGCCGACGCCGATCACGATCTCTTCACCGTCGCCTGCGACACCTTCGAGGACCTCGGCCACAAGCCCATCGTCACCCGCGCCTGCCTCGACCTCCTGCCCATCCTCGGCGAAAAAGGCCGCTACGCATTGCTGCGCGTGGCGGTGTGGGAGCTCGTCTCGTACACGGGTGCGAAAGGCGAGCTGCGCGAATCGCTCGATGAGCTGCTCGATCACGCCATCGCCGAACACGGTTCGCTCGAAGCAGTGCATGGCATCTTTCTGTACGACGCGCTGCATCCCTCCGACGCTGAATTGCCGCGACGGCACGACGCGCCGGTGTACAACCTCGCACGCGATTACGGGCAGACACTGAAAGCGCACGCGCTGGCGCGGCGGCTCGCGCATCCGCGAATCGATGACTTCCTGGCCGCCGTGCACCACAATCTCGACCATGGAGAGTCGTTTGAAGCGTGGAGCTGAGCTCCTTGTTCTCGCACTGCTGCTGACCGCCTGCGCCACCACCGCGCCGGCGCCGCAACCATCACTGGCGCACGACGTCGATGCGTTGCTCGCCACCGCGCCGTTCGACAAAGCGCTGTGGGGCGTGAACGTCGAGGAAGACGACGGCACGGTGCTCTACGCGCGCAACGCGCACAACCTGATGATCCCGGCGTCGAACCGCAAACTCTTCACGGCGGCGACGGTGGTGAACTGCATCGGCGCGGACGCGCAGCTTGTGACCAGCATTTACCGCGACGGCGAAGACCTCATCATCAAAGGCGACGGCGATCCCTCGCTCGGCTCCCCCCGTTACGAGCGCGACGCCGAATTCGATCGTTTAGCAACGCTGCTGCACGACGCCGGCACCACGCGCGTGCACGATGTCATCGCGGACGTTTCACTCTTCTCCGATCGCATCCTCGTTCCGGGCAGCTGGAAGGTCGGCAATCTGCCGGAGTCGTATGCGGCGCCTGCGGATGCGCTGGCGTGGCACGAGAATGCCTACGGCGATCACGCCATCGCCGATCCGGGACTGCTCACTGCGTTTACGCTGCGCGATGCGCTGCTGCTGCACGGAATCGAAGTGACGGGCGTGCCGCGCGTCGTGACCACGCCGACGGAATGGAAACAGCAGATCGCGTCGCGCCGCTCGCCATTCATCGCGCAGCTGCTGATGACGGTGCTGAAGAACAGCCACAATCTCTACGCCGAGATGCTGCTCAAGCGCGCGGGCGGCGGCACGTACGAAGAAGCATTCGCGCGCGAAGCGAAGTTCGCGATCGAAGAAGCGGGCGTCATGCCGGGCGAATGGCGTTTCGTGGATGGCAGCGGCCTCTCGCCGGACGATCTCGTCACGCCTGCGGCCATCGTGAAGGTACTGCGCTGGATGAACGATCCGTCGCGGCGCGGACTCTGGTGGACGATCCTCGCGCAGCCCAACAACGAAGGGACGCTGCACCATCGCGTGGTGACGCTGGAGAACCGCATGCGCGGCAAGACCGGCACGATCAACGGCGTGAACGCGCTATCCGGCATCATCGCCATGCCGGACGGCCGCTATCGCTACTTTTCGATCGTGCTCAATCACCACATCGGCGACGGCGACGAAGCAGTGAAAGTGATCGACGCCGTGGCCGAGCGAATCGCGCGGTAGCGAATCACTTCCGCGTGAACGTCTCGCCGAAGAAGGTCAACGTCTTGACCTTCCCTTCGGCACCGATCCCAAACGTCACCTGCTCGTCCACATCGTCCGGTTCGGAGACCGCGTTGAAGACGTCGTAGTGAAAGTGGGTGAGGGGAAGGTGCATGCGGCTCCACTGCAGCACGAGCGCGTTGTCGACGAGCGTGACGATCGCGGTGCCGTAAGCCGGGCTTTCGTACTCGCCCGCGTAATCGGCAAGCGGATGCGACGGCTGCGTATTCGGGATGCGCTTGGCGTTGCGCTCCTCGATTTCCTTCGCATCCGCTTCGTCCGCTTTGCGATCGACCATCAGGTAGTACGCGTTCCAATCGCGGCGCGGGTAACCGAGGAGGATGTCGATGAGCGTGTTGCGCAACGCGACGTTGGCCATGCCGCGGCCGACGTTGGTCAGGATCACGAAGCCGGTGCCGCGGCGCGGCAGCAGATCGACGTGCGAGCGGAATCCGTTCAGCGCGCCGCCGTGCGACACGAGCAACTCGCCGCGATAATCCTGAATGTTCCAGCCCATGCCGTAAGCCATCACGTTCGACTCGGGATTCGTGTCGCGCGACAGCTTCTCCAGGCGGATCACCGTCTGCGGCATCTTCGTTTCGTTCAGCGCGTCTTCGGAAATGAGGCGCTTGCCGTCGATGACGCCGTTGTTCAGCTGCAGCCGCACCCACTGCGCCATGTCGCGCGCGGTCGATTTGATCGCGCCGGCGGCGCCGAGCGTGTTGGTGTCGATGGGAGGCTGCATGGAGATGCGTTCTTTTTTCCAGTCGTAGCGGTAGCCGGTGGCGTGGTCGGCGCTCTGCCACTTCGCGTCTTCGGTGAATGTGCTGTTCATGCCCAGCGGCTGGAAGAGGCGCGTGCGCACGAAGTCGTCCCACGGCATGTTCGCGGCGTGCGACACCACTTCGCCCGCGGCGATGAACATGATGTTGTTGTACTGGTAAGCGGTGCGGAACGGCTTGTTCAGCTTCACCTGGCCGATCTTGCGCAGCACTTCTTCGCGCGACCACGGCGCGTTGTCCCACAGCTCGTCGTGACGCGAGAGTCCGGTGCGATGCGAAACGGTGTCGCGCACCGTGACCATCGATTCGGCGCACGGATCGGCGAGACGAAAGTAGTCAACGTATTGACGAACGGGATCGTCCCACGACAGCTTGCCGTCGTCGACGAGCATCGCCAGCGCGGCGGTGGTGAACGCTTTCGAGTTCGACGCGATCTGGAACGTGGTGTCGGCGGTGACCGGATTGTCGCTGCCGAGATCCTTCACGCCGAAGCCTTTCGCATAGATCACGCGATCGTTGCGGACGATGGCCACGGCGATGCCGGGCAGCTTCCACGCCGTCTGCGTCGTGGTGATGGCGCGATCGATCGTGTCGCTCTTCAGCGGTTGCTGCGCAACGGCTGCGAAAGTGAGAAAGAGTGAAACCAGAACCGCGGCCAAACGCATCGACTTCACTCCGCTTTCCTCCCATTCGCCTCAGCCGTCTTCGTTCCGATCTGCACCGGACCGTAGGTCGTCACCGCGATCTTGTCGCCTTCGAAACTCACGCTGCCCACCGCTTCGCGGAAAACGAACGTCGTCGCTGACGTCGGATCGATCGCCACGGTTGGTTCGTCCGACGAATCGAGCACGAGATGATCGCCGTCGCGCTTCACCGTGAAGCTCTCTTTTGCGTTGATCTTGTACGTGCCGGCGTATCGATCGAGCACATCGCTGCTCAGCGCGACGAGCTTCGGCGCGTACGGTTTGCCGACCGCCGTCGTGGCGAGAAGCTGCGCGATCCAACTCGGCTGCGGCGAACGATTCGCGTTCGCGAGCACCACCACGTAGATGTGATCGTCCGGCATGGCCAGCGCGTACGATTGGAAGCCGTTGATGCCGCCGCCATGCTCGACGATGCGATGCCCTTCGTACGTTCGCATGCCCCAGCCGTAGCCGTAGCCCGTCATCGTGCCGTCGCTCAGCCGGTACGACGTCTGCGCGCGTGCGAGCAGTTTCGGATCGACGAGCTTTCCCTCAGCCAGCGCGTCGTTCCAGCGCGCCAGATCGTCGACGGTGGAGATCAACGCGCCCGCCGCGTAGGGCGTGGTCATCGAAATGTACGGCGCGTTGATCCACTCGCCGTGGCTGCGCGAATAGCCGTGCGCGCGATTGACGATGACTTTGTCGTTGACGTCGTAGTCGGTGTGCTTCAGCCCCGCCGGCTCGAAGACCTGCTTGCGCATGTAGTCGGCGTACGGTGTGCCGGTCACCTTCTCGAGCAGCATGCCGAGGAGGATGTAGCCGGAGTTGTCGTAGTGCCAGCTGGTGCCGGGATCGAAATCGGGCGGAACATCTTTGGCGATCGCCAGCAGCTCTTCGGGCTTGCGATCTTCGCGCATCGTCTCCCAGAACTTTGGCTGATCGGTGTAGCTCGGGATGCCCGACGTGTGCGTGAGCAGATGCTCGATGGTGACCGTCTTGCCGCGCACCGGCGCATTCGGCAGGTACTTCGTGATCGCGTCATCCAGCTTGATGTTGCCGCGTTGCACCTGCTGCAGGATCGCGACGGTCGTGAATTGTTTGGTGAGGCTGCCGATGCGGAAGATGTTGTCCGGCGTGACCGGCACCCGCAGTTCGAGGTCCGCCAGTCCGTAGCCTTTGCGAAGCAGCGTCCGGCCGTCTTTGATGACCAGCACCGCTGCGCCGGGACCATCGGGCTTGTAGTAGCGCGCCGCGATGGCGTCGAGGTCCTGCGTCGTCTGCGCGCACGCGGCGAGCGCAGTGAACGTGAGAACGGCGACGAAAAGGAGCAGCCTGCGCATGAGGCCGCATTCTCGCACGGCGCTCAGGCCATCCGCCGCTGCGCGCGCCGCACCAGCGCTTCACGGATGAAGAAGAAGAGCATCCCCGCGGCGACGACGTACAACGCCGCGAACTGCAGCCGCTTCTCCGGTGAAGCCACGACGAAGCCCCAAAGTCCGACGGCGACGATCGCGGGCAGTGGATAGAGCCACATCTTGAACGGCCGCGGGCGATCCGGCTCGCGCACGCGCAGCACCACCGCGCCGACGATCTGCGCGATAAACGGGATGATGGCGCGAATCGAAAGAATGCCGCCGATGATGTGCCGGATGTCGAGCCAGCAGAAGAGCGCCGTCATCCCTCCCAAGAACACCACCGCCACGAACGGATAAGCCTCGGTCGCATGCAGCTTCGCGAAGATCCCGAAGAAGTTCCGATCGCGCGCCGCGGCGAAAAGAATGCGCGAATAGCCGAGCATCACGCTGAAGATCGAAGCGAACGCGGTCCAGAGAATCATCACCGACACCCACTTCGCGGCGCGCGGCCCGATGACGGCGCGGATGTAATCGGCGACGACGGAGGTCGAGGTCGTGGCCACGTCGTACGGCAGCACGGAGATGATGCACGCTTGCATGACGATGTAGAGCGCGGCCACGGTGAAGATGCTGATGACGATCACGCGCGGAATCGTCTTTTCCGGCTGCTTCACTTCGTCGCCGAGGTAGGCGATGTTGTAGTAGCCGAGATAGTCGTAGACGGCGAAGATCAGTGCGGCGCCAAGGCCGGTGAAGCCGGTCAGACCGTCGTGGCGCGGCGCTTCCCAGAACACGAAGCTGGCGAGCTTCAGATGCGGGAGGCCTGCAGCGATGACGACGGCAATCGTGCCGAGCACGCCGGCCCAAAGCACGATCGAGAACTTGCCGATGGCGTCGATGCGGCGGAGGAGCAGCAGCACGACGATGATGCAGACCGCGGTGGCGGTAAGCGGAATGCTTTTCGCGGTGAAGGGGAGGACGGGTTGCAGGTATTGCGCGAAGCCGATGCATCCCGAGGCGAGCGAGAGCGGCGCGCTGATCAGGATCTGGAAGAGAAACAGGAACGAGATCAAACGGCCGGCGCGGCCGAATGATTCACGCAGGAAGATGTAGGAGCCGCCGGCGCGCGGCATTTCGGCCGCGAGCTCCGCGGTGACGATGCCGTCGCAGATGGCGAGCAGACCCGCGAGCAGCCACGCGGCCATGCAGCGCGCGCCGCCCATGGTCTTGAGGATGAACGGGATCGTGATGAACGGCCCGATGCCGACCATGTCGATCATGTTCAGCGCGACGCCGCGCCAGAGGCCGATCTCGCGTTTGAGCTGCACTCGTGCGCGAGAGTGTAACGCGGCGCGCGGCGCCGCAGGCTCATAGGCTCACAGGCTCACAGGCTCAGAGCAGCACGGCCTGCGCGAGATGGAGTCTCCGCGCAGTTGCCATGACCGACGACGGACCACACTCGCGCCGCGTTCCTGCACACACGCCACATGCGCAGGACGAACGACCCGGCAGCTCGCACGCTACTGTGAGCCCGTGAGCCTGTGAGCCTGTGAGCCTCCGGCGCGCCGCTAATACCCGCGCACGATCTGGTTGATCGCGGCCACCACTTTCAGCGAGCGCGCGGAGCGTCCCACCGTCACTTCCGACAGGCCGTCCGACATCAACGCTTTGCGTCCATGCTTCTGCCACCAGCGGCCGACGAAGAACTGCTTGCCGATCTGGCCGATCACCAGCTCGCCGTTTGCGGCGCGGCCGCGCGGACGCAGCTCGACGATGAGCAGATCGCCGTCTTCGATGTTGTGATCGCGGAAGTCGTTGCCGCGCGCGCGGAAGACCACTTCGCCGTCGTCGAGAAGATTCGGCGGCACCTGCAGCGTCTCCGCGCTCGCTTCGTCGACAGCGTGGCCCTGACGAATTTCGCCTTTGGTCGTGATCTCCGGCCAGCCCGAACGATCGCGCAGCACATCTCCAGAAGACGCATTCTCCGGCATTTCGAGGCGGCGCACGGGCAGCTTCGGGAAGCGTACTTCGATGCCGTTGCCGGCTTCGCCGCCGGAGAGGAGGCGATCGGCGCGCTCGAGGATCGCTTGCGCGCGGAGCGCTTCTTCGCGTGCTTCGCGAATGGTGTCGGTCAGCAGCGGCATGTTCACCGTCGACTTTTCGGCGTTGCCGCGCAGAGCCATGTCGTCGCCGAGCTGGATCTCGGTGAGCTCCAGAACGGCTGCGACTTTGCGGAGGACGTTGACCGAGACGTTGGCTCCCTTTTCGAGGGCGGCCAGGTGGCGGCGGCTCACGCCGGCCAGGCGCGCTAAGCGGGCCTGGGTCAGTCCTTTGCGGATTCTTGCTTCTCTTACGGTGTCACCGAGCATATGAGAGTAGAAAGTAACTTTTAGGTTACTAGTCGATTGTTACAAACGCAACACACGTCATCTCTGCGAGTGGCCGTTCAGAGGGAGGCGAGAGTGCGGATGCTCAGCGCGAGCTCCAGGCGAACGGCCACTTCATGCACGGTCACTCTCGCACACGGTGTGACGCGAACTGCAAATCCACCCCCGGTAGGAGCAGGTTTGCGGGAGCGGGAGGCTCAAAGGAGGGTCAACGGGCAAGTCTCAGCGTATCCGCCACTTGCAACCTATTTTGCTCACTCCCTCGGCATGGCTGCACGTGTACATTGACATTTATCCTGCACGACACTAGTATGCAAGATACTGCACATGCCTTCACGTCTCGAAACGTTTTTGAAGAGTCGGGGGATCAAACCGGCGCATCTCGCGCGGGAGTCGGGATACAGCCGTCAGCATCTGTTGCGGATACGGATGGGACGGATGGAGCCGACGCGGCGCTGCATCGCGGCGATCACGGCGGCCTGCCGCCGGCTGTCGCGCGAGACCGTCCGGGCTTCGGATCTCTTCGATCTCGATGGTGAGGATCGGTAGCGTTCATCGGTGGCCCATGAAGGATAGTCCCCGCTCCGAGCTGTTCACAACTCAGCGGGTGGCGATCGTGGAGGGGAGTCGTGAGGCTGCGGAAATGCTGCACACGTTCTTCCGTCTGATGGAGCTCGAACCGACTCTGATCGCCGCCGACGGGGAGGCCGTTCCCACGATTCGTAGACTGCGTCCCGACGTTCTGCTGCTCGATCTCGACCTCCCCAATCTACGTGCACTGGAGATCGCCCGCGAAATCGGCACGGCCGTGCCCACGATTTTCTTGAGCGAAGCGACCGCGCCGCGCGAGCTTGCGCCGGTCGTGCGGAAGCCGAAGCGATTCGAGGAGTTGCTGCGGTTGTTCGAGATGGTGTTGGATGCGGAGGAGTAGGGGGAGGGCTATCGCCTGCCGTGTACTCGTGAGAATCCGGCGGGCGAGGCGCCCGCCGCTCCAACGTTCAGCGCGAGGGTTGCGTTGTGCGTCGTACGACGTTCAGCGTGAGGATTGCGTTGCGCGTCGGACGACGTTCAGCGCGAGGGTTTCGTTGCGTGTCGGACGACGTTCAGCGCGAGGGTTGCGTTGCGCGTCGTACGACGTTCAGCGCGAGGGTTGCGTTGCGCGTCGTGCGACGTTCAGCGCGAGGGTTGAGTTGCGCGTCGAATGACGTTCAGCGCGAGGGTGGCGTTGCGCGTCGTAGGACGTTCAGCGCGAGGGTTGCGTTGCGCGTCGTACGACATTCAGCGCGAGCGTAGGCGCAGCGTGGCGGAAGACCGTTCACCGCGAGCGCGAAGCGCGCCCTACACCGCCACCAGCAGCGCGTCCAAGAACAGCCGTCGCGAGTCGCTCCATTGCGATTCCACCGCGAAGCCGCTTTCGTTCGCCAGCGCAGCGATTCCCGCGCGGTCGTACTTCCAGGAGTTCTCGGTGTGGATTGTCTCGCCTTCCGCGAACGCCACCGTCAGGTCGAGCGCGTCCACGCGCACTGTTTGCGCGCGTGTGCTCACAAGGTGCATCTCCACGCGTCCGAGCTCTTCGTCGTACACCGCGCGATGCGTGAACGAGGCGAGATCAAAGTCAGCGCCGAGCTCCCGGTTCATGCGCTGCAGCACGTTCTTGTTGAATGCCGCCGTGACGCCGAGCGCATCGTCGTACGCGGGCTCCAGCACCTGCTTCGCTTTGCGCAGGTCGGCGCCGAGGAAGAGCGCGTCGCCTTCGCGGAGCGAGGTGCGGAGGTCGCGCAGCATCGCCGCGGCCTGCTGCGGATCGAGGTTGCCGATGCTCGAGCCGAGGAAGAGCACGATCGTGCGTACGGCACTCGCGTCGAGCATGCGAAGCGCGCGCGACGGCTCCGCAAAGTCCGCACGCACTGCGATCACGCGCAGCTCGGGATACTCGCTCAGCAGCGCGCGTCCCGTCGCTTCCAGCATGCCCGCGTCGACATCGATCTCCACATATTCGAGCTGCGGCTGCCGCTCCGTGATCGCGTCGAGGAGGATGCGCGTTTTGCGCGCGCTGCCGCTGCCCAGCTCGACGAGCCGGATCGGCGTGCCGAACGCCCGCGCCATCTCCGCCGCCCGCGCCGTCAGGATCTCCGTTTCGGCGCGCGTGACGTAGTACTCGGGCAGATTGCAGATCGCGTCAAACAGCGAAGAGCCGAGATCGTCATAGAACCAGCGCGGAGGAAGCGTTTTCGGCGAGGCGGTGAGGCCCTGCCGCACGTCAGCGGCAAAGTCAGCGTCGAGCGAGCCGGTCTCGTGTAGCACAAACCGTGACTCGTCATCTCGCGGTGCGAAGGCGTTGGACATCGGGAGCGTGATTGTACTGCGGCGGTTCACCGGGGCGCCTCCGGCGGCCGGGGCCATTGGCCCCGGACCCCATTGGTTGGCCCAGCCTCCGCCGCACACGCACTGCCAACTCGCACGACAGTGTCAGCGGAGGCTAGGCCAACCAACGGGTCCGGGCCCGTGGCCCGGCCGCCGGAGGCCCCCGGTGAACCGCCGTTGCCCACTCGTTACCGCGCCCGGCCCGCACCCCGCATATCATCCGCGCATGCGACAGATTCGACTCATTCTGATCTTGCTGGTGGTGGCCACGACTGCTGCCGCGGCGGCCTTCCCGCCGATCAACTACAAACACCGCGTGCTGCCGAACGGCCTGGAAGTCTTCAGCGCGCAGGACCGCTCCACGCCGACCGTGGCCATTCACGTCTGGTATCGCGTCGGCTCGAAGAACGATCCCGAAGGTCGCAGCGGCTTCGCGCATCTCTTCGAGCACATCATGTTCAAAGCGACGCGGCACATGAAGGCGGAGATGATGGACCGCCTCACCGAGGACGTCGGCGGCTGGAACAACGCCTCCACGTACGACGACATGACGCCGTACTTTGAGGTCGTGCCGTCGAATTACCTCGAGACGCTGCTCTGGGCCGAAGCCGACCGTATGGGCGGCCTCACGGTCGACGAGGCGAACTTCAAGAGCGAGCGGGACGTGGTGAAGGAGGAGTACCGCTTCCGCGTCCTCGCGCCGCCCTACGGGCGCTTCTTCAACGCCATCGAGCCGAGCTCCCTCGTCAAGCATCCGTACCGCCGGCCCGGCATCGGCAGCATGGAAGATCTCGACGCGGCCACGCTCGACGACGTGCGCGCGTTCCACGCGACGTTCTATCGTCCGGACAACGCCGCGCTCATCGTCGTCGGCGATTTCGATCAGCAGCAGTTCGACGCCTGGGTCGACAAATACTTCGCGCCGATCCCGAAGCCGTCCACACCCATTCCGGTCGTCGACGTGCAGGAGCCCGCACGCACCGCCGAGAAGCGCGTGCCGGTCTACGCGCCGAACGTGCCGCTGCCCGCCGTCGCGCTGACCTATCTCGCGCCGGCCGCGTCGAGCCCCGATTCGTATCCGCTCGCCATCGCGGAAGCGGTGCTCAGCCAGGGCGAATCGTCTCGCCTCTACGAGCGGCTCGTGCGCAGCGGCATCGCGCAGGAAGCCTTCGCCAACGCCGATCTCCGCGCCGACCTCGGCCTCTTCGCCGCCGCCGCCATCATGGCCAGCGGTCACGACGTCGGCGAAGCGGAGAAGATCATTCGCGAAGAGCTGCAGAAGATTCAGGACGCGCCGATCTCCGCAGCGGAGCTGGAGAAGGCGAAGAATCAGATCATCACCAGCGCTCTGCGCGAGCGCGAGACGAGCAACGGCAAAGCGTTCGCCATCGGTGAAGCGCTCGTCGTGCACAAGGACGCGTCGATCGTGAACACAGGCTTGGCGCGCCTGCAGGCCGTGACCGCGGCGGACGTGCAGAACGTCATGAAGAAGACCATCGGCGGCGGAAAGGCCGTCGTCATCACATACATGGACGAATCGAAACGCGATGCGAAGAAGAGCGAAGGAGGTGCGAAATGAAGCGCCTCATCGCATTGATGCTGTTGGCGCTCGCAGCAGCGCCGCTTTCCGCGCAGGAAGTCACGGCCACCGCGCAGGACCAGCAGGTTTCGCCGCCGGCGCCCGCTGCGCCGCGTGAAGCGAAGCTGCCGCAGCCGGTGGAGAAGACGCTGGCCAACGGCCTCCGCGTGATCGTGGTGCCGAAGCACGACATCCCGCTCGTCGCCGCGACGCTGATGTTCAAGACCGGCGCGGAAGCCGATCCCGCCAATCGTCCGGGCCTCGCGCAGCTCACTGCGAATGTGCTGACCAAAGGAACGAAGACCCGCACCGCCGAAGAGATCGCGCGCGGCGTGGAAGCCCTCGGCGCCACCATCGAAGCATCGGCAGGATGGGATCAGTCCAGCATCGATCTCAGCGTGATGGCGTCGAACTTCACGAAGGCGCTGGTGTTCGTCGGTGACGTAGCGCGCAACGCCACGTTCTCGAAAGAAGAGGTCGATCTGCAGCGCTCGCAGACCGTCGACTCGCTGCAGGTCGCGCTGCGCCAGCCGCGCACGCTCGGCAGTTACGTCATGTCGAAGCTCCTCTTCGCCGGTCAGCCGTACGGCCATCCGGCGGAAGGAACGCCGAAGTCGCTCGAGAAGATCAAGCGCGAGGATCTCGTCGCCTTCCACAAAGCGAACTATCGTCCCGACAACGCGGTCTTCGTCGTGGCCGGCGACATCGAGCCGGACGCCGTCTTCAACGCCGCGCAGCAGCAGTTCGGCTCGTGGGCGCGCGGCACCGCGACGAAGACAACGATGACTGCTGCAACGACTGCGAAGCCCGCATCGCCGCGCGTCGTGGTCGTCGATCTGCCGGATGCGGGTCAAGCGATGGTCGTGGTCGGACGCCAGGGCATCCGCCGCACCGATCCCAACTACTTTCCCGCCATCGTCTCCAACTCCGTCCTCGGCGGCGGCTACTCCGCCCGCCTGAATCAGGAAATCCGCATCAAGCGCGGTCTGAGCTACGGCTCGAACAGCTCGTTCTCCGCGCGGCGCAACGCCGGTCCGTTCCTCGCGTCGACGCAGACGAAGAACGAGTCCGCCGCCGAAGTGGCGGGTATCACGCTCGACGAGATGGCGCGCATGGGCGCGACCGACGTTCCGGACACGGAGCTGACGCCGCGCAAAGCGGTGCTCATCGGCGGCTTCGCGCGCTCGCTCGAAACGTCGAGCGGCATCGTCAATCAGGTGGCGACGCTCGCGCTGAACGATCTGCCGCTCACCGACATCAATCGCTACATCAGCGGCGTGCAGGCGGTGAATGCCGAAGCGGTGCGCGGCTTCGCCGGCAAGAACTTCGCGGGCAGCGACGCCAGCGTGGTGATCGTCGGCGACGCGAAGAAATTCATCGAGCCGCTGCGCAAACGCTTCCCCGATGTGGAAGTGATTCCGGTGTCGCAGCTCGATCTCGACGCGAGCGGCATCCGCGAGCGCAAAGCAAAACAGTAGCGAACAAAAACGTTGGAGCGGC
>DASSMK010000072.1:0-10959 GCA_035688915.1 Thermoanaerobaculia bacterium
ATCACTCTCGTGCTAACCTCCGCCCCGATGCAACTTTGGACGGCGTTCTTTCATACCGGGGTGGTGGGAAAAACCGTCCTCGGGATTCTGCTCTTGTTCTCGATCGGCTCCTGGGCGGTGATGATCGCGGTGTGGCAGCGCTTTCGGCGCTCCGCCTCGGCGTCAAAGCGCTTCGTCGGCATGTTTCGCAAGGCGAAACGGCTCGCCGACGTGCAGGCCGGCATCGCGCCGCTGGCGCATTCCGCGCTGGTCGGTCTCTTTCGCGCCGGCTACGCGGAAATTGAAGCGCAGATCTCGCACGCTGAGGGCGGACGGCAGACTGTGAAGTCGCTCGACAGCGTGGAGCGCTCGCTCATTCGCGCCACGCGCATCGAATCGGCGCGGCTCACGCGCTACGTCCCCTTCCTCGCAACAACGGCTGCGGCTACGCCATTCATCGGACTCTTCGGCACGGTGTGGGGAATCATGGACGCATTCGGCACGATCGGCGCAACCGGGTCCACTTCCATCACGGCAGTGGCCCCGGGCATCAGCGAAGCGTTGATCAACACTGCAGCGGGACTCTTCGCCGCAATCCCCGCTCTCCTCGCCTATAACCACTTCGTGCAGCGGCTTCGTCAGGCGCGCGGCGAGATGGACGACTTCACGCTCGAATTTCTGAATCTCACCGAACGCAACTTCACCTGAGTTACTTCGCGGGCACCAGCACCGTCTAAATCCAATAATGGCTTTTCGATTCGGCGACAGCGACGACCTGGGCGATCTGGCGGAGATCAACGTCACTCCGCTCGTCGACGTCATGCTCGTGCTGCTGATCATCTTCATGGTCACGGCGCCGATGCTCTCGCAAGGGCTGGAAGTGCAGTTGCCGCAAGCCGAGGGGAAGAGCTTCGAGCTGGCGTCGAACCAGCCGGCGAAGGTGTCGATTACGGCGAATGGCGGCGTGTACGTCGACGGCACCGCGGTCGGCGCGAAGGATCTGCAGAACACGCTGGGACCGATGCTGCGCGCGCGGCGCGTCAAGCGCGCGCTGCTCGAAGCGGATCAGGGTGTCCCGTACGGCCAGGTCGTTGCAGTGCTGGACGTGATGAATCGGGCGGGTGTGGAGCAACTCGGCATGTTGACGGAACAGCCGGCGCGAGCGGCGGAGGGGCGTGCGGGGAATGCGCGACCGCGTCGCTGACGTCCTGGCCCAGCGCGCCGCGCTGGAGTCGGGCGCCGGCAAGGCCATCGCCCTCTCGCTCCTGCTGCACGGCGGCCTCACCGCACTGGCGATCTACGCGGCGCTGCACGCGCCTGCGCCGAAAGCGCTGTCCATGGTGAGCATCCATTTCGCGTCGTTCCCGCGCACCGCGGCACCGGCACCAACACCACGTGTGGCCACTCCTGCACCGGCACCGGTCATCGACCAGCCGAAGCCAGTGGTGCCGAAACCGGAGACGCCGAAGATCGCCGCGCCGACGCCGCTTCCCGTCACTGCCACCACACCGGCCAAGCCGGAAAAGAACACTGTGCCGCTCTCCCCGTTCGGACGCTCCACGAGGAAAGGTTCCGAATCGCCTGCGCCGCCGCCGGTCGCAGCGACGCCTCCGGCAACAGCGACAGGCGCGCCCGGCCTCACTACAACAGATGTTCCGATCGGCGGCGCAGGAGTCACCGGCCTCGAAGGCGGCGACTTTCCGTACACCATCTACATCGAAGCGATGCAGCGCAAAGTCGGCACGAACTGGGTGCGCGGACAGGTCACACCGGGCACCACCACCCTCGTCTACTTCCGCATCCAGCGCGACGGCCGCATCACTGACTCGCGCGTCGAAACGCCGAGCGGCAATGGCCGCTTCGACCGCGCCGCACTCTCCGCCGTCATGAGCGCGTCGCCACTCAATCCACTGCCGTTCGGTTACACAGGTCCTTACCTGGGAGTTCACCTCACATTCCGATGAAACGCTTTCTCTTTTCTCTCGCTCTTCTTCTCTCGACGCTGCCGCTGGCGGCGCAGACCGACATCGGCGTCACGATGAATGCGAATCAGGCCGCGAGCGTGGTGCGCATCGCCGCGCCGTTTCCCGATCTCACCGCGCCAGCGGGAACCGCAGGCGCAGGTGCCGTCGACTCGGAGCTGATCCGCCAGCAGTTCTTCGGACCGCTCACGCGCGACATCGCCTACTCCGGCATCTTCGCCATCGCGCCGCTGCCGCCGTCGGTCCCCATCACGTCGGACCTGCTCAAGCGCATCTCCGCGCAGCTCTACCTGAAATTGAACATCTGGAAGGAAGGCGAAGAGTACGTCGTCGAAGCGCGAGTGCTCGATCAAGCGGACGCGGTGCAGCTCGGCAAGCGCTATCGTGCGCCGCAAGCCGCGCTCACGCGCACCGCGCACACCATCGCCAACGAGCTCGTACGTCTGCTCAACAGCCGCCCCGGCGTCTTCATGACGCAGATCGCATACGCGTCCGACCGCGGCGGCAATTGGGAAATCTGGCTGATGGATTGGGATGGCGCCAACCAGCGTCGCATCACGTTCCACAACGCGCTCTCCATTTTGCCCAGCTGGTCGCCCGACAACGAACGCATGGTCTACACCTCGTTCGCGCGCGGCACGAGCGACATGTACATCATCAATCGCCGCGGCGGCGGACGCACGCGCATCAACAGCGGTCTCGCGCTGAACACGTCCGCCACGTTCTCGCCGGTCAGCAACGACATCGCGTTCGTCGGCTCGGTGAACGGCAATCCCGACATCTACCTGATCAAAGACGACGGCTCGAATCTGCGCCGTCTCACGAACAGCAGCTCGATCGAATCGACTCCCGAGTGGAGCCCCACGGGACGCCAGATCGCATTTACCTCCGGTCGCAGCGGCTCGCCGCAGATCTACACGATGAGCGCGGAAGGAACGGACGTCCGCCGCATCTCGTACGACGGCAACTGGAACGACGACGCCGTCTGGTCGCCGGACGGCGAGCGCATCGCCTACACGTCGCGCGTGAACGGCCGCTTTCAGATCCGCGTGGCGAACATCGTCACGAACGAGAATCACATCATCGCCGGCGAAGGCTCGAACGAACAGCCGACCTGGTCGCCCGATGGACAATGGATCGCCTTCCAATCGAATCGCAGCGGCAAATGGCAGGTCTATCGGATGCGCGCCGACGGCACCGACCTGCTGCAATTGACGTTCGAAGGGGAAAACAAAGAACCCGACTGGTCGAAGAAACCGGAGTAGAAAAAGAAGTGGTCAGTGGTCAGTGCTCAGTGGTCAGAAGAACAAGGCACTCGCCCGCTGAAAACTGGCCACTGACCACTGACCACTACCCACTGCTATCATCGCCACAAGAGGAGTCACAGCAATGAGAAAGATGTGGAAACCGTTCGTCCTCGGGCTAGTCGTTGTGCTCGTGATACTCGCACCTGCGTGCCGCACAACGAAAAAAAAGGACAACGGCACGAACACTACGACCATGCCGGCCACCAACACCGTGCCTGACGTCGCTACGACGGTGACGCGCGATGAAACGCCGGTCCAGCAGGAACCCGATTTCGTTCAGGAAACGAAGCCGACCGAAGAGCAGCTCCCGCGCGATCTCGATCAGCTGAATGCCTACGTGCAGTCGCGCGGCCTGGTGCGCGACGCGTTCTTCAACTACGACGAAGCGACGCTCGACGCCGATGCGCAGGCGGCCCTCACCGCCACCGCCACCTGGCTGCGCAGCAACCGCGCGTACAACCTGCTCATCGAAGGTCACTGCGACGAGCGCGGCACCGAGCAGTACAACCTCGCCCTCGGCGACCGCCGAGCCAACACCGCCAAAGAGTATCTGCAGACGCTCGGCATCGACTCCAGCCGCCTCAAGACCGTCAGCTACGGCGAAGAGCGGCCGTTCGATGAAGGGCATGACGATGCGGCGTGGGGCAAGAACCGCCGCGCGCATCTCGTCCTCGTGAGATGAACATGAAAATCCTTCGACCCTTTGCCCTGGTGGCGGCGACTCTCGCCGCCACCGGTTGTGTCTCCACCTCGGACTTCGAAGCGGCGCAGCATCAGATCGCCGAGCTGCAGGATGAGCTGGCGAACGTGAAGCGGACCGCCGCCGGCAAAGAAGACGTGCAGAACGTCAACACCAAGATCGCCGAGCAGACCGAGACGCTGTTGAAGTCGAACGCGACGCTCGTGGCGAAAGTCGCCGAGATCGACGATCGCATCCAGAACAGCCAGGGCTCGATCGAGCAGACCAACTACCGCATCGATCAGCTCGCGCAGCAGATGACGCAGGCGCAGCGCGACATGGAAGAGATGCGCGCGCGCATCGCGGCGCTTGCGGTTCCCGCGCCGCCCACGACCACCGCGCCGGCAACATCGACCGGCGGCGCGGCGAGCGGCGAAATGACCGTGCAGCCGCCCGTCACGCCTACTGCCGATCCGATCGAAACGTACCAGGCGGCGTTTCGCGATTACCAGAAAGGCAACTTCGATCTGGCCATCGAAGGCTTCCGCGATTTCCTGCAGGCCAGCCCGAATACCGACCTTTCGGACAACGCAAGTTACTGGATCGGCGAGAGTCTTTTCTCGCAGAAGAAATATCGCGACGCCATTCGTGAGTTTG
The DNA here is from genome assembly GCA_035688915.1 of Thermoanaerobaculia bacterium. Taxonomy (GTDB): domain Bacteria; phylum Acidobacteriota; class Thermoanaerobaculia; order Gp7-AA8; family Gp7-AA8; genus DASSMK01. Next base: position 4,605 of record DASSMK010000072.1, read on the forward strand.
ACAGCGTCGTCACGAAGTTCCCTAAATCCGACAAGGTTCCGGGAGCGTTGCTGAAGAAGGGCTACGCGTACATCAGCCTGGGCGAGAAAGCCCAGGGCGTCGTTCAGCTCCAGTACGTGATTCACGAACACCCGAAGTCGCAGGAAGCGGCTCTGGCGCGGCAGAAACTCAACCAGCTCGGGATCGAAACGAAGTAGAATGCTGCGTTTTTTGAACTCGACACCAATTCAGTAGGAGCAGATTCATGGCGAATATCCGCTCGGCCGAGAAGCAGAGACGGCAGGCCGAAAAGCGAAACGAGCGCAACCGCGCCGGCAAGTCGCGCCTTCGCGGCGTGATCAAGAAGGCCCGTACCGCGATCAGCGGCGGCGATGCCGACAAGGACACGCTCGCGACGGGGTTTTCGGAGATCGATCGCGCTGCCAAGCGCGGCCTGATCAAAGAAAACGCCGCAAACCGCTACAAGGCCCGCCTTTCGGCCGCCTCGAAGCGCACCGCGGCAAAGTAACGCGCGTCACGGGCGTTTCGACAGAACGGCGCACGCAAGTGCGCCGTTTTTGTTTGTGTGCGCTCCCTAGAACCCTTCGAGCAGATTCGCCACCAGCGACTCCGCGAAACGCACCGCGATCTCGCGGATGGCGCGGCTCTCCTGATCGAACGCATCGGTCGATGCCACGTTCACTTCGTAGTTCTCGGTGAAGCGATACTGGTCGTTCTTCCACAGCACCTTGTCGCCGTTGCGGTGATCGAGCAGCTCGATGTTCGCGGTGATGGAGATCTGGTAGCGCGTGGCACGGCCCTGATCGAATGCGATCGGGAAAATGCCGAAGCTGTCGATCGAGCCGCGTAGCAGGACGTCCGCTTCCTTCGCGTCGGTCACGAGCCGCAGGCGGCCGCGCGACACCAGCTCTTCCGACACCGATTGCGTCAGCCGCTGCTCGAGCTCCACGCGCGTGGTGCGATTGACGAACGTCGGCACCTCGATCGTGTGGATCGACGGATCGAGCATGTTCGAATGCCCGACCAGCGCGTACCCGCAACCGCTCAGCAAGAGGAGCGCGACGAGAGCGAGCCGCTTCATTTCACCACCACGTTCACCAGCTTGTTCGGCACGTAGATCTTCTTCACGATGTCTTTCCCGCTCACCCACTGCTGGATCTTCTCGTTCGCGAAAACCGCGTCGTAGACCGCATTCTCCGCCGCGCCGGCCGGCACGTCGACCTGCCCGCGCAGTTTGCCATTCACCTGCACCGCGATCGTCACGGTGTCTTCCTTCATCAGCTCCGGATCCGCCACCGGCCACTTCGAGGTCAAAACGAAGCCGTCGTTGCCGAGCGCTTCCCACAGCTCTTCGGTGATGTGCGGCGCGAACGGATGCAGCAGTTGCAGCAGCACTTCATACGCCTCGCGCGAAGGCGCTTCGCCGAGCACGTTGGAAAACTCCATCAGCGCCGAGATCGCTGTATTGAATTCAAACCGTTCGATGCGCGAAGTGACGGCGTGGATGGTCTGGTGCATTTTGCGCGTCACCGCGCGCGTCGGCTCGCCTTTCAGGCCTTGAAGCACCGCGTCTTTCACGCTGAGCTTCTCACCGATGTTCCAGACGCGGCCGAGGAAGCGATAGGCGCCGACGACGCCTTCGTCGGACCACGCCGCTTCCTTCTCCGGCGGCGCGATGAAGAGCGTGTACACGCGCTCCGTGTCCGCGCCGTACCGCGCGATCAGCTCATCCGGCGGCACCACATTGAGGCGCGACTTCGACATCTTCGTCACTTCGGCCGTCAGCAGCTCCTCGCCGCGATACGGCTTCTCCTCGCGCCACTGCACGTCCGCCGGCGAGACCCATGAGCCGCGCGCGTCCTTGTAGCCTTCCTTCGTGATCACGCCCTGATTGAAGAGACGCGTGAACGGCTCTTCGAACGTGATGAGGCCGAGGTCGTGAAGCGTGCGGGTGATGAAACGGGCGTAGAGCAGATGGAGGATCGCGTGCTCGATGCCGCCGATGTATTGATCGACCGGCAGCCAGCGATCGACGACTCTCGAATCGAACATCTGCGTCTCATCGCGCGGCGTGACGAAGCGGCAGAAGTACCACGACGAATCGACGAACGTGTCCATCGTGTCGGTCTCGCGGCGCGCGTGACCGCCGCACTGCGGACAGATGGCGTTGACGAACGCTTCGTGCTTCGCGAGCGGATTGCCTTCGCGTCCGGTGAACGGCACATCGAGCGGGAGCGTGACCGGCAGCTGCTCTTCCGGCACCGGCACGAGGCCGTCTTTTTCGCAGTAGAGCATCGGGATCGGCGTGCCCCAGTAACGCTGGCGCGAGATGAGCCAGTCGCGCAGGCGGTAGCGCACCGTTCCCTTGCCGAGGCCGCGCTCTTCGATGATGGAGATGATCTTCTCGATCGCCTTCGGCACCGGCAGTCCGCTGATCGGGCCGGAATCGACACTCACGCCGCTTTCATCTTTGAACGTGAACGCTTCGTCCGCGAGCTCGAGCGGTTCGCCCGACGCAGGGCCGACGACGATTTTCATCGGCAGGCCGTACTGCTTCGCGAATTCGAAATCGCGCTGATCGTGTGCAGGGACGGACATGATCGCGCCGGTGCCGTATTGCGGCAGCACGAAGTTGCCGAGCCAGATCGGGATCTCTTCGTTCGTGAACGGATTGATCGCCGTCTTGCCGGTGAAGCGGCCTTCCTTCCCCTTCTCCTGCCGCTCCAGGTTCGACTGATTGCGGACGGCGGTGATCCACTCCTCGATCGCCGCGCGGTCGGGATGATCGGCGATGAGCTTCGCGACGTCGGGATGCTCGGGCGCGAGCACCATGAAGGTCGCACCGAAGATGGTGTCGGGACGCGTGGTGAAGACGCGGATGGCGGTGCCGAGAAACGGCACCTGGAACTCGACGTCGGCGCCGAGCGAGCGGCCGATCCAGTTCCGCTGCATCAGCTTCACTTTTTCCGGCCAGTGCTCGAGCGTGTCCAAACCTGCATCGAGACGATCGGCGTATGCAGTGATCTTGAAGAACCACTGTTCGAGATCGCGCTGTTCGACCAGGGCGCCGCAACGTTCGCAGCGGCCTTCCACCACCTGCTCGTTCGCGAGCACGGTCTGATCCTGCGGGCACCAGTTCACCGGCGCCTTGCCGCGATACGCGAGGCCTTTCTTGTAGAGCTGCAGGAAGAGCCACTGATTCCAGCGGTAGTAATCGGGCTCGCACGAGGCGATTTCTTTCGACCAGTCGTAGAGGATGCCCCAGCGCGCGAACTGCTCTTTCATCCGCCCGATGTTGCCCAACGTCCACTGGCGCGGATGGATGCCGCGCTTGATGGCGGCGTTCTCCGCCGGCAGGCCGAAGGCGTCCCAGCCCATCGGATTGAGTGCGGCGCGGCCCTGCATACGGAAGTAGCGATAGAGCGCATCGCCGAGGATGTAGTTGCGGCCGTGACCGACATGCAGATCGCCCGAGGGGTACGGGAACATGTTCAGCATGTACAGCTTGTCGCCCGGGGCGGTGACGTCGATCTCCGCGACGCCCGCATCAGCCCAGCGCTGCTGCCATTTCGGTTCGATCTCGGTAGGACTGTATGGCATAGGGAGCGGCAGTATAGCTGCGCTGCGCCCGTGCGATCAGCAGCCGCTCAAGGCGTGGTTGTCTGGTAAATGCCACGCAGCAGGTCGGTCGCCGACTTGATCGCGAGACCGGCGACGGGATCACCTTCTTCACCCGGCGTGACGACGCGCAGCAGCGTCCCCTGCGGCGTGAGCAGATAGATGCGGAACTCGGCGATTTCGCTCGGCTCGATGCGATCGACGCGCCGCTGCAAGAGCGGCTTCGGCGTGGCGGTGGCGAGATGCGACGCCGTAAAGAAGAACCGCTCCACCAGCTCCGTCACCTCGGAGTTGTTCGCGAAGAGCACGCGCCCGTCCTGGCGAATGAAGCGCGTCGTGTGATCCGCGTACGCAACGAGCGTCTCCACCGCGTTGTCGTGCACGGTTTCGACGACGACGCCGAGGATGTCCGTGCCCTTCTGCGGTTCACCGAGCTCGCGAAGCGCGGCGAGCGCATTGAGTTTCGTTTCGGTGGAGAGGTCTTTCATCGCGAGCAGGCGGTGCAGATCGTCGCGCGCCGCTTCCACTTTGTTGCGCGACGCGTGCTCCGCGGCGGCGCGCAACAGGTTCTGCCCGACGCCGGCGGGCGCAACGTCGAGCCAATGCTCGAGCGGTTCGTCCGCGAACGCCGCTTCACGCGCGGCAGCATTCGGAATCTTCACCGCGGTCGCGGCGAAAAGCGGCGTCGTGATGAGAAGCGCGAGGAGCAGGGAAACGCGGGGCATGGCGAATGATCGCATGCCCCGCGCGTCATGTGCTCAACAGCGGAAGCGAACGCCCGCGCATCACGGCCAGATGAAGGTGACCGGTCCGTCGTTTTCCAGCGCGACGAGCATCATTTCGCGGAAGCGGCCGGTCTGCACGTCGAGACCGGTGGAGGCGAGCTCGCGCACGAAAAGCTCGAACAGCGAACGCGCGCGCTCCGGCTCTTCGGCGTTGTCGAAACTGGGACGGCGCCCGCGCGCGATGGAACCAGCGAGCGTGAATTGCGACACGGCGAGGATCGCGCCGCCCGCCTCCGTCACATCGCGATTCATCTTGCCCGCGCCATCGCTGAAGATGCGCAACTCGCGAATCTTCTTCGCCGCCTCGGCCATCCGCGCTTCGTCGTCCCCTTTTTCGACAGCGGCGAGAATGAGCATGCCGCGGCCGATTTGCGCGACGCGTTCGTCGCCGACTGACACGGATGCGCTCCGCACGCGTTGAATGACGCACTTCATCCCCGCCCCCCGCCCGCCCAGGCTCAAAGGCTCACAGGCTCAAAGGCTCAAAGTAGCACGCGCTGCGCGAGCCGATGCAGAATTACGCACATGCCACAGGCCGAGCGCAGCTCGTGCAGCGCCAGCGACGCAGAGCTCCGCACATGCCACAGGCGCAATTCCCGGCGCTCGCGCAGCGCGCGCTACTTTGAGCCTATGAGCCTATGAGCCTGTGAGCCTGCCCCGGGTGGGTGGGTCGGGCGGCGTCTACCCCTCGAAGATTTCCCGTCCGTCGCGCCGGAGGCAGATAAAATCCCGCGCATCGCACCGCGTCTGATTTCAACGACAGCTCAGCGCGGGTAAAGGAGAGTTGCATGATCAACAAAGTCATCCTGGTGGGGCGCCTCGGCAAAGATCCGGAGATCCGTTCCACTCCCGGCGGCCAGTCGGTGGCGAAGTTCACGGTGGCCACCGACGAGCGCTACACCGACCGCAGCGGCGAGAAGCAGGAGCGCACCGAATGGCACAACATCGTGGCCTGGGGCAAGCTCGGTGAAATCTGCGGCCAGTATCTGAAGAAGGGGAAGCTCGTGTACCTGGAAGGGTCGATCCGCACCGATTCGTGGGACGACAAGGAAACGGGCCAGAAGCGCTACCGCACGGAGATCATCGCGAACACCATGAAGATGCTCGACCGGCGCGATGACGAAGGCGGCGGCCGCAGCGGCGGCGGCTACAACAGCGGCGGCGGTGGCGGCTACAACCAGTCGCGCGGCGGCGGCAAACCGTCCGGCGGCGGCTCGGACATGATGGACGACGACGAAGAGGTTCCGTTCTAGAACGTCACGGCACCACTCCGACACCAACCTGTTGCGTTTCGCGGCGCATGGCCTTCCTACAATCCGGCCATGCGCCGTTTGTTTTTTGCACTGCTGCTCGCCGCGACGCCTCTCTTCGCGCAGACGCCCGACGATCTGACGCTGAAGATCGATTCGAAAGTTCTCGGCGAATCGCGCACCGTGCTGGTGCACTTTCCCGCCTCATATCGCGCCGGGACGCGCAGCTATCCGGTGCTCTACATGACCGACGCGGAAGCGCAGCTCGCGCACACCGCGGCGACAGCCACGTTCCTCGCGCGCGCCGGCCGCATGCCGGAGATGATCGTGGTCGGCGTGACGAACCTCGATCGCACGCGCGATCTCACGCCCACGCACGTCGACGGCATCTCGATCGACGGCCAGCCGATCAGCTTCCCGACCAGCGGCGGCGCGCCGAAGTTCCTGACGTTCTTCGAAACGGAGCTGATCCCGACCATCGAGAAGACCTATCGCACGCAGCCCTACCGCGTCTTCGCCGGCCATTCGTTCGGCGGCCTCTTCGCGCTGAATGCGCTCTTCACGCGACCGAAGCTGTTCAACGCGATCATCGCGGTCAGCCCGAGCTTCACGTGGGACAACCATTGGGTGCTGCGCACCGCACAGCAGTTCGTCGACGCCAATCGCGAGTTGAACGCCATGCTCGTCTTCACGCTCGCCAAC
>DASSMK010000073.1:0-2247 GCA_035688915.1 Thermoanaerobaculia bacterium
CGCGTTGCAGGAGATCGACGGCGGCGGCGGTTTGCAGCGACAGCAGCAGCGCGAAGAGCAGACGCAGTCGCGCATTCGCGGCGAGTTTGAAGGCGAGGTGGAACGTTTCGGAGAAGCCGGGCCACGCCAGGATGACGCCGAGGACGAAGACCGTCATCAACAGGAAAAACGTTTCGCGGCGGCGCCAGGTGCGCGTGCCGATCAGTTCCGCGAGTAGTGCGAACCACGCGGCGATGCCGAAAAAGCCGGCGAAGCCGGTGATCGATTCGGCGTCCGCCGGTCCCCACGATTTTTCCATCGGAATCTGTCCGGTGAAATGCGGCTGCAGCAGCACGCGCGCGGACGGCTCATCGGAGTACGGCACCTCCGCGGTGGGCGGATTCGCTTTCAGCTCGTGGTAGCGCTTCGATTTCGTGAGCGCTTCGGCGAACGGCGCGAGCAGCGGCGCGGCGAGCAGTCCTGCTACGGCGAGCGCGCCGCCGAGCGTGATGACTAGGCGCAGCGCGTCGCGCCACGCGAGCGGGCGTTCGACGAGCAACACCCACGCGACGTACAGCGACGCCAGAAAGAACGTGTGCGATGCGGTCTCCGGATGTCCGCCGAACAGCATCACCGCCCAAACCACCGCGGCCGCGACGAAGCGTGCGTACGTGCGGCGCTCGAGCAGCAGATCGACGCAATACAGCACTGCGGGGAGGAAGCACGCCGACGTGGCCATCGGAAAATGCAGCCACACCACGAGGAACGTGCAGAAGCCGAAGGCGATCGCGCCGATGACGCTCGCCAATTCCGCGTAGCCTCGCTTGCGGCAGTAAAGAAAGGTGAACGTCAGCGCGACGAGCAGTTTCATCGCTGCTTCCGCGGCCATCGCGTGTGCTAGCGAAAGCGGCAGCGCGAGGAGGCGCAGCGGTGAGAGCGCGGAGCTCTGCATGTTGCCGAGGAGCGGATAGCCGCCGCCGGAGAAATGGTTCCAGAGCGGCGCGTGCAGCGCGCGCCAGCTCTCGCGCACCTGATGCGCCCACGGCACGATCTGCAAGGCGAGATCGTTCAGCTGCGCGTTCTGCAGCGTCCAGTTGCGCGTGGTGAAATTCCACGGCGGCAGCGATTTCAAAAAGTCGACGGGCAGTCCGACGACGTCCTGCGTGAGCGGCGCCCAAAGAAAAACGACGACCAGCGCGTAGAAGAAAAATGCGATGCGCCGCGGCAGCTCCACGCCGCCGCTACGCGCGAGCCAGACGGCCGCGGCGTACACGACGCCAACGAGGAGCCACGCGGGGTTCGACACGGGCGCGGATGATAACTGTTGGAGCTGATTCGCTGTTGAGCTGTTCAGCTTTTGAGCTGTTGAGCGAGCTTTTGCGCGGCGTGAAATGCGTTTTCGTCGAGCTGGCGCGCGATGCGTGTGATCGCGTCGATGTGTGGCGCGATGTTGTCGCGATTCGCATCGAGCACGGGCGTCCACACGGACGCGTCGCTGTCGGCCAGCCGAAGAAACGTGGCCAGTCCGGTGCCGGCGAATTTCAGATCGACGTTCTGTTCGGCGAGATACGCGGCAAGGGCCGTGGAGAGAACTTGCGGAATGTGGCTGGTCAGCGCGAGCGCCGCGTCGTGCTCGTCTGCGGCGACGCGTTCGCGTATCGCGCCGCACGCGGCGATCATCGCGTCCATTACTTCGTCGTCGGCATCGACGAACCAGCGTTTGCCGCGAAAGAGATCGCCGCGCGACGCCGCGTAGCCGCGCTGTTCGGAACCCGCCAGCGGATGTCCCGCGATGAAGTGGCCGCGCGCCGCATCGCGCAGTGGTCGCATCACGCTGCATACCGACGTCACGCGTTGCGCATCGTGATCGCGCAGCCACGCCACGGCTGCATCGACGGGCGTGGCGAGCACGATCACGTCCGCGTTCCAATCTTCGGCGCGTGCGAAATCGCTGGTCTCGGCATGCGGGTCGTCGTACCGCACCGCCCACCCATCCGCGCGCAATGCTTTCGCGATCGATCCGCCAATCAGGCCCAGGCCGACGACGATCGCCTCGCGCGTCATTCGCGTTTACCGCGACATCAAAATGAGCGTTTTGTCGACGACCTGCGAAGTGGTCACGTCAAAGTACGGACGCTGCACCGTGACGCGCGGACGGTTCGGACGCGGCTCGATGTCCGCCGCCTTGTACGAGCCCTGCGCTTTGGTCGTGTCGGTCGGCATGTTCCTCTGCTTGAGCAGCGGCGCGATGGCCGTCACGTCCGCAGC
>DASSMK010000074.1:0-6153 GCA_035688915.1 Thermoanaerobaculia bacterium
TCGAGATCGCGCTCATCGAGAACATCCAGCGCAAAGACCTGACGCCGTTCGAAGAAGCGGAAGGCTTCCTCCTCCTGCAGCAGCGCTTCAACTACACGCACGAAAAGATCTCGCAGGTCATCGGCAAGTCGCGCACGACCATCACCGAGACGCTGCTGATCAACGACATTCCCGATCGCATCCGCGCCATGTGCCGCGAAGCGGGCATCTCGAACAAGTCGGTGCTCGTGCAGATCGCGCGCGCGAGCAGCGAAGAGGCGATGGAAGAGATCGTCCGCTCCGTGGCCGCCGGCGAGCTCTCGCGCGAAGCGCTACGCAAGCAGACCTCGCAGAAGCCGGAGCAGAAGAAGGCCGGCCGCCCGAAGAATTACGTCTTCGCGCTGAACGACAAGTCGCTGCCGTTCACGCTGAACATGGCTTTCAAGAAGCCGAACGTCGAGAAGAGTGAAGTGGTGGATGCGCTGCGCGAGCTGCTGCGGCGATTGGAATCGGAGGCGTAATGCCGAAGGGCAAAATCCTCGTCATCGACGATGACGACAAAACCCTCGGCGCCGTCCGTCGCCTTCTCAGCGCGGCGGGCTACGAGGTCGTGACGTCCGATTCCGCGCTGCGCATGCCGCAGCTCGTGCAGCGCGAAAAGCCCGATCTCGTGCTGCTCGACGTCGAGATGCCGGCGCTCTCCGGCGAGCACGTCCTCGACTTCACGACGCTCTTCGATTTCCTGCGCACCACGCCGATCGTGCTGCACTCCGGACGCGAAGAAGCCGAGCTGCAATCGCTCGTCGAACGCTCCAACGCCGCTGGCTACATCCGCAAAACCGGCAACCCGATCAGCTTCGTCAGCCAGGTCGAAAAGTTCCTCGCGCAGTCGCGTCTCGACGTGTAGCGCGCTTGACAGCGCGCGACAGACGCGCGTATCGTCCGCGGCCAACATGACGCTCTCCTTCACATTCGTGGGCCGCTGCACGGGCCGAATGATGATGCGTCGCCCGGGCGCGAACGCTTGAACTGCGTTTGATGACCCGGGTCCCTCCGCGACCTTTCTCCCACAACCTGTAACGCACCGAACCTTTGGCTGGATGCTTTTGCGTCCGGCCGGGCCGAGGAGGATTTTGTGGCTTACCGTTTCGATACGCGTGCGATCCACGCGGGGCAGCCGGATGATGCAACCACCGGCGCCGTCACCACTCCGATCTACCAGACGTCCACGTTCGCGCAGAGCGAACCGGGAATCAACAAAGGCTACTGCTACGGCCGCACCGGCAATCCGACGCGTACCGCGCTGGAAGAGAACCTCGCGGCGCTCGAAGGCGCGCGGCACGCGCTGGCATTCTCGAGCGGCATGGCCGCCATTCACGCGGTTTTGTCGTTACTGAGCAGGGGAGACCACGTCATCTCCACGCGCGATCTCTACGGCGGCGCGTGGCGCATCTTCACGAAAGTCTTTTCGCGCTTCGGCATCGAGTTCAGCTTCGTCGACACGACGGATCCAGCGAACATCGAAGCGGCCATCCGGCCGCATACGAAACTGCTCTGGCTGGAAACGCCGTCGAACCCGCTACTGCATGTAACCGACATTGCCGCTGGGTGTGCCGCAGTGAATGGCAAATCAATTACCATCGTAGTTGACAATACGTTTGCCACGCCCGTGCTACAGCAACCGCTCGCGCTCGGGGCCGATCTGGTCGTTCATTCCACCACGAAGTACATCAACGGCCACAGCGACGTCATCGGCGGCGCGGTGATCACGAATGACGACGCGCTCTTCACCGACCTGAAGTTCCTGCAGAACGCGATCGGCGCGGTGCCCGGTCCGCAGGATTGCTCGCTGATTCTGCGCGGCATCAAAACGCTCGGCCTGCGCGTGGAGCGGCACTGTTCGAATGCCGAGGTGCTGGCGCAGTGGCTGGTGGCGAACGAGCGGGTGCGGCGGGTGTATTACCCGGGGCTCATCGACCAGCCCGGACATGCGGTGGCGCGCCGGCAAATGAGCCGGTTCGGCGCGATCGTGGCGTTCGAGCTCGACGCGTCGCTCGAGGAAACGCGAGCCTTCACGCGCCGCCTCCAGCTTTGGACGCTCGCCGAAAGCCTCGGCAGCGTCCGCAGCCTGTTCTGCCATCCGGCCACGATGACGCACGCCTCGGTCGAGCCCGAAGTGCGGCGCGAGGTCGGCATCAGCGACAGTCTGATCCGGCTGTCGGCGGGGCTGGAAGACGTGCGCGATCTGATCGACGATCTCGATCAGGCGCTGGCGCGGACGCGTTGTGGCCGCGCGGCGGCGAGCGAACAGGAGGCCGTCGCATGAAGCGCCTGCGCATCGGACTCCTGGGCTGCGGCACCGTCGGCGCCGGCTTCGTGCATCTCGTGAACCGCGAGCGCGAGCGGATTCGCGGGCGCTACGGCATCGATCTGAAACTGACGCGCATCCTCGTGCGCGATGCGGAAAAGGAGCGGCCCGGCATCGACCGGGCGCTCCTGACCACACGCGCCACGGAAGTGGTCGACGGCGAATGTGAAGTGATCGTTGAGGTTGTGGGCGGCGTTCATTCGGCCGGCGCGTATGTGCGGCGCGCGTTGCTGCAAGGACGCGACGTCGTCACGGCGAACAAGGCGCTGCTGGCGATGCGCGGCCGCGAGCTGTTCGATCTGGCGGCGCGGCGTGGCGCACGCGTGGCGTTCGAAGCGAGCGTCTGCGGCGGTTTGCCGGTCATCGGCGCCGTGCGGCGTGGTCTGGCCGGCGACTCGATCGAACGGATCACGGGCATCCTGAACGGCACCACGAACTACGTGCTGTCGCGCATGGAGGAAGGCCAGAGCCTTGCGAGCGCCGTTGCGTGCGCGCAGGAGCTCGGATTCGCGGAGGCGGATGCGACGCTGGACATCAGCGGCCAGGACGCGGCGCAGAAGCTGACCATTCTGGCGGAGCTGGCGTTCGACGCGCCGGTGCGCAGCGTGTGCGTCACCGGCATCAGCGACGTGACCGCGGACGATGTCGCCCGCGCGAGAGCCGACGGCGGCGCGCTGCGTCACGTAGCCGAAGCGACGCGCGTGACGGGCGGCGTGGCGCTGGTGGTCGAGCCGCGCGTGCTGAGCGCACGCGATCCGCTGGCGTCAATTCGCGACGAGCGCAACGGCGTGGTAATCCACGGCCGTGCCGTCGGCGAGATCTTCCTCAGCGGCTTAGGCGCGGGAGCGATGCCGACGGCAGCAGCGGTGCTGTCGGATGTGATCGCGGCCGCGGCGGCGCCGGGAGCGGACGGGGCGCCCCGGGGTTAGGCTCAAAGGCTCAAAGGCTCATAGGCTCAGAGGGGCGCGGCGCGAGTGGGCTTGCGCTGCGCCTTAGGCCCGCGGAGAGACGTGCGCTCAGTCCGGCGCAGCGCTTGTCGCCGCGAGCGGCGTAGGAGCCGCCCGCGCAGGCGCGGCGTTCGTCACCAAAGCGCTAAGCGCAGGCGAAGCAAGCGCCACACGCCACAGGCGAGACCGAAGCCCCGGCAGCTCCTTAACTGTGAGCCTATGAGCCTATGAGCCTCTGAGCCTGTAATCATACTTAACATAATCTATCTTACCAGACCCTGTGGAAAGCGAGAAAAGGCGAGCCCTCCGCCAGCTCGTCCCCGGCATGCGCACGCCTTTTGCGCGGTTACAATCCCGCAGCGCCGACCGCATGAAGATTCTCACTCGCTACATCCTCAAAGAGATGATCGGCCCGACTGTCCTCGGGTTCCTCTTCTACACATCGATCATCCTCATGCAGCGCCTCTTCGACATGGCCGGGCTGATCATCCGCCGGTCGCTCTCCGGCGCCGCCGTCGGCAAGCTGCTGGCGCTCTCGCTGCCGCACATCATCGTGCTCACCGTGCCGATGTCGCTGCTGTTCGGCATCCTCATCGCCGTCGGCCGCCTCTCCGCCGACTCCGAGATCATCGCCATGCGCGCTCTCGGCATCTCCACGCGCACGATTTACCGGCCGGTCTTCCTCTTCAGCGTCGCCATCTTTCTCGTCAACCTCTACCTCATCAATTACGTGATGCCGAAAGGCAACGCGCAGTTCCAAGCCTTACGCGCGGAGATCCTCACGTCGTCGGCTGAGAAAGAAATCAAGCCGCGGGTTTTCTACGACGAGTACGAAAACCTGATGATCTACGTGAACGACATCGATCCCCGCACCGCGCAATGGAAAGGTGTCTTCGTCGCCGACACGCGTGGCGATGAAGCAGCGGAAGCGGCTGCGATCGCGAACAACGAGTCCGTCACCGCACCGCCTCCCGATCGCGAAGACAACGTCGGCTCCCTCGGCCGCGGCGGCGGCCAGCGCATCATCGTCGCCGAGCGCGGCAACCTCTCGCTCGTCAAACGCAAACCGGCCAAAGACGTCTGGATGAATCTCTACGGCGCGCAGACGCACGTCTGGGATCCGCGCAAACCGGACCGCTACGATCTGAATCGCAACGCCGCGCAGCGCATCCTCTTGCCGTCCCTCGGCAGCAGCGGCGAACCGGAGAACGGCAAGGTCGCGCGCTCGCTGCGCGAGATGGATCTGCGCGAGCTCGTCGAACAGGAACAGCAGCTCCGCAAGAGCACCGACCGGCAGACTTACAACCTCGCGCGCGTCGAGATCCACAAGAAGTTCGCAATCCCATTCGCCTGCATCGCGTTCGGCGTGCTCGGCTTGCCGCTCGGCATCACCAATCGCCGCGGCGGCAAAAGCTCAGGTTTCTCTTTAAGTATCCTGATCATCCTTTTCTACTACGTGATGATCAACAACGGCGAGCACCTCGCCGCCGCCGGCAAGCTCTCGCCCGGCATCGCCATGTGGGCGGCGAACGTCATACTGCTCGCCATCGGCACCTTCCTCTTGTCGCGCGCGAATCGCGACATCGGCGCGCAGCGCTCCGAAGGCGGCGTGTTCAAGCGGATGGCGCTGGCGATCGGGGCGCGAATGCAGCGGCGGCGCGACCGCGATCGCGACACCGTCGTCGAAGGGTCTACCGTTCTCAACCGGCTCGACATCACCTTCCCGAACATCATCGACCGCTACGTGCTCCGCGAGTTCCTGAAGATCCTGGCCATGGTCTCGATCTCGGTGATCGTGCTGTTCGTGGTCGTCGAATACACCGACCTCTCGCGCGAGATCCGGCAGAACGACGTGGCCGCGTCGACGGTCATCGCCTACTACCGCTTCCGGATGTTCGAGATCCTCAACCAGACGTTGCCGATCTCGGTGCTCGTGGCGACGCTCGTGACGTTCGGCATCCTCTCGAAGAACAACGAAGTCACCGCCATCAAGTCGGGCGGCGTCTCGCTGTATCGCATCGCGCTGCCGATCATCGCCGTCGCGGTCGTGCTCAGCATCATTTCGTATCTGCTAGTCGACTTCGTGCTGCCGTACTCCACGCAGCGCGCGTACGAATTGAAGCGGCGCATCGAAGGGAAACCGGCGGTCACTGCCGCGTCGCAACAGAAGCTCTGGTATCGCGGCAAAGGCCACAATCCCGACTACGTCATCAACTTCCTCTCGTACAACCGGCAGCGCAAGCAGCTGTCGCAGGTGCAGGTGTTCGAGTTCCAGCCCGAGCCGTTCAAGCTCACGCGCCGCGTCTACGCGCGCCGCGCCGTGTGGAACGGCAAAGGGTGGGCGTTCGAAGACGGCTGGATGCGCTCGTTCCTCGACGACGGCTCCTCCACGTTCACGCCGATCCGCCAGCCGCTCGCGCTCTTCTATCCGGAGACGCCGGAGGACTTCGCGACCGAGGTGAAGCCGCCGGAGCAGATGACATTCGCGCAGCTGCACCGGTACATCGACACCGTGCGCAAATCGGGTTACTCCGCCGAAGAGCTGGCGGTGCGGTTGTACTGGAAGACGTCGTGGCCGGTGATCAGCATCGTCATGGCGCTGATCGCGTTGCCGTTCGCGTTCAAGATGGGCAAGCGCGGCACGCTGTACGGCATTGGCATCGCGCTCGTCGTCGGCATCCTCTACTGGACGGTGTTCGGCGTCTTCACGAAATTCGGCGAAGTCGGCAACCTGCCGCCGCTGCTCGCGGCGTGGAGCGCGAACATCCTCTTCGCCATCGTCGCGATCTATCTCTTCCTCAACGTCGAGACCTAATCGTAAGAACCGTTGGAGCGGCGGGGCTTGCCCCGCCGTTTTGT
>DASSMK010000075.1:0-20750 GCA_035688915.1 Thermoanaerobaculia bacterium
GGCCGGGGCCATTGGCCCCGGACCCAATTGGTTGGCCTAGCCTCCGCCGGCAGTCACTCCCAACTCGCACGACACTGCCGGCGGAGGCTAGGCCAACAAACGGGGTCTGGGGCCCGTGGCCCCAGCCGCCGGAGGCCTCCGGTACAATCCGCCTCCAATGCCAGCCTGCCTAATCTGTCAGACCGCCATCGAGCCGTTCATCGACTTCGGCAAGATGCCGATCGCGAACGGTTTCCTGACGCCTGACCAGTTCCCCGACGAATACTTTTTCAACCTGCGCGTGGCGCACTGCCCCAAGTGCTCGATGGTGCAGCTCACGGAGCTGGTGGAAGAGCGGCGGATGTTCCATGAGAACTACGCGTTCTTCTCCTCCACGTCCGCCTGGATGCAGCGGCACTTCGCGGGCTTCGCTTCGTTCGTGCTGGACCGCTACGTGACGAATGAAGATCCGTTCGTCGTCGAGATCGGAAGCAACGACGGCATCATGCTGCGCCACTTCGCGGAGCGCGGCATCCGCCACCTCGGCATCGAGCCTTCGGCGAACGTGGCGGCGGTGGCGCGGGAGCGGGGCGTCAACACGATTGGCGAATTTTTCGGCGAAGAGCTGGCGCGGCGCATCGTCGCGGAGCACGGCCAGGCCGACGCGTTCCTCGGCGCGAACGTCATGTGCCACATTCCGTACATGCATTCGGTGGTGGAAGGCATCCGCCTGCTGCTCAAGCCCACGGGCGTGCTGATCTTCGAAGATCCGTTCCTCGGCGACATCGTCGAGAAAACGTCATACGACCAGATCTACGACGAGCACGCCTTCTACTTTTCGGTCGGCTCGCTGCGGAACCTCTTCGCCATGCACGGCATGGAGATCATTGAAGCGCTGCCGCAGGCGGTGCACGGCGGCTCCATGCGCTACGTCGTCGCGCATCAGGGCGCGTTCCCGGTCGGCGAATCGGTGCGCAGCGTCGAAGCGCTCGAAGCGCGCCTCGGCCTCTCCACGCCCGAATGCTACGAGCGTCTGCGCGCGAACATCGAAGCGTCGCGCGACGCGCTGCGCAAGCTACTGCAGGCGAAGCGCGATGCCGGGCAGCGCGTGGTCGGTTACGCCGCCACATCGAAGAGCACGACGGTGACGAACTACTGCGGCATCACGCCCGACCTCGTGGAGTTCATCAGCGACACCACGCCGATCAAGCAAGGGAAATTCAGCCCGGGCGTGCACATTCCGGTGCGTCCGCACGATGAGTTCGCGCGCAGCTATCCGGACTACGCGCTGCTCTTCGGCTGGAATCATCGCGACGAGATCGTGGCCAAGGAATCGGCGTTTCGCGACGCGGGCGGCAAGTGGATCGTCTACGTGCCGCGCGTGGAGGTCGTGGAGTGATTCTCTGCTCCAACCCGCGCGAGCAGTACACGGCGCACCGGGACGAGATCGACGCCGCCATGGCCGCCGTGCTGCAGAACGGCCGCTACATCCTCGGCCCTGAAGTGGAAGCGTTCGAACAGGAGTTCGCGCGCTACTGCGAAGCGAAGCACGCCGTCGGCGTCGGCTCCGGAACGGAAGCGCTGCACATCGCGCTCGCCGCCGCAGGCATCGACAACGGCGAAGTGATCACCACCGCACACACCGCCGTCGCCACCGCCGTGGCCATCCGCCTGGCCGGTGCGACGCCGGTCTTTGCAGACATCGATCCGCGCACGTACCTGCTCGATCCCGAACGGGTGGAAGCGGCGATCACGCCGCGCACGCGCGCCATCATCGCGGTGCATCTCTACGGACAGCCTGCCGATCTCGACGCGCTCGGCGCGATCGCGAAGAAGCACAACCTGCTGCTGATCGAAGATTGCGCGCAGGCGCACGGCGCTCGCGCGACCGTTGGAGCGGCGGGGCTTGCCCCGCCGAAGATTGGCGAAGAACCCGGCGGGGCAAGCCTCGCCGCTCCAACGGCAGCGCGCGTCGGCTCGATCGGCGCCGTGGCCGCGTTCTCTTTCTATCCCACCAAGAACCTCGGCGCGATCGGCGACGGCGGCGCGGTCGTCACGAACGACGCGGAGATCGCGGAGCGCGCGCGCCTCCTGCGCGAGTACGGCTGGCGCGAGCGCTACGTCAGCAGCGAAGACGGCTGGAACAGCCGCCTCGATGAACTGCAGGCCGCCATTCTGCGCGTGAAGCTGCGCCATCTCGATGACGACAACGCGCGCCGCCGCGCCATCGCCGCACAGTACGACGCGGCGTTCGACAACGCGCCGTGTGTGCGCGCGGGCGTCGAGCACGTCTATCACCTTTACGTCATCGCGAACGAACGCCGTGACGCGGTGCAGCAGCATCTCCGCGCACGCGACATCGGCGCATTGGTTCACTATCCCGTGCCGGTGCACCTGCAGCCGGCGTACGCGAACGGCCAGTCGCTGCCGCACACCGAACGCGCCGCGAAAACCGTGCTCTCGCTGCCGATGTATCCGGAGCTGACGGCGGACCAGGTGCAGCAGGTCATCGACGCCGTCCGCTCCTTCACATGAAACCGCAGGTCATCTTCTGGGGTGGCACCGGTCAGGCGAAAGTGATTCGCCCGATCGTCGAGCAGCAGGGCGCGCAGCTCATCGCCGTCTTCGATGACACGCCGGAGCTTGCGCCGCCGTTCGACGACGTGCCGCTGCTCCACGGCTCGCAATTCAGCGAATGGCGCATGCAGCAGCGCGGCGCGATCCGCTTCTGCGTCACCATCGGCAATCCGCACGGCCGCGTGCGTCTGCGCATCGCCGATCGTCTCGAAGCGAACGGTCTCACGCCGTTCACGGCCATTCATCACACCGCGTACGTCGCGGCGAGCGCGAAGATCGGCGCAGGCGCGCAGATTCACGCCGGCGCAATCATCGAAGTGCTCGCGACGTTGGGAAGACAGTGCATCGTGAACACGCGCGCCAGCGTTGACCATGAATGCCGGCTCGACGATGGTGTTGAGATCGGCCCCGGCGCGACACTGGCAGGGCTCATTCATGTCGAAACGGGAGCGTGGGTGGCGGCCGGCGCCACCGTGCTGCCGCGCATGCGCATCGGCGCAGACGCCATCGTCGGCGCCGGCGCGGTCGTCACGCGCGACGTGCCGGCCAAAACCGTCGTGGCCGGCGTGCCGGCGCGGCACATGAGAGACGTCTGAAAGGAAGAGGGATGGATCCGATTTACATGGCAGGTCCGTCGATCACGGAGAAAGAAATCGAGACCGTGCTCGACGCGATGCGCACCGGCTGGTACGAGAAGCCGTATTGGTACGTCGAAAACTTCCAGCGCGAATTCGCCGCGTGGCACGGCCGCAAGCACGCGCTGATGACGCCGAACTGCACCACGGCCCTCCACCTTCTGCTGACGGGACTCGGCGTCGACGAAGACTCCGAAGTCATCGTCCCCGACTGCACCTGGATCGCCTCCGCCGCCGCCGTCACCTACCTCGGCGCGAAGACCGTCTTCGCCGACATCGATCGCAAACACTGGTGCCTCGATCCCGAATCGGTCGAGAAGAAGATCACCTCCAAGACCAAAGCGATCATCGCCGTCGATCTCTTCGGCAACATGCCGTACATGGACGAACTGGTCGCCGTCGCCGAGAAGCACGGCATCCCGCTCGTCGAAGACGCCGCCGAAGCGCTCGGCTCCACGTACAAAGGCCGCAAGGCCGGCACGTTCGGCGTCGGCTCCACGTTCAGCTTCCACCGCACGAAGACTCTCACCACGGGCGAGGGCGGCATGCTGATCCTCGACGACGACAAGCTCTTCGAGCGCTGCACCGTCCTGCGCGATCACGGCCGCCGCCCCGGCGGCAAGATGTATTACAACGAGGAAGTCACCTATAAGTACATGCCCTTCAACCTGCAGGCGGCGCTCGGCTACGCGCAGTTCCACCGCCTCGACGAGCTGATCGCGCGCAAACGCGAGATCTTCGAGTGGTACAAGGAAGGGCTCGCGGATGTGGAAGACATCCAGCTGAACGCCGAGCCGGAAGGCGGCTTCAACTCCGTCTGGATCACCGCCGTCGTCTTCGGCAAGAGCCACAACATGAACAAAGAGACGGCCATGCAGAAGCTGCAGGAAGTGGGCATTCCGTCGCGCCCCTTCTTCTATCCGCTCTCGTCGCTGCCCGCGTATCCCGGCCGCGAGGAAGAAGGCCGCCGCACGAATCCCAACGCCTACGACATCGCCGATCGCGGCATCAATCTCGCCGGCGCGATGAACCTCACGCGCGACCAGACCGACGCCATCTGCGACGGCATCAAGACCATTCTCGGCGTCGGCAAACGCGCCACGGCTGCCGCGCGCTGATATGACCGAAGCGCTCGCGCCCGACCTCTCCGGCCGCAACGTGTTGATCACGGGCGGCCTCGGGTTCATCGGCAGCAACATCGCCCGCCGCTGCCTGGAGCTCGGCGCGTCCGTGACGATCTACGACGTCCTCGATCCGCGCTCCGGCGGCAACATGTACAACGTCCGTTCTTTCGAGAACGACGTGAAGATCGTGCTCAACGACATCCGCGCGTTCGAAGGCGTCAGCTCGGTCATCCGCGGGCAGCACATCCTCTTCAACTGCGCCGCCTACACCTCGCATCCGAACTCGATGAAAGAACCGCTCATCGACATCGATGTGAACTGTAAAGGTGTCATCAATGTGCTCGAAGCGGTGCGCCGCTTCAATCGCGAGTGCAAGATCGTGCACATCGGCACCAGCACGCAAATCGGCAAAATGGTGTTTTCGCCGATCACCGAGGAGCATCCGGAGTTTCCGGTGGACATCTACTCGGCGAATAAATCGGCGTCGGAAAAGTACGTCCTCGTGTATGGCAGCGCGTACCGCCTGAAAACCACCTGCATCCGGCTGGCGAACGTATTTGGGCCGCGCTCCAACATCCGCAGCCCGGAGTTCGGCTTCATGAACTTCTTCATCGGACTCGGCCTGCAGAACAAGACCATCACCGTGTTCGGCGAAGGGAAACAGCTGCGCACGGTTACGTTCGTGGATGACGTGGTGGAAGCGCTGATTCTCGCTTCGCTCGCCGATGAAGCGAACGGACAGGCGTTCTTCGCGGTCGGCGATCGGCAATGCAGCGTCGCGGAGATTGCGAAAGCGATCGGCGATGTCGTGGGCGGGCGCGTGCAGCATGTGGAGTGGCCGCGTGACCGTGAAGCGATCGAGATCGGCGACGCCGTCATCTCCAACGAGAAGATCCGCACGCGCCTCGGCTGGAATGCGAAGATCGATCTGTACCGCGGGCTGGAGCTGACGCGCGACTACTTCCAGCCGCTCCTGAGCCACTACCTCGAATGAAGAAAATCGTCGTCACCGGAGCTCTCGGCCACATCGGCTCGCGTCTCGTGCGCGAGCTGCCGCGCGCATTTCCCGGCTGCGAGATCGTCATGATCGACGACTTCTCCACGCAGCGTTACTCGTCGCTCTTCAACCTGCCGGACGGCGCGCGCTTTCGTTTCCTCGAAACCGATGTGCAGACCGCTGACCTCGCGCCGATCATCGAAGGCGCGCATGCGCTCGTCCATCTCGCCGCCATCACGGACGCCGCGTCGAGCTTCGAAAAAGCAGAGCAGGTCGAACAGGTGAACTTCGCCGCCACCGTGCGCGTGGCGAATTTCTGCGCGGCCGCGGGCGTGCCACTGCTCTTTTTGTCGACGACGAGTGTCTACGGCACGCAAAGCGAAGTGGTCGACGAAGACTGCCCGGAATCCGATCTCCAGCCGCAGAGTCCTTACGCCACCTCGAAGCTGCAGGCGGAGAAAGCGCTCGCGGCGATCGGAGGATTGCGCTTCGTCACCTGCCGCTTCGGCACGATCTTCGGCACCTCGCCGGGCATGCGCTTCCACACTGCCGTGAACAAGTTCATCTGGCAGGCGTGTCAGGGGCTGCCGATCACCGTCTGGAGCTCCGCGCTCGATCAGCGGCGGCCGTATCTCGATCTCGAAGACGGCGTGCGCGCCATCGCCTTCATCATCGAGCGCGATCTGTTCGACGGCCGCGTCTACAACGTGCTGACGCTGAACGCCACCGTGCGCGAGATCGTCGACGCCATTCGCGAGCGCGTGCCGGAGCTGGCGATCAAGCTTGTCGACGCACGGATCATGAATCAGCTGTCGTACACCGTCAGCGCGGAGCGCTTCACGCGCCTCGGCTTCACCTTCACCGGCGACCTCAAACGCGCCGTCGCCGACACCGTCGCGCTGTTGCGCAACGTCGCTTCGCGCGACGTCCGGATCGCGCCGTGACGCTGCGCACGAAGCTCGGCGCGCTGGTGTACGACGTTCCGCGCTTCGTGCGCTCGCTGCGCGGGGAGCGCTGGCTGGAGATGCACAACCGTAACGAGCGGATCACGCGCGACGCGCACGGCGTGCGGTGCGAGTGGGAGTTCACGAGCGACCTGCACATTGCCACGGTGTATCCGGCGGCCGGCGCGATGTTGCTGCGCATCGCGCTGCGGCGCTGGCCGATCGTGCGCACCACGCGAAACGCGGAGATGAGGACTGAGAGTCCTCGTGTCACCATCGTCATCGGACATCGCGGATTCGAACGCCTGCCGCACCTGCTGGCGACGATCGAGACGGTCGCGGCGCAAACCATTCCGGTCGAATGCATCGTCGTCGAGCAGGATGTCGAGCCGCGCATCGCGTCGCAGCTGCCGCCGTGGGTGCGCCATCTCTTCACGCCGTGCGACACCGCGTACAACCGCTCCGCCGCGTTCAACGCCGGCGTCACCGCGGCGCGCGCGCCGATCGTCATCCTGCACGACAACGACATGCTCGCCCCCGCTGCGTACGCGGCGGAATGCGTGGCGCGCGCGAACGACGGCTTCGATTTCCTCGAGTTGAAACGCTTCGTCTTCTACCTCGGCGAGGAAGAGACCGCGCGTGTCTTCGCCTCACGCGACGTGCCGCATCTCACGCCCGCCACGGTGGTGCAAAACGCCGTCGGTGCATCCACCGCCGCGCGACGCGATGCGTATTTCGATGCGGGCGGTTTCGACGAAGGATTCGTCGGGTGGGGCGGCGAAGACAACGAGTTCTGGGAGCGCGCCGAGATCTCCGGCCGCGCCAACCGGTTCGGCTACCTGCCGTTCATCCACCTCTACCACCCGCCACAGCGCGGCAAAGCGGATCCCGCCAACCCTGCCATCGCGCGCTATTACCAAATACGCGCGATTTCTCCGGAAAAACGGCGAGAAACCTTAAGAAATCGCTGATTTGTTTGTGATCGCGTGGTAATTGCCGTATCCTCCGCAGTCTACAGAGAGAGAAGAGTTGGTCCGGTAAACCGCTTTGCGTGAGGTGGGTCCCATGCGTAGCGCCATTCCGAGATACCTGTTGTTAGTGGCGGTATCTCTATTCATTGCGGCGACAGCTTCGGCACAAGACATCGTCAACGGCAGCTTCGAAGATCCTTTGAAGCCCGAGGGCTATAACTTCATTGCGGGTGGCGAGCAGACGGTCACGGGCTGGACGGCGCTTTATTCGGGCGTCGAGCAGTTCGATCCGATTCTCGTCCGCTCCGGCGTGGCGCACGAAGGAATCATGGTCATCGACCTGAATCCTGACGCCCTCGGCGGCGGCGGTTTGCAGCAGACGCTCGAGACGACGGTGGGCGAGGAGTACCTGCTCACGTTCTACGCGAGCGCGCTCTACAGCCACGGGCGGAACAACAGCGCGTCGATCGAAGTGAAGATCGGCGGCACGACGTATCCGTTCACGGTGCTCAACGACACCGATCAGCTGAACTGGCAGGAGTTGCAGATCGCGTTCACCGCCACGACGCGGCAGACGACGATCTCGTTCGCTAGTTTCGACGCGCCGAACACCTCCTTCGCCATCATCGACGACGTGAGCATCATGGGCTCGCGCGTCATCCCGTCCGACTCCGATCTCGATCACGTGCCGGACAGCGAAGACACCTGCCCGTACTCGAATCTGACGGGCACGATCACGATCGACGGCTGCGACACCGGCGTTCCGAACGGCAGCGGCTTCACCGGCTGCACGATGAACGACGAACTGGCTTCGTGCGCGAACAACACGAAGAACCACGGCGACTACGTGAGCTGCGTCTCCGCGCTCACCAACGGCTGGAAGAAAGCCGGCGCCATCACCGGCCAGCAAAAAGGCGCGATCGAAAAGTGCGCGGCGCAATCGGCGCACTGAGTCCCCCGCACAACCAGGCTCAAAGGCTCACAGGCTCAAAGGCTCACAGTTGCACACGCGCTGTGAGCCTTTTCGTTTCCGCCTGGACCGTGTTTTCTGAGCCCGTCGCGAGAATCGCGACTCTCGCGACACGCTAACTCCTTTGAGCCTTTGCGCCTTTGAGCCTCTGGGCCTTTGAGCCTCGAATCCTCGGCGTCGCGAGAATCGCGACTCTCGCGCCGCGGCCGCTACTGTGAGCCTGTGAGCCTGTGAGCCCGTGAGCCTGGGCGGGGGGCGGCTGCATCCACAATCCCACCGACGCGCTCCACGAACTTTTCGAACGAAAAGAACTCCAAGCCTGCCGGAATCTCGCGTTTGCCGAAATTGAGCGCATCGCGAATGGCGGCTTCGATCTCGTACGGATTGGCGGGATCGACGAGGAGGCCGAGCTGGCCGTCGAGCAGCGCTTCGCGTCCGCCGTCCGCTTTGCTGCCGATGACGGGGACGCCACACGCCAGCGCTTCGATGAAGACGAAGCCGAAGCCTTCGCCGCGGCTCGGCATCACATAGACGTCCGCGAGGTTGTAGAGATCGGTCTTTTCGTTTTCGGGGAAGAGGCCGGTGAAGCGGACGCGATCCGCGACGCCGAGCTCGCGCGCGGACTGCTGCAATCGCGCGATGTCATCGCCGCCGCCGGCGATGACGTACACCACATCCTCCGGCAAGCGCCCCAGCACTTCGATCACTTCGCGGAAGCCTTTGTAGCGCTCCCTGGCCACGATGCGGCCGACCGTGAGCAGCACGCGCTTGTCGCGCAGATCGTACCGATCGATCAGATCCTGCCGCTTGGGGCGCATCGAGTACTCCTCGAGATGCACGGCGTTCGGCAGCACGTACATCGGCCCGGCGTAATGCGACCACGAGCGCAGCCGGTCGCGCGTCAGCGCGCTGACGGAGACGATGCCGCGGCATTGCTGCAGCAGGCGATTGGAGAGCGGATTGCGCAGCGGCCGCCACGCTTCGATGCCGTGCGTGATCAGCAGCGGATGCGGCGTGATGAAACGCGCCACCGGCAGCAGATTCACATGGCCGCAGATGACGAGATCGAATCGCGCGCGCTTCGCGGCGAGGATCGCTTTCGTATAGAGCACCGGCGTGCGCGCCGCGCTTGCGACGAAGCGAACGCGATCCGGAATCAGGTGGCGATCGGGATGCGGCACGATGCGCGGAATGACCGTCACTTCCTCGCAATCGGGATGCGCGAGCAGCGCGGTCACGAGCTCGCGATTGAACAGCGCGATGCCGCCGTGGCCGCCGTAGATGTCGGTTGCGAGGAGAAGGATCTTCATTGCGCAACCATGCAGCTAGTAGCTGTCATACACGACCTTCGCCCAACTGCGCATGCGCGTGCCCGTTCCATCCGGCGGCAGGTTCGCCCAATCCTTCAGCGGCACGACGAAGCCGCGCTTGGGCCGGTTGCGCAGCCACTCCGGCAGAATCGCGCCGAAGGCTTGCTTGGTCTGGCTGCCGTGCACGAGCAGCAGCGGCGCGATCTGGCGCAGCAGCATTGCGTCGACGAGCGGCGTGCGCACTTCCACCGAATGCGCCATGCTCGCCCAATCCGTATCGCGCAGCAGTTGATTGCGCATGTAGAGCGATGACTCCAGCGTGGCGATGCGCGCGAACGGTGTTCCCGGATCCGGCTGCAGCGGCTCGCTGAACAGCGTGAAGGGCGCCAGTCGCCGCAGCCCTTCCTCCGCCGCATCCGCGCCCAGAATGTCCGCCAGCTCCCACGGCATGTGCAGCCCGCGCTTCACGAGATACGCGCCGCCGTACGTCGCGCCGTAGCGCGGAATGGCCGCCGCTTTTGGATTGATGAGATGCGCTGCCGTTGCCAGTCGCAGCGCGCGCTCGGAGAGCCGCGGCATGCGCGCACCGGCGCTCGCGGCGCGCACGATTTTCGGGATCGATGAGAATGACGGATAGCTGCCGAACAACTCGTCGCCGCCCAATCCCGACAGCGCCACCTTCACGCCCGCTTCGTGCGCGATCTTCGAAACGAAGAACGTGTTCACGCCGTCGATGGTCGGCTGATCCATCGCCGCGAAGATGCGCGGGAGATCGGCGCGAAACTCCTCCGCCGTCACGACGCGCGTGGTGTGTCGCGCGCCGATCGATGCCGCGAACGCCTCCGCGAGCGGCGCTTCGTCGATCTCCGTGCCGCGGAAAACGTCGAACGTCAGCGTGAACGTTTGCAGCGGCGACGACACTTCATGCCGCGCGATCGACGCCACCGCGGCGGAGTCGATCCCAGCCGAGAGGAAGACGCCCACCGGCACGTCCGCCACCAGGTGATAGCGCACCGATTCGCGTACGTGTTCGCACAGCAGCGTCTCCGGCTCCGCGAGATGCGCCAGATGGCGCTGCTCGTCCGCAGCCGCATAGATCGAGGAGATCGAGTAATGCTTCCGCGCTGCGCCGCGGCCGCGCGCATCGACGTGAAACGCCGTTCCCGCCTCCACCGCGCGGATCGACTCGTACATCGTGAACGGCTCCGGCACGCTGCCGGTCAGAAAGAATCCCGCCGCACCAGCGACGTCGCGCGTCTTCGAAACGCCGCCGTCCGCGAGCAGCGCCTTCACCTGCGACGCGAAGCGAAACGTCTTCCCGTCATCCGCAAAGTAGAGCGGCTTGATGCCGTACGGATCGCGCGCCACGAACAGCCGCTGCTCGCGCGAGTCCCAGATCGCGAACGCATACATCCCGCGCATGCGGCCGAGCATCCGTTCGCCATCGTGCCGGTACAGCTGCAGCAGCACTTCCGTGTCCGTGTGCGAATGAAACGTCGCGCCGCGCCGCGTGAGGCTCGCGCGCAGCTCCGCGTAGTTGTAAATCTCGCCGTTGAACGCGATCACCAACTCGCCCGATGTATCGAACATCGGCTGCGTCCCTTCGGCCGACAGATCGATGATGGCCAGCCGGCGATTGGCGAGTCCGACGCGCGCATCGTTAGAGATCCAGGTGCTGCCGGCGTCGGGACCGCGCGAGAACATGGCGGTGTTGATCGCCTCCAGCTCTTCGCGGCGCACGCTGGCGGCGCGCTCGTCGTAAGCGAAGATGCCGCCGATTCCGCACATGATCTACGCGCGCAGACTCTCGGCGATTTCTTCGTCGGTTGGACGCCGCTGCCGGAAGCGCATCACCACGAGCACCAGCAGCGCCAGCACCGCCGCCGCGTAGCCGATCGGTTTCGTGGTCGGCAGCACCGTCATCACCGCCGCAATGGCGAAGAGCAGGGTCACGCTCCAGATGCCGAAGATCACTTTCGCGATCGAGCCGTACTTGCCGATCAGGATGTGATGGATGTGATTGCGATCCGCGGTGAAAACGGCCGAGAGGCGCGTTCTCCACGACGAATGTTTGCCCGCGATGCGCGCGCGCATGACGAAGAGCGTGTCGATCACGGGAAGAGCCAGTGCGAGCATCGGGCCGCCGATGATCAGCGCCGTCGGCGACTTGCTCGGCCGCGCGATCGAGCACGCCGCGAGCAGCAGCCCGATGAAGAGGCTCCCGCTGTCGCCCATGAAGATCTTCGCCGGCGGTTTGTTCCACGGATAGAAGCCGATCAGACTTCCCGCCAGCGCCACCATGATCACGAGCGAGAAGATGTCGTAGCGAAGGATGGCGATGATGCCGAACGACACCGCGATCGTGATCGACACCACGGTCGCCAGCGAGTCGATGCCGTCGATGAAGTTCAGCGCGTTGATCACGCCGACGATCCAGAGCACCGACGCCACCCAACCGAGCACGCCCAGATTGACGACGCTGCCGCCGAATGAGACGTAGTCGAATTTGAACCCGAACGACACGAGGATGATCGCCGCCGCGGTCTGCACGATGAATTTCTTCGGTGCGTTCGCGCCGAGAAGATCGTCGTAGATGCCGAGTCCGAGGATGAGGGAGCCGCTGCTGAGGACTGCGAAGAGGTACTGCAGATTCTTCGTCACCAGCTCGGCGGCGCGCGCGTCGGCGGCCAGGATCAGCAGCGGAAAGCCGAAGCCGAAGATGATGGCGAGGCCGCCCAGCCGCGGCGTCGCCACGCGGTGATGTTTGCGATCGCCCGGTTCATCGACGAGGCCGATCCGCACCGCGCCGCCTTTCACGATGCCGGTAGCCACGAACGAAGTGAGACCGCTCGCGACGAAGAGCAGGAGCAAAGGGACGAAATGGGGCGTCATGCTGAAGGCAAAAAAAGCATACACGCAGTAATAGAATGCGGCGCGGCATTTAAGAGGAGTCTGAACGATGGCCGAACTTCCCGGAATTGAGCGCGAGACCCTCGACGTCGACGTCGTGATCGTCGGCGCCGGACCTGCGGGTCTCGCCGCGGCATACAAGCTCGCGCAGCTCATCCAGGCACACAACGAAAGCAACGCGGAGAACAAGCTGGACGGCATCTCCATCGCGCTGCTGGAGAAAGGGAAGGAGATCGGCTCGCACGGAATCTCCGGCGCGGTGATGGATCCGCGCGGCATCGCGGAGCTCATGCCCGACTGGCTCGAGCGCGGATGCCCGGTCGAATCGCCGGTGACCAGCGACTCGTTCTGGTATCTCACCGAAAACGCGAAGCTGCCGGCGCCGATCATGCCCCCGCCGCTTCAGAACCACGGCAACTACGTCATCTCCCTCGGCGAAATGGCGCGCTGGCTCGCGCCGATCGTGGGTGAAATGGGCGTCGATCTCTTCGCCGAATTCGCCGCCTCGCGCGTGCTCGTCGAAAACGGCCGCGTGGTCGGCGTGCGCACCGGCGACAAAGGCATCGACAAGAACGGCCAGCCGAAGGCGAATTACGAACCGGGCGTCGACGTGCGCGCGAAGGTGACCATTCTCGCGGAAGGTCCGCGCGGCACGCTCGCCAAGCAGCTCGCCGGCCTCTTCAATCTGTACGAAGGAAAAAATCCGCAGGTCTACTCGGTCGGCGTGAAGGAGCTCTGGCAGCTGCCCGACGATCGTTATCCCGCCGGCAACGTCATTCACACCCTCGGCTTTCCGCTGGACATGGACACGTTCGGCGGCGCCTTCATCTACGGGATGAAGGATCGCATCGTCGACATCGGTCTGGTGGTAGGCCTCGATTACAAGAATCCGACGCTCGATCCGCACAACGAGCTGCAGCGCCTCAAGCTGCATCCCGCGGTGAAGCAGATCCTGCAGGGCGGCAAGATGATCGCCGCCGGCGCGAAAGCGATTCCGGAGGGCGGCTACTACTCGATGCCCAAGCTCTCCGGCGACGGCTTCATGATCCTCGGCGACTCCGGCGGCTTCCTGAACGGCGCGCGCCTCAAAGGCATTCATCTCGCGTTCAAGTCGGGGATCATGGCCGCGGAGACCGCGTTCCACGCTCTCCTCAGCGGAGACTTTTCGGCGAATCAGCTGGTCGAGTACGAGCAGCTCTTCGAAGCGTCATGGGCGAAGGACGAGCTCTGGACGCAGCGCAATTTCCATCAGGCCTTCGAGCATGGTCAGCTCGCCGGTTTGATGAACGCGGGGCTCGGCATGATCACCGGCGGTCGCGGCTTCGGCGTCGCGAACAAGCTCGAAGGACACGCCGGTCACGAGCGGATGGTGCGCATCAAGCGCTACTTCGCTTCGGACGATCCGCATCCGCCGGCGAAAGTGAAGTACGACAACACGTACACGTTCGACAAGGTCACGAACGTGTACAACGGTGGGGTCATTCACGAGGAGAATCAGCCGGCGCACCTGCTGATCCACGACACCGAGGTTTGCATCACGCGGTGCACGGAAGAGTACGGGAACCCATGCTTCCACTTCTGCCCCGCGCAGGTGTACGAGCCGCAGCCGACGCCCGACGGGCGCGGGAAGGTGCCGTTCCTCAACTTCACGAACTGCTTCCACTGCAAGACGTGCGACATCATGGATCCGTATCAGGTGATCACCTGGGTGCCGCCGGAAGGTGGCGGCGGACCCGATTACAAAAAGCTCTGAGCGGTCTCGCCGGCACGAGCGCCGGCATTGCGTGGACGGAGAGATGACCAGCCGCGGCTCCATCGTCTGGCGCTATGCGCTGGCTGTCGCCGCCATCGGCCTCGCCGTCGTGCTCACGCGCGCGCTGCCCACGCTCCTCGGGCCGATGCGCCTCTTCTTTCTCTGGGCGGCGATTCTCATCACGGCCCTCGTGGCCGGCACCGGTCCTGCGCTGCTCGCGCTGCTCATCGCGACGATCGTCGCCGCGGTGATGATCTTCGCGCCGATCGGTCACCTCTCCGTCCATCAACCGCTCGACGCGCTGCGGCTGGTGATGTTCGTTTCGCTCGCGGCGGGGATCAGCATCGCCGTTGGCGCGCGAAGGCGCGCGGAAGAAAACGCGCGCTTGCTCGCGGAGAAATTGCGCGGCAGCGAGCTGCGCTACCGGACGCTCGTCGAAGTGTCGCCGTCGCGGCAGGCGGTGTGGACGGCGAGCGCGGATGGCGAGATCGAATGGTCGGAGGCGTGGACGTCGATCACCGGGCAATCGCGCGAAGAGCTGCAGGCCGGCGGCGGCATGCGCATGGTGCATCCCGATGACGCGCCGCGCACCTGGAGCCGCTGGCGCGACGCGCTCACGCAGCGGCAGCCATACGAGGATGAGATTCGCGTGCTCGATCGCAGCGGCCGCTATCACTGGTTCAGCATCCGCGCGGTGCCGGTGCATGCGAGCGACGGCCGCATCCTGGAATGGGTTGGAGTCATCGCCGACATTCACGAGCGAAAACGCCACGAAGACAACGCCGCGTTTCTCAATCGCGCGAGCGAGCTGCTCGCGTCATCGCTGAACGTCGATCAGACGCTGCGCAATCTCGCGCGTCTCACGGTTCCAGCCATCGCGGATTGGTGTGCGATCGATCTCGTGCGCGAAGGAGAGCCGTACGATCGCCTGGTCATCGAGCATGTCGATCCCTCGCGCGCCGAGCTGGCGTTCGAGCTGGATCGCCGCTTTCGTCCCGCGCCGGAAGTCGACCCGACCGCGATCGTGCTCGCCACCGGCAAGTCGCAGATTCTCGAAGAGCTGAGCGACGAGAGGCTCGCGGAGATCGTGCAGCCGGAGGCGCTGGCGCTGTCGCGGACGCTCGGCTTACGGTCGTGGATTCTCGCGCCGATGATCGCGCGCGGCCGCACCATCGGCGCCTTCAACGTCGTGCACGGTGAATCGGGACGGCGGTATGCCGAGGAAGACATTCCGTTCATCGAAGACATCGCGCATCGCGCGGCCATCGCCATCGACAACGCGCGATTGTTCGAAGAAGCGCAGCGCGCCAATCGTGCGAAAGATGAGTTCCTGACGACGCTTTCGCACGAGCTGCGCACGCCGCTCACGGCCATCTCCGGCTGGGCGGCCATGCTGCAGATGGGCAGTCTCGACGAGAAGACCACCAGCACCGCCATCGAGACGATCGGCCGCAGCGCGCGCGTGCAGGGTGAGCTCATCGACGATTTGCTCGATCTCTCGCGCGTCGTCTCCGGCAAGCTGCATCTGGAAGTGGAGACGATCGATCTCGCGCCGATCGTCGAGCAGGCGGTCGTGGCGGCGCATCCGGCGGCGGAGGCCAAGCAGCTGGCGCTGGCGTTCGTGGCGGAGGAGCCGGTGCTGCTCGTGCGCGGCGACGAGCGCCGTCTGCGGCAGATCGCTTGGAATCTCGTGAGCAACGCGGTGAAGTTCACGCAGCGCGGCGGCTCGATCCGCGTGACGCTCTCGCGCGTCCATCAGCACGCGCGCGTGGAGGTGAGCGACAACGGACCGGGCATCGACGCGACGTTCCTGCCGCATGTGTGGGAGCGTTTCCGCCAGGCCGACAGCAGCGTTTCCCGCGAGCACGGCGGTCTCGGCCTCGGC
This sequence comes from Thermoanaerobaculia bacterium, assembly GCA_035688915.1. GTDB lineage: Bacteria > Acidobacteriota > Thermoanaerobaculia > Gp7-AA8 > Gp7-AA8 > DASSMK01. The sequence goes on from DASSMK010000075.1 coordinate 16,056, forward strand.
CTCGCCGTCGCGCGCGAGCTCGTCGAGCTGCACGGCGGCACGGTCTCGGTGGCGAGCGCGGGACGCGGCCAGGGCGCCACGTTCGCGTTCGAGCTGCCGCTGGCGCGCCTTGGCGTCGCGTCCAGTGTGATCGCGACAAATGCAGCAACAAGCGATCGTCCGCTGCAAGGCCGCCGCATTCTCGTCGTCGATGACGATCACGAATCGCGAACGGTCCTCGGCGCGATGCTGCGGCGTTTCGGCGCGGACGTGCTGCTGGTCGAATCGGTCGACGCGGCGATGCGCGCCGTGCAGGCGACAGCGTTCGATGCGGTGGTGACGGATCTGGCCATGCCGGGCGAAGACGGCTTTTCGCTCGTGCGGCGGATGCGCGAAACGTCGCAGATTCCGATCGTGGCGGTGTCGGCGATTGCTGGTGACACGTCTGACCGCCGGCGCGCGGACGAAGCGGGCTTCAGCGAGTTCTTACGCAAGCCGGTGGAACCGCGGGTACTGGCGAACACCGTGGCGCGGCTATTAGTGTAGGCACCACTTCGTGACGGCCGCCGAGAATGGCGTCCGGCACGTTTTTCGTTACGCTCCGTCGAATAGAGACAGTATGTCAACTGAACCGCTTCCGACCACGCGTTCCCTCGACCGCATCGCCGCTCTGCAAACGAACGTGGAGCAGGTCATCCGCGGCAAGTCCGAAGTCGTGCAGCTCTGCATCGCAGCGCTGCTGGCGAAAGGACACATCCTTCTCGAAGACGTGCCCGGCGTCGGGAAAACCACGCTCGCGCACGCGCTGGCGCGCTCGCTGTCTCTTTCATTTCAGCGCATCCAGTTCACGAGCGATCTGCTGCCGGCCGACATCGTCGGCGTGACCGTGTACAACCAGGAGCTGCAGGAGTTCGAGTTCGTCTCCGGCCCGGTCTTCACGAACGTGCTGCTCGCGGACGAGATCAATCGCGCCACGCCGAAATCGCAATCGGCGCTGCTCGAAGCGATGAGCGAAGGGATGATCTCGGTCGAGAAGCAGCGGCTGGCGCTGCCCGATCCGTTCCTCGTCATCGCCACGCAGAATCCCATCGAGCACGTCGGCACCTATCCGCTGCCCGAATCGCAGCTCGATCGATTCCTGATGAAGCTGACCATCGGCTACCCGAACATCGTCGAGGAGAAGAAGCTGCTGCGCGCCGGCGGTGCGCAGGATGCGCTCGAACATCTCGAGCCGGTGCTCGACGGCGATGAAGTGCGCGAGCTGCAGGCGCGCGTGAACCACATTCACGTCAATGAAGCGCTCGCCGATTACCTGATGTCGATCGTGCAGACCACGCGCGATCACGCCGAGGTGGCGCTGGGCGTTTCGACGCGGGGCGCGCTGACGTACTTTAAGGCGGCGCAGGCGCTGGCCATGGTCAACGGCCGCGACTTCGTCATTCCGGAAGACATCAAGCGACTGGCCGGACCCGTGCTCTCGCACCGCATTCTGATGAAAGACCGCCGCATGCTGCGCGGCGATTACTCGCCGGAAGCGCGGTTCATCGCCAAGATCGTCAGCGAGCTGCCGGTTCCGCGATGAGACAAACGCATGTCATCCCGCGCGTAGCGAGGGAGCTGGGCGGAGGGGCGGCGCCCGGCACCAGCCACGTGCTGCGCGCCACCCGCCCACGCAGATCCCGCGCTACGCTCGGGATGACACGATGAGCGCAACCAAACCGTGGACGTTCGACGGCGTGGTGCGCCTCACGAAGATCGGCACCACGTACGTCATCTTCACCATCGTCATCGGCATCGCCGCACTGAACACCGGCAACAACGCGCTCTACATCGGCGTCACGTTCATGCTCGGCTGCCTGCTGCTCTCCGGCATCGCCTCGAAGGGTGGCCTGAAGCATCTGAGCGTGGAAGTGCGCGGCATCGAGGAAGTGTGGGCGGGGCGGCAGTCGGATGCCTTTCTGCGCATCCGCAACAGCTCGCGCATCTGGAACGTGCGCGACGTGGTGATGGTCTCGAATGAGCTCGCGGAGCCGGTGCTCGTCCCCATCATTCCGCGCCGCGGCGAGATCGACATCTCCGTTTCATTTCTCTTTCGCAAGCGCGGCTCCGTGCACCTTGAGCGCATCGACTCGTACACGCGCTATCCGTTCGGCTTTTTCCTGAAGAAGCGGCGCCTGCGCATCGACAGCGACGTGGTGGTCTATCCGCGCATCCGCGAAGGGGAAGGGCTGCGCGAGCGTTTCCGCCCCATCACCGGCGAGCAAAGCATCGCCAATCGTCCCGGCCCCGGCAGCGAGCTTCATTCGTTTCGCGATTACGTGCGCGGCGATTCTCTTCGTCACGTTTACTGGAAAAAGTCCGCCAGCCTGGGTCGCTGGATCATGAAGCAGACCGACGCCGAAGCCGCGCGCATCGTGCACATCGTGGTCGATCCGTACAAACCGCGCAGTGCATCAGAAGACGATTTCGAAGAGATGATCAGTTCCGCGGCGACGTTCGCGCACGAAGCGATCCATCGCGGACTGGACGTCGTGCTGTCGCTGCCGCGCGTGACCGTACGCGTCGCGCAATCGCAACCGGGCGCGCCGCTGTTTCGCGCGCTGGCGCTCGTCGACGCGTCGCATGAAGCGATCGATCAGCCGGTCGACCGCAATTCGGTGATCTTCACGCTCGGGAGGGGCGATGTCTCGCAGATCGCGTGAGATCGAGACGCTGCTTCTGACGATGTACGCGGCGGTGCCGCTATACCTCACCGCGGCCATCGGCGTCGTGCCCGTGATCATTTTTCACATCGCCATGGGCGCGACTCTGCTGCGCGTCATCCGCGGAAACGGCCCCGATCTTTTTCCCTCGGCGCTCATGCGCGCGCTGGCCGTGGCGTACGTGCCGTTCTACATCATCGACGCGGCGATCCTCTCGCGCAGCGCCATTGCGGCGTCCACGCATCTCGTGCTCTTCATCGCCGCCTATCAGCCGAGCGAATCGCTGCGCTCGAACAATCAGGCGCAGCGCATCCTCACCACGGGTCTGATCTTCATCGCCAGTCTGGCCACATCGACGCACATCGCCATCATCCTGTTCGTCATCACGTTCGCGTTCTTCCTCTTCCGGCAGCTGATGTACGTCAGCCACATGGAGACGGCGCGCTCGATCGGCCGCGAGTACGCGGAGGCGCCCTCCTCGCGCGCGGCGATCTTCTACATCGCCGGCGCCACGCTGATCGGCGCGATGCTCTTTCCGCTTCTGCCGCGCGTGCGCAATCCGTTTGTGCAAGGCATCACCGGTTCGCTTCCCGGCAGCAGTTCCACGCTCACCGAATCGATCGATTTCACCGCGCCGCGCACCGCGAACAACGATCCGACCGTCGTCGCGCGCGTCTGGATGGATCAGCAGACCATGCCGTTCTTCACGCCGCTCCGCCTGCGCGGCACGGTGTACGACCGCTTCTCCGGCGGCGAATGGAAGCAGTCGCGCTACGGCATCCGCGAGCTCTCCGCGCGCGGCACCGGCTTCACCATCGCGCGTCCGGTCGGCTTCGCCCGTTCCGCCATCGTGCAGATGCGCCCTGTGCGCGGCCGGCTGTTCTTGCCGGTCGGCACGTACGCAGTGAACGGCATCCCCAATCTCTACGAAGGGCCGACGCGCGATTCGTTCTTCGTCTTCCAGACGCGCGGCGAGATGCTGACGCTGAACGTGGAGATGGCGTTCGACACGGAGCCGCTGAATGCCCGCCACGTGCCGCTGAGCGGCTATCAAGCGCCGCCAGCTGTCGCCGCGATGGCGCGCCAGATCGTCGGCGATGCCGCGGATCCCGAAGCGAAGGCCGCGCGCATCGAGCGCTATCTCTCCTCGCGCTTCACCTACATCGCGAACGATGCCTCATCCCGTTCGATGACGCTCGACGATTTCCTGCTGCGCCAGCGCAAAGGCCACTGCGAGTATTTCGCCGCAGGCATGGTCGCGCTGCTGACCTCACTCGACGTGCCCGCGCGCATCGCCGGCGGTTTCTACGGCGGCCGCCTCAATCCGCTGACGGGCTACTTCACGATCCGCGCGGAAGACGCGCACGCATGGGTCGAAGTGTGGAACGGCGGTCGCTGGAAGACGTACGACCCAACCCCCGCCTCCCTCCGCCCCGGCGCCGTCCGCGGCGGCATCCTCGGCATGTACGCCGCCGCCATCAGCGATTCCGTGAATTACTTCTGGGATCGCTACGTGCTGACCTACGGCCTCAGCGACCAGATCGCGCTCGCCGCGGAGATGATCACCCGCACGCGCGACGCGATCGTGAACGCCCGCGCCGGCATCACCGTCGGCGCCCGCGAAGTGCTCTCGCAACGCTACCTGATCGCCCTCGGCTCGCTGATCGCCGCCGGCCTTCTCCTCGTGCTGATCATGCGCCGCCGCCGCCCCGTCTTCGCCCTCCTCGCCGAACACCTCCAACGCCTCGGCATCGACGTCGGCCCCGCCACCACAATGGAAGAAGCCCTCGCCCGACTGCGCGCCGAACACCCCGACGCCGCCCTCGACCTCGCCCCACTCATCGCGCTCTACGAAGAAGAATCCTTCTCCGCGCATCCCGACCCGACGCGCGCACGCGCACTTCGCCGCCGTCTGTCCGAGCTACGTGTGTGAGGACCGACCGGGGTGGCCTCCGGCGGCTGGGGCCACAGGCCCCAGACCCCGTTTGGTTGGCCTAGCCTCCGCCGGACACGC
>DASSMK010000076.1:0-5451 GCA_035688915.1 Thermoanaerobaculia bacterium
GCGAGGGCGCCCGCCGCTCCAACGTTAGCGGGCTCGCGCTGATGATCGCCGTCATCGCCGAGCTTTGGCTCGTCGGCCGCGGCTGGAATCCCGTCGTGCCGACGCGCTGGATGTATCCCGAAACGCCGATGCTCGCGAAGCTCCGCGAAGTCACCGCCACGCAGGCAAAGAACGAACCGTTCCGCATCGTCGGCGCCGGTCCGGTCTTCTTCCCGAACACGTCCGCGCTGTACGGCTACGAAGACATCCGCGCCCATGACCCCATGGCCAACGGCCGCTACCTCGGCGTCCTCCGCGTGGTCGGCAACTACGACACGTCCGACTACTTCGCAAAGTGGAACGACTTCAACACGCGCCTGCTCGATTTCCTGAACGTGAAGTACGTCCTCACGCCGCCGAAAGCAGAGCTGCCCGATCCCGCGCGCTACGAGATGCTTTACGACGGCCGCGACGGCCGCCTCTTCGCGAATCGCGACGCGCTCCCGCGCTTCTTCGCCGTGCGCAACGTGATCCTCGAATTCCGCGACGAGCATTTCGCGCAGCTGCTCCGCTCGCACACCGACTACGCGCACACGGCGCTGCTCGAACAGCTAGCCGTCGAGAACGATCAGATGCGCCTCGATTTCCTCGCGCCCCGCGCCCCCGACGCGCCGGAAGCGCGCACCGAAATCATCGAAGCGTCGCCAACGTCATATCGCATCCACGTCGTCGCCCCACGCTACTCACTCGTCGCCAGCAGCATCCCGTGGTGGCCCGGCTGGAAGGTGTCCCGCAACGGCGCCCGCATCGATCCGATCCGCGTGAACGGCGCATTCCTCGGCTTCGCGGTGCCGCAAGGTGAGCTCGACGTGAAGGTCTGGTACGACCCCTGGTCCTTCCGTCTCGGCTCCATCCTCGCGGCCCTTACGGTGCTTGCGTTGGTTGGGATTGGGATTCGGAAGGGGTGACGACCGGAGGCCTCCGGCGGCCGGGCCACGGGCCCGGACCCGTTGGTTGGCCTAGCCCTCCGCCGACACGTCTGCGCAAGTTGCGACGACTGCGCGCGGAGGGCTAAGCCAACCAATGGGGTCCGGGGCCATTGGCCCCGGCCGCCGGAGGCCCCCCGGTCATTACCCCTACCGAAACTTCCGATTCAACCGCTCGCGAGCCATGTTGTCGACGCGCGACAGGATGGGCGCGAGGGCTTCGCGTTGCTTTTCGATCAGCTGTTGGATGCCGCCTTTGGCCAGGCCGACCATCGCAGTCATCTCTTCTTCGCTGAACGTTGCGCCTTCGGCGGTGCCCTGCAGCTCGACGAAGCGGCCTTTGTCGGTGCCGACGATGTTCATGTCCACACCGGCTTTCGAATCCTCTTCGTAATTCAGGTCGAGCACCGGATTGCCGCCGACGATGCCCACGGAGACGGCGGCGACGACGTCGACGATCGGCCAGCTGGGCATGTTGCCGTCGACGTAATGGCGGCCCAGCGCGATCACGAGCGCCACGTAACCGCCGGTGATCGATGCCGTGCGCGTGCCGCCGTCGGCCTGGATCACGTCGCAGTCGATCATGATGCTGCGCTCGCCCATCAGCTCCATGTTCACCGCCGCGCGGAGCGAGCGGCCGATGAGGCGTTGGATCTCCATCGTGCGGCCGCCCTGCTTCCCCTTCGCGGCTTCGCGATCGACACGATCCGTCGTCGCGCGCGGCAGCATCCCGTACTCGGCGGTCACCCAGCCGCGGCCGGTGCGGTAGAGAAACGGCGGCACCTTTTCCTGAATCGTGGCGGTGCAGATCACTTTCGTGTCACCGACTTCGATCAGCACCGAGCCTTCCGCGTGCTTCGTGAAGTGCGGGCGGATCACGACGGGGCGCAGCTCGTCCGCGGCGCGTCCGTCGGTACGTGGTTTTCCATTCATGCGGTGACTCTTTCCTCGATCGCGGAGCCTTTCGGCACCACCACGATGCCCGACTCCGTGACGGTGAAGCGCTGGCGGTCGGCATCGAGATCGTAGCCAATGGTCGTGTACGGCGGCAGCTTCACGCCCTTGTCGATGATGGCGCGGCGGATCTTCGAATGGCGGCCCACTTCCACGCCGTCCATCAGGATCGACTCGTCCACGTCGGCGTACGAATTCACCCGCACGCGCGTGTGCAGCACGCAGCGATTGATCGTGCCGCCGGAGAGAATGCAGCCGTCCGAGACGAGCGAATCGGTGGCGATGCCGATGCGCTGCGACTTCGAATCGGCGAAGACGAACTTCGCCGGCGGCTGGTGCATCGGCGCCGAGATGATCGGCCACGACGGGTTGTACAGATTGAAATTCGGCGTGACCGCCACGAGGTCGAGCGCCGCGGCGAAATAGGAATCGATCGTGCCGACGTCGCGCCAGTAGCCGCGGTTGTTTTCGTCTTCGCCGGGGATGAAATTCTTCGCGAAGTCGTACGCGTGCACCTTCATCTTCGGGTACATCTGCGGGATGATCTCTTTGCCGAAATCGACCCCGGCGTTGCGCAGCGAATTGCGCTGCAGTACGTCGATCATCACGCTCGCCTTGAAGATGTAGTTGCCCATCGAGGCGAGGATCATGTCCGGCCGTCCCGGAATCGTGCGCGCCCCTTCCTTCGGCTTCTCCACGAATCCCGTCACGCGGAAGTTGTCGTCCACTTCGACCACGCCGAAATGGACGGCTTCCTCCGCCGGCACCGGGATCGTGGCGATCGTCAGATCGGCGTCGTTGGCGATGTGCTCCTGCAGCATCTGATTCACATCCATCTTGTAGATGTGATCGCCGCCGAAGACGCAGACGTACTCCGGCTCTTCATCGAAGATCAGCTCGAGATTCTGGAACACCGCATCCGCGGTGCCGCGGAACCAGAACGGCCCCTTGCGCATCTGCGCGGGCACGACGTCCACGTACTGCCCGATCTCGGGAACTAGGCGCCAGGTGCGCGTGATGTGCTCGATGAGGGAGTTCGACTTGAACTGCGTGAGGACTTTGATCTTGAAGAAGCCGGAGTTGATGAAGTTGTTGATGACAAAGTCGATGATGCGATAGCGGCCGCCAAACGGCACGGCCGGTTTGGCGCGGTCTCGCGTCAGCGGAAAAAGGCGTTCGCCCATTCCGCCGGCCAGAATCATCGTGAGCACGTTTCGTCGCGCGAGTGACCCGTACATGCCGCCCCCCCGGTGCGAGATTCTTTCCAAGAACCGCGCGGCGCGCAAGGAGCGCGAGAGAGCGCTCTATACTTTCCGTCGTGGCCGAGAAGGATTACTACGAAGTCCTGGGCGTGAAGAAGACCGCCACCGACGACGAGATCAAGAAGGCGTACCGCAACCTCGCCAAGAAGTTCCACCCCGACAAAAACAAGGGGAACAAGGACGCGGAGAACAAGTTCAAAGAGATCTCCGAGGCTTATGCGGTGCTTTCGGATGCGGAGAAGCGGGGGCAGTACGACCGGTTGGGACGCGAAGCGTTCGGGCCGGGCGGCGCGAATCCGTTTGCCGGATTTGATTTCTCCGAGTTCATGGGCGGCGGCGGACGCGGACGCAGCACGCGCAGTTCCGGTGGCGGCGGTCCGCGCCGCAGTCCGGGCGGTGGCGGTGGTGGCATCGACTTCACCGACATCTTCGGCGATCTGTTCGGCGGCGGCGGTGCTCCGCGCGGTGGCGGCGGCGGCGGTGGATTCGGCGGCTTCGCCGAAGCGCCGGAGCCCGAGCTGCAGGCGGAGATGACGGTCGAATTTCGCGACGCCATCCAGGGCGCGACGATGTCGCTCACCATCAACGGCGATCGCATCAACGTGAAGATTCCGGAAGGCATCGGCGACGGCCAGAAGATCCGCGTGCCGCGCAAAGGGAAGCCGTCCATCCAGATCACCGTGCGCGTGAAGCCGCATCCGCTCTTTGAGCGCAAAGGCGACGACATCTACATCGACCTGCCGATCACGGTCGGCGAAGCGATGCGCGGCGCGGAGATCGATGTGCCGACGCTGCACGGCACGGTGCGCATGCGCGTTCCCGCCGCCACGCAAAGCGGCAAGACGCTCAAGCTCTCCGGCCGCGGCGTGAAAAAGAAAAACGGCACCGCAGGCGATCACTACTGCCGCATCGAGATCGTCGTTCCGCCATCCGCGCCTGCGGATGCGATCGACGCGATCGAATCGGCGTATGGGGAAGGGCCGCGGGCGAATTTGAAGACGGCGTTATGAGGGAGAAGTGATTAGGGGTTAGTGATTAGTGATTAGAGCTGCGCCGGCGGCACGCTCTCCGCGTGATGGCACACGCCGCTAATCACTAATCACTAACCGCTAATCACTAAACCATGCACATCCAACTCCTCCGCGCGGACGTCACGTCGCTGAAAGTCGACGCGATCGTCAATCCCGCCAGCCCGCAGCTGAAGAATGGCGCGCGCGTCGGCAGTGCCGTGGCGGAGCCGGGCGGCAATCTCCTCTGCCGGTTCATCATCACCGCCGTCGTGCCGCGCATGGGCGAAGGCGATGAAGATGCGAAGCTGCGGCTCGCGACGATCGCGTCACTGGAGCGGGCGGAGGAGCTCGCACTAGCGTCGGTGGGGCTGCCAGCCATGGGCGCCGGTGCGTTCGGCTTCACGTTCGAACGCTGCGCCCGCGTGATGCTCGGCGCGACGCTCGACTTTCGCAAACGTGCGCGCTCGGTGGAGCGCGTCATCTACTGCCTGTTCGGGCAGGAGTCGTACGAGACGTTCGAGCGCGTGCTCGCGGAGCTCGACGCATGATTCCGCCGGGACAGATTTTCGTCATCGGCGATCTGCACATCGGTCTCTCCGACGGCAGCGAAACGAAAGTGAACGCCTGGATGGATCGCCTGGCCGCGCTGCAACCGCGCGCGCTGTACCTGAACGGCGATCTCTTTCACTACCTGATCGCGCACGACAAATTCAAAACCGCATCGGTCGAAAAAGTCCTCGCGAAGTTTCGCGAAGTGCGCGACCGCGGCATCGGCGTGCATTACGTCGAAGGGAATCGCGACTTTTTTCTGAAAGGTTCGTTCGTCGAAGACGCAGTCACCGACATCGCGCTCGAATACCCGATCCAAGCCGGCCGGAAAAAGTACCTGATCGTGCACGGCGACATGATCAACGACCGCGATTGGCCGTATCGCTTCTGGCGCCGCGCCTCGAAGAATCCACTGTCGAAACTGGCCATCAATCTCATCCCGAAAAAGATGGCCCGCAACTTCGTCGACGACGTCGAACGCCGCCTGGCCGGCTCGAACTTCAAACACAAGTACAAGCTGCCAGTCGAGCTGATGGAAGCCTACGGAAAGAAGCGCAGCGCCGAAGGCTTCACGAACGTAATCTTCGGCCACTTCCACCACAAACTCGTCCTCCCCGCCGGCGACGCCACCGTCACGATCCTGCCGCCCTGGTTCGACCAAGGCGAAGCGCTGATGATCGCACCGGACACGGGGCATTCGGAGTTTGTGAG
>DASSMK010000077.1:0-33301 GCA_035688915.1 Thermoanaerobaculia bacterium
CCCGCCGCTCCAACCGTTTTCGCGTGAGGCTTCTCCAGCGCCGCTTTGTGGAAGCGCACGCGCTTCGTGGCATGCGGCTCGGTGGCGATCGAATCGCTCGCATCGGCGAGGAGCACGCGCGGCGCGCGCTCGTTGTTCTTCGCGCGCTCGAGCAGAAACTCGCGCGTCTCGGCGGTCGGATAGAAGACACTGCCGTGGCTGTCGACGATGCGGTATTCGGCGATGAAGTTCGCGTAGCCCGGATACGCGCGCGCGAAGCGATCGTGCAGCTCTTCGCCGTAGAACGCGCCGATCGGGCTGGACATCTGATACGACCAGAGCTCGTGCAACGCGGCATAGGCGGCGACGTTCTCGCCGCGTTCTTTCGCCGTCGTGTAGAGCGAATCGAAGGATGCGTAATCGTTGTTGCGCGCCGCTTCACCCAGCGTGGGGATGCGGAAATCGCGGATGGGCTCGACGGCGAGGAACACCGTCGGCTCGCCGGACGTCGCGCTCGTGGCTTTGGCGCGCACGGTGGGGAGCGGCGCATCCTCCTGTCCCGCGGCGGAAATGGTCAGGACAGAAACGAATACGAGTACTGCAGCGGCGAATCGATTGCGAGTTCGCACACAACCTCCCGGCCGGAGCCGAATGACGGCCGGAGTGTACCGCGATTACGAGGAAAGCGTTACTGACGGACCGGGCGGGCGGAAGCCTGCTGGCCGAGGACGCGGGCGGTGTCGATCAGCTCCTGAATGGTCGTCTGATCTTTGCCGCTGGCCTGCAGCAGATAGATACGGATCGCGCTGCCGATCGGGATGACGGAATTGGCCGGATCGCCGTAAAACCGCTCCAGGCCGGAGACGAGCTCGAAGCCGGTGACCTTACCCGCGGTCGATGTCTGGCGCTCGGTGCGCGCGGCGAGGCTGGCGCACGGCGAGCTGGGACCCGAAGTCACGTCGATCTTGGCGAGAGCTTCCTGGTAGCCCTGTGAGTAACCGATGGCCCAGAAGAGCTTCTCCGTGCTGCTCAGGCGACCCCACTCCTCACCGTTGGAAGGCGGGTTGATCTCCGGGGTGGCCGGACGATCGGCGGCTGCGGCAATCATCGGGATCAGAAGCAGGGCCAGACCGAAGACAATTTTTTTCATTGGACGCACCTTAATTTTCTCTGGTGGAGCGGCTGGTCGCGAGACCGCGGCGATTCTAGACGAAAAGACGTAAGTGACGGAAGGGGAGAGAGCTGCCGCGCCGGTCAAGACCCACGCTTAATTGAGCGCGCGGTCGATTTTCTCCTGGTACCGCGCCACATCCGGCGTCACTTCGATGAACGGCAGCGCGGCGTTGATCTCGCGCTTCGCTTCGCCGTACGCACCGGTTTCGTACAGCGCCACGGCAAAGTAGTAGTGATAAGGCTCTTCGCCCGGGTGGAACGTGCCGATGCGGCGGAACGCGCGCAGCGCGGTGTTGAAGTCGCGCGCGCGATACGCGCCTTCCGCGAGACGGAACAGCGCGGCGCGGTCGAGCGACGGCACGTCGGCCACCTCGCGCAGTGCAGTGCGGGCGGAGGCGAGATCGTTGCGCAGCAGCGCCGCTTCCGCGGTGGCGAAGCGCGCCTGCACGTCCACGGTCTTCGCCGCGGGCGGCGGTGGAGGCACCGGCGGAACGGTCGTCGTGGTGGTGGTGGTCGTCTTCGCTTTCGGAGGATCGACCACGATCTGTTCGGCAGGAATGGAGCGCTGCTCGACTTTTTTCGGCGCAGGCTGCGCCTTCGGCGGCTCGGTTTTCTGCGGCGCCGGTTTCGGCGTTTCGGCTTTCGGCGTTTCGACTTTCGGAGTTTGCGTCTTCGGCGGCGTCTTCACCGGCGTGGGTGTCGCGGAGACATCCGGCTGCACGGCAGCCGACGACGCCGGCGCGCGCGGCAATTTCGCAGCTTGCGAAGCCGTGAGCAGCCGCGCAGCCAGCGTTTCGAACGCGGCGCGGATGTCGCTCGGGATCGACAACGACGCGTACCGAGCCTGCACGCCTTCCGCCGCGACGACGCGTTCCGCGGCACGGCGCGCTTCGCCTTCCTGCGTCAGCTTCTCGGACGCGAGCGCGGAGTAGATCTGCGCGGTCTGGTACTGATCGATCGCATCGAGCAGCCCGAATGCGGCGATGCGCAACTCGCTCGCCGCCGCCTCGAAACGCCCGGCGTTGTAGTCGGTCACGCCGCGTCGCAGCATGTTCGTGTAGAACTCCGACGGGACTGCGGCCATGGCCGAGCCTGCCGCGAGCAGGAGCGCAGCAATCACGCTCATCGCGAGTCGCTTAGTCGTACGCATCGTCTTCAGATACTCGAACTGCTGCTCTCTCATTTTCCGTTTGCGTCGGACCACGCAAAGGAAAACAACCGGTGTGGCGGCACAATTCGCCACGTCGGTTTCGGCGGGGAGCCGACGCGGGCGATTGTGCCACGGATTCCTCCGCGCTGCGTTACCATCCCGGAACCGTGAGCAAAAACGTAGTGGTGATCGGCGGCGGCCTGGCCGGCCTCGCTGCTGCCCTCTATCTCGCGCGCGCAGGCCGCCGCGTCACGATTTTCGAGAAGCGCCGCACCCTCGGCGGCCGCGCCATCACGCATCTCCGCCACGGCTACCGCTTCAACCTCGGCGCCCACGCAATCTATCGCTCCGGCCCCGGCGCCGCCGTCTATCGCGAGCTCGGCGTGCCGCTGCGGGGCGGACGCGTGAAATCGAAAGGCGTCGCGGTGCTGGGCGGCGAGACGTACACGCTGCCGTTCACGCCCGCGGGCTTCATCACGAGCTCGCTCCTGACGGTGAAAGCGAAAGCGGAACTGGCCGCGCTGCTTCTGCGCGTCTGGCGGCTCGATCCTTCGCGCTACGCCACGATGACCGCGCGCGAATGGCTCGACGCGAACGTCTCCAACGAGCGTCTGCGCCAGGTCATGGAAGCGTTGATGCGCCTCGCCACGTATGCCGATCACGCGGAGACGGAGAGCGCCGCGGCCGCGCTCGCGCAGTTGAAGATCTCGTTGCGCGGCGTGCTCTACGTCGACGAAGGGTGGCAGAAGATCGTCGATACGATGCACAGCGCCGCCGTCGCCGCGGGCGTGAATTTCGTGACGAGCTCGCGCATCGTCGGCGTGCATCACGACGGCGCGGTGCAATCGATCGAATTGGGCGGCCTGGAAGTCGACGCCGATCGGATGGATACGCAATCGATTGCGCTGCCGGAGCTGAAGCCGGAAGACGTGAGCGGTCCGCGCCTTCCCGCCGACACGGTGGTGCTGGCGGTCGATCCGAACACGGCCGCGGAGCTCGTCGGCGACGCGAAGGTGACGAATGGCTGGACGTCCGCGCGCAAGATCACCGCGGCTTGTCTCGACGTCGCGCTTTCGAAACTGCCGGAGCCGCGCAAGACGTTCGCGCTGGGCATCGATCAGCCGTTGTATCTCTCCGTCCATTCGCAATGGGCGCAGCTCACGCCGCGCGGCGGCGCACTGATTCACGTCGCGAAGTACCGCAAGAGCAGCGTGGCCGGACACAGCGACGAGGTCGAGGAAAGCCGCGTCCGGCGCAGCGCAGAATCGGCGCGCGATGAGAGCGAGATGGAAGCGCTGCTCGACACGATCCAGCCCGGCTGGCGCAACGTGCTCGTGCACCGCCGGTTTCTGCCGTCGATGACGGTGTCGAACGCGCTGATCACGCCGACTACGCAACGCCCATCGCCGATCACGCCGGTGCGGGGGCTGTACATCGCCGGCGATTGGGTCGGCAACGAAGGCATGCTCTCCGATGCCGCGCTCACCAGCGCGCGTGCGGCAGCGAAAGCGATTCTCGCGTCGGCGTAACGCTCCGCTTTAGTGGCCCACGGAGCGCCTCCGCCCGCCCGTCCGCTCGCCGCCGACGGAGAACGCCGGCTCGAGCAGCAGCTCCGACGTGTTGCCATCTTCATCTTCCACTTGCAGACGCAGATCGACGAAGCCGCTCAGCTCCGCCGCCACGGATGACAGATCGACGCGAAACATCGTGCCGACGCCGCCGAGGAGGAAGCTGTTGTTTTCGTAGTGCCGGGCGGCGATGGTCATCGGCAGGCGGCGCCATTCCGCGTAACCGTGCTGCCGGTATTCGACGACCGTTGCCGCTTCGCGCGGCGGCACGCGGATGATGAACGACGTACGCTCGTCGTGCGTGTTGTCCGTGGCGGAGAAGAGCAGCGACGCGTGGCCGTTGCGATCGATGTTCGTGATCTGCCGGTCGTTCGTGTCGACGATGCGCAAGCCGGTGAAGAGCGGCAGCAGCGAGTCGGTCTTTGCGTTCTGCACCCAGCCGGTGAACTTCGCCTGACCGGCCACGCTGCCGATGGCGTGGCGTGAATCGATCGACTCCGCGCGATACCGTCCCGGCGGCAGCGTCTCGGCTTTGGCGATGCCTGCGGTTCCGTCGCCGAGCAACGTGCCGTTCGCGTCGTACACCGCGACCTTCGCCGTGGCCGTGTCGGACAGGCGCTCTTCTCCCAGCGGTCCGTGCCAGCGCGCGAGGAAGAGCCACAACCCGGGATTGAAGTTGAAGCCCGCGCTCGGCCACACGGGCGCATCGCCGAACGTCAGCGGCGCGCCGCGCGGAATGCGATACGCCATCGGCGAGACCGTGAGAAAGATGTCGCTGTCGACGGCGATGCTTTCTTCACCGAGGTAGAGATGAGCTTCGGTGACGAGGCCGCAGTCGCCGCCTTTCGGACACTCGGTCCACCGCTCCAGCCACGAGACGAGATCGACGTCGGGCGAGGTGGAGGGCGTGTAGTAGAGCGACAGCGTCGGCTTCGTTCCGCGCATGATGGAGAACGATCCGCCGTCGAGAAAATACTCGTACTCCGGCCCCGCGAACCGCATCGTCGTCATCGCCTCGGTCATCCCTTTGGTGGCATCCACTTCGGGCAGGAAGTGCACGTCCTGCTGCAGCCAGCGCGGCGTGGCGGTGCTGGTGATGTCGCCGGAGATGCCGTCGCGTGTCTCGTGCATCGCGACGTAGAAGGCGTTGTTCGCGACGTCGCCGCAACGGCTGGCGATGTACGTCTTCACGCGCGGCGAGGCGCTGCTGAACAGAACCTGATAGTTGGGATCGCCCGCGAGTTGCTCGAAGGAAACGCGGCGCTTGCCGGGGAAGCCGAGAATGATCTCGTCGATGCATTCGCGGCCGTCCTGGACCATCGTCTTTCCGGATGGATCGATCGTGTTCGTGGTGATGCCGTAGCGCGCATCGCGCAGATTCACATGCACCGTCGGCGCGGTCTCCATGTCGACCTGCTCCGACACGACGACCTGAAAATGATCGTCCGCATCCGGACCGTTGACGACGACATCCACCGGTTCGAGGCGCCAGAGAATGCGCATGTTTTCGCCGAACGGAAGGCCGTGATACTTCAGGCGATCGCCGAGGATCGCGGCGTCGGCGCCGAACGGTGCGTTCTCGACTTCGATGGTGAGGAACGCGCCTTTGACGCAGCTCCACGGCACGTGCACCGGCACGCTGCCGCCGCTCCAGACGATCTGACCGCCGAACGAAAGCGAGCCTTCTCGCGGCGCAGGAACTGCGGCGTTGGTTAGTGCCATGGAGACGGTGGCGCTCTTCGCTTCGCCCGGCGCGAGCGTCATCGTCGCGGGCTCGATCGTGACGGCGATGCCGTTGCGCACGCCGTTGACGTTCGCGGTGAGCGTTTCGGTTGCGGCGGAAACGTTGCGCAGCGTGATCGTCTTCGTGCCGCGCCACACCGCGATCTTCGGATCGACGCGGCCGAAGTTAACGGACGCGGTATCGAGCAGCGTGGATGTGCCGGCAGCGTTCAGCGCGTCGACGCGTCCTGCGCCGATGATCATCACTTCATCGTTCAGCGACGTGGTCGTCGAAACGATCGCGGACTTTACTTCCGCCGGCGTCCAGTCGTGGTGCAGCGATTTGATCAGCGCTGCGACGCCTGCGACGTGCGGCGAAGCCATCGACGTGCCGCTCGCTTCCGCCTGTCCGCCTTGCGGCACGCTCGACAGAATGCCGACGCCGGGCGCGACGAGCTCCGGCTTCATCGAGTAGTCGTACGCCGGTCCGCGCGAGCTGAAGTCGGCGATGTAGTCGTTGCCGTCGATTGCGCCGACGGAAATCGCGGATGGGGCGATGGCGGGTGAAGGGACGAAGCCGTAATCGCCACCGTTTCCGTTGGCAACGACGACGAGCACGCCCTTCGCGCTGGCGTTTTCCACGGCCAGCGCGGTCGGGTCGTCGGCCTGCGCGGCGCCGCCGAGGCTCATGTTGATGACGTCGACGTGATCGGAGGTGTCGCCGTTCTGATCGGGATCGACCGCGCGCTCGATGGCCGCGATGATGTTGTCTTCGTCGCCCGATCCGAGGCCGTCGAGCACTTTGTACGCGATCAGCGAAGCGTCCGGCGCGAC
Source organism: Thermoanaerobaculia bacterium (assembly GCA_035688915.1). Classification (GTDB taxonomy): domain Bacteria; phylum Acidobacteriota; class Thermoanaerobaculia; order Gp7-AA8; family Gp7-AA8; genus DASSMK01. Next base: position 6,427 of record DASSMK010000077.1, read on the forward strand.
GCCGGTAAGGCCTGCGCCATTCGCCGCGACGATGCCGGCGACGTGCGTGCCGTGGCCGTTGTCGTCCATCGGATCGGCGTCGTCATTCACAAAGTCCCAGCCGCCGCGCACTTTGAATGCGCTGCCGAGGCCGTTGCCGAAGGCGGGGTGCGTGTAGTCGACGCCGGTGTCGATGATGGCGACGGTGACGCCCGCGCCGCGCGTGCCGTGCACCGTCCACACTTTCTTCGCGTTGATGCGCTCCACGCCGTCGTCGGACAGTTTCTGAAACGTGCGCGCTTCATGAACGGCCGCGACGTACGAAAGCGCTTTCACTTTCGCGACGAGCTCGCGCGGCACAGTGAGGCTCGCGCCGTACAGCACGCGCGAGAACGTGCGGCGGATGCGCGGGCTCTCTGCGGGTGCGGCGTTGCTGGCGATGCCGCGCTGTTCGACGAATCCCGCCAGATCGGTGCGCAATTGCGCGACGCGCTGCTGCAGCGTTTCTGCGCGCGCCGTGAGCGGCTCGCGGAACTCGACGATCAGCGTGACGGTCGGTGATGGTGCGATGCGCGCGGCCTTCGTGCCGCCGGCGCGCTCGAGCGGTTCGCGACGATGCGGCGCAGCTGGTTGTGCGAAGAGCGATGTCGTGAGGAGGGCGGTGACGACGACAGAGGAGAGGACACCACCGAGGCTGGGCATTCCGCCATGGTAGAAGCGCGGCTGCGGTTCGCGAACTACGGCTGGGATGAAGGCCCGCTTTCGCGCTGTAAAGGCGGGTTGTGCAGGGCCGGGAACGATGCGGCCCTGCACGAAATCGCTACATCTGCTTCACGCGCACGCCGCCGCCGGAGGTGCGCAGCACGAGCTTCGGTCCGCCGCCAGCCACTTTGCCGCGCACGGTGTCTTCATCCATTTTGCCGAGAACCGTCACGGGGATGTCGGAGGTGACGTCGCCGCCGCTCGAATGCGCATCGAGATCGACGCCGATGCCGCTGGCCAGCCACACCGTCACGCTGCCGCCGCTGGTGGAGAGCTTCGAATCGCCGCGCGGCTGCCGCGCGAGACGCGCCGTGATCGAGCCGCCGGACGTCGACGCATCGACGGTGCCCGATGCTTCTTCGATCTTGATGCCGCCGCCGGAGGTGCGGGCGTAGACGTCGCCGCCGACGCGGGAGAGTGTGATCTCGCCGCCCGACGTGCGCGCTTCGACGGTGCCGTCGGAGTCGCCGACGGTGATGTCGCCGCCGGAGGTCTTCGCCACGACGTTGCCGCGCGCGAGCTTCACATCGATGTCGCCGCCGGAAGTCTTCAGCGTGGCGGGGCCGGAGATGCGGCCCGCGCTGACATCGCCACCTGACGTGTCGGCGTCGACGGTGCCGTCGAGATCGGTCAGGTCGATGTCGCCGCCGGAGGTGTGCAGCTTCACGTTGAAATGCTTCGGCACGCGGATGTTCCACTGCACGTCGAAGTTCCAGTCGGTGCGAAACCAGGAGCGCTCGCGCTCTCCTTTGATGGTGACGTCGTTGCCGTTCTGCGCGAACGTGACCTCGTGCTCTTTGAGGTCGTCCGCGTTGCGCGCGCGGCGATGGATCTCCACCGCGACGCCGCTGCCGCCCGCGACCACTTTGACGTCGCCGACGTCGGCGTCGAGCGTGAGCGTGCCGCCGTCGCTGACGTTGAAGCCGCGTTTGATCGTGTCTTCCGTTGCCGCCCACGCTGCCGTGGCCGAAAGGAGAAGCGCTGCCGCAAGAAGAGTCCGACGCATGAAATGACCTCCGCTGTCCTCATACGCCGGGGCGCGCCGAAAGTTTGCAGTACGATCTAGCGCCATGATCGATGACGCGACATTCAAGGCGGCGATGTCCCACTTCGCCAGCGGCGTGACGGTGGTGACGAGCTCGTATCAGGGCGAAGACTTCGGGATGACCGTGGCGTCGTTCGCCTCGCTTTCGCTGCGCCCGCCGCTCGTGCTCGTCTGCATCGAATCAAACGCGAAATCCCACGCCGCCATCGCCGCCTCCTCCACCTTCGGCGTCAGCATCCTCGGCCTCTCCCAGGGTGACATCTCCAACCGCTTCGCTTCGCGCGCTGGCGACAAATTCGCAGAGACGCGCACGCGCCGCGGCGAGCTGGGCGTGCCGCTGATCGAAGGGGCCATCTGCACGCTGGAGTGCCGCGTCACGGAGCAGCTCCCGGGCGGCGATCACTCGATCTTCGTCGGCGAGGTCATCGATGCGCGGATGGAAGACGGGCAGCCGCTCGTCTACTGGCGCAGCGGCTACCGCGAGCTGACGCCGTCGTAACAGGCAAACACGAATGAAAACGATGAGCGACACGCTCAGGACGACGTTCCGTCGCGTCCTGAGGCTGGAAAATCGCCGCGCCGCGCCGCGGCCGGGCCGCATCGAAAAGATCGATGCTTTCACCTCGACCGTTCGCGGCAACACGCGCGAGCTGACCATCTATCTGCCGCCGGGCTACGACGATCGTTCGGATCGCCGCTATCCCGTGCTGTACATGCACGACGGGCAGAATCTCTTCGAAGCGCATCGCTCGTTCGTGCCCGGCCAATACTGGCGCGTGCAGGAAGCGGCGGACGCGGCGATCGCGGAGCGCGCGGCGTCGCCGATGATCATCGTCGGTATCGATCACGCCGGTCCGGCGCGCATCGACGAGTACACGCCGACACGCGACGCAAAGCACAATGGCGGCGGCCTCGCGCACGAGCACGCGAAGATGCTGATCGAAGAGATCAAGCCGATGATCGACGAGCGTTATCGCACGCTCGGCGATCGCGAGCACACGGCGGTGGCGGGATCGTCGCTGGGTGGTCTCGACACGATGTGGCTGGCGCTGAAGCATCCGGAGGTATTCGGCGGAGCGGCGGTGATGTCGCCGTCCGTATGGTGGGATGGCCAGGTGATCCTGCGCGAGGTGGAAGCATTCTCCGGCGAGAAGCCGCGCGTCTGGCTGGACATCGGCGGACGCGAAGGCAACGAAGCGATGCAGGGCGCTCGCGCGCTGCGCAAGAGTCTCGCGGCGAAGGGTTGGGACGAGGAGCGGTTGAGCTATTACGAGGATCGCCGCGCCGATCACAGCGAGCGTGCGTGGGCGAGCCGCATTCGCCTGCCGCTGGAGTTTTTGTTCCCGCCGTCGTAGTTTCGTCGGCGAGATGGTGGTTCGCGATGCTTTCGACCGGCCGCTGCGCGATCTGCGCATCTCGGTCACCGACCGCTGCAACTTCCGCTGCACATACTGCATGCCGAAGGAAGTGTTCGGCCGCGATTTCACCTTTCTCCCGCGCGCCGATCTGCTGACGTTCGAGGAGATCGCGCGCCTGGCGCGTTCCTTCGTCAGCGCGGGCGTGGAAAAGATTCGCCTGACCGGAGGCGAACCGCTGCTGCGGCGCGATCTGCATCGTCTCGTCGAGCAGCTCGCGGCCATCGACGGGCTGCACGATCTCGCGCTGACGACGAACGGTTCCGTGCTCACGCCGGCGATGGCGCGCACGCTGCGCGACGCGGGGCTGAAGCGCATCACGATCAGTCTCGATTCACTGGACGACGCGACGTTCCGGCGGATGAACGACGTCAACTTTCCGGGGGCGCGCGTGCTCGATGCGATCGACGCCGCGGATGCCGCGGGTCTGCGTCCGATCAAGATCGATGTGGTCGTGCAGCGCGGCGTGAACGATCGCGACATTGTGGATCTCGCGCGACGTTTCCGCGGCACCGGCCACATCGTGCGCTTCATCGAATACATGGATGTCGGCAACAGCAATCAATGGCGCGCGGCAGACGTCGTCTCCGCACGCGAGATTCTCGACAGGCTGCAGCGCGAATGGCCGCTCGTGCCGGCGGATCCGAATTACTTCGGCGAAGTGGCCGAACGCTGGCGCTACGCGGACGGCGCGGGAGAGATCGGCATCATCGCCTCCGTCACACAGCCATTCTGCGGCTCCTGCACGCGCGCGCGCCTCTCCGCAAACGGCGAGCTCTACCTCTGCCTCTTCGCCAGCAACGGCTACGACCTCCGCCACCGCATGCGCAACGGCGCGAGCGACGAAGAACTGCGCACGCTCATCGCGAACATCTGGCAAACGCGCACAGACCGCTATTCAGAAGTGCGCGCGGAAGCGAACGTCTCGCGCAAAGTGGAGATGTCGCACATCGGGGGATGACCGCCGCCCGGCCAGGCTCATGGGCTCATAGGCTCATAGGCTCATAGCAGCGCCGGCGGCGTAATTTGCGAATGCGCGCTTGGGGCTCAGTTGCGCTGCGCGTGCTTCAGGAGCGCGGGTAAGCGCGGCAAAGTGGAGATGTCGCACATCGGCGGATGAGCGCCGCGCCGCGCGTACAATGAAGCCGGGTTCCAGAGGTGCGTCATGCGGCTCGCGTTGTCATTCTGGGCGTTTGTGTCTGTTTTTAGCGCTGCAACCGCGGTCGCTCAGGTGCTGGTCACCTTCGACGAACCCGGCATTGGGACCGTCGGCATTGGGATCGCACAGCCGATTCGCGTCAAAGGGGCCTTTTTTAATGGCGGCACTCTTTACAGAGAGCCCGATGGTAATGTCGTTTACATCTCCAGTATCAATTCACCGGCACGGCTGCCGTGACGATTGCGATACCGGCCGGCGCGACCGATGTGAGCTTCGATGTTCGCGGCGCCGGCAGTATCGATCGAGATTTCAATTTCACGCCGCTGCAGGTAACCGACGGCATCTTCGTCACTTCAGTGAGCTCACCGTTCGTGATGAAAACGGTTTCCATCGCGCGCTCCTCCGGATTCATCACCATCGATGCGCCGTACTCGCCCAATGGCTATAGCATCAATCTCGATAACGTTCGGTTTACTGCGCCGGAACCGTATTTTGTACGCATTGCGCCACACACAGAAGGCAGCACACCATTCACGGTCGAGCGTAACGCTGCGTCCGCGTCGGCGGCTCAATTGCCCCTCGGTGCCGTATTCGACATTGCGATCGTGAAAAAGCAAGGGGACCTGCTGCCGGTGATTTCGCTGACGTCGCTTTACAGCGAACGTAGCGAAGCTCCTGACCTCATTCCGCACGATCTTCCGGCGGCCATCCGTACGCAGGTGGAGGCGCGGACGATTCCTCCGCTGTTTCAAGAGGAGACGGTTCTCGCTCTTGGCCCGGGCGGACCCGGGACGTCAGCATCGTTCATTGCAACTCACTGGGTACGGTACAGGTGCTCATCGTGCCGCTCATGGTCGGTGCGCCAATCGTCGCGGTGGATGTGACAGTGATTGAGCCGGACACACTCGGCCCTCCGCCCAGTAGCGCGAGCGATCCCCGTTATTTGATCGACGAGCACATCGTGCGGTGGGCGAACATTACCGGGTACCCTCCGCAGCTTCTAAAGGCGCATGCAGACTGGGAGAGTGTGCGGCGATTCAATCCGCGGCAGTATCGGTATGAGCCTCTGACGACCGATTGGGACAACTTCGCTGGTTCGCCGGGAAAGCTCGCGGATCCAAAGTACGCCGCCTACCGCCTTGCGACGTGTGCCGCACAGGGAGCCGCCTCCGATGGTGAGCGGCTGAAAGCAGAGGACCTCACGTTCCGCAGCAGGTATGAGATCGATGCGGACCACCAATCTTGCCCGCCAGCCGCGACGACGAGCCCGGCAAGCTTCCGCGCAATCGCCGCCGGTGATGAGCAGGTTACCGCCTATGAAATCTACATCGGCAACGATACACGGCGGCGTGAGAATTGGTTTCGGATGTTGGGAAAGAAATGGAAGCGTGATGCGATCGAGGAAGACGCATCTCGCGCACTCGGCTTCACCGCGCAAACCACAATGGCTTCCAGTTACGGCGTGATGCAGGTTTTGTGGACGACAGCGGTAGAAAATGATGAATACAACTTTCGAGTTGGCGTCGAAGATCGAAATCCGTCATTTCTCACCGACGAAAGTGCGAACCTCGACGCGGGATGCTCCAGTCTCGTCGTCGGGGCGATGTTCATGAAGCGGAAGGCGCAGCAACGGTTCCGCCGCGAACCGCCTGATCTCACGTCAGAAGCTACGTTCATGGAAAGCTTCCGTGTGCCGCTTCGGCAATACAACGGCCGTTATGACTATCCTGATGATGTGTTCAGGCTCGTCAGTCATTGGTATCCGACTTCGACGAAGCCAATCTTCAAGTGACGTGAGGAGTTTTCGATGCGGCCTGTGATTCCGGCGTTTCTGCTGCTGATGACGGCGGTGTCGTGTGTCGGCTCCGCCTGCCAGGATCCGCTCGCGCGGCGGTTCGTGCCGCATGGCTTACTCGAGAGCGGACCGAACGTGGACTGTGCGGTGGCTCACGTTTCCTACGATCACATTTCTCACGCGGCCATCGCATATGCAAACGGGACGGAAGGCGCGTTCGTTCTGGTGAAGGGCGATGGGAGTGACGCGGCGGTGGTCTTCGCGTCGGAAGAGCCGGGAATGCTCGGCGGGTCAGTGGACGTGGCGGTCGAAGATCTCGATCGTGACGGCACGGCCGAGGTGATCGCCACGTACACGAGCGATCACGGCTTTCCGTGGACGTGGGTTTTTCGGTATGCCGGTGGGCATCTGACATCGATCACTCCGCCGCATGGCCACGATGCGGAGTGGAGCGCATTTGCGGACGTGACGTTCGTCGACTTCGATGGCGATGGTCGAAAAGACGCGGTCAATCGCGAAGTCGTGGATGTGACACGGGAATCGCCCGATCACGGGCCGCTGCCGACCGTCGCGCAGAGCGTGTACACGTGGAGCGATTCTCACTTCGCCATCACGCCGCGCGCGTTGGTGTTCTTTGACTCGTACACGCGAAGAACCGCTCAGCCGCGCGCCGTCGTCAGCACGTTCGACTTCAACGGCGACGATTCGGCGCGCACTCTGCGGATCGTCAACGGCGGAACATCAGGCGTGCCGGCGACGAGCGCCACGGTGATCCTGAACGGCTTGGCCTTGGCCACTCCCGACACATTCAAGCGACAGCAGCGCGCCGTCGACATTCCGATACGGCTGCTCGCGGGCGAGAACACGATCTCCGTAGAAATCGCAGGCGAGCCGAATGCGACGCTCGCGATTTTCGTCTACTGAGGCGCGTTACTCCTCCCGTCCGCCGTTGTACTTTTCCTTCGCCGACGACGGCACGGTCGACAGCGCGACGGCGTTCTTGTTCGGCAGCGATGATTTCGGTCCGAATGGCTGCAGGCGGCCGGACCAGACGCGCTCCCGCATGGCGCGGCCTTCTTTGATCTGCTGGATCTGACTCTTCTTGGTGGTGCTCATGGCTTCGCATCTTGCGACAGGCGAGCCATTTCTTCAACGAACTGGTTTTTGCCGCCCATCGACGGATGGCGCACTTTGACGTGCTCGATGTTCATGCGCATGAGCGACAGCGCGGCCTGATTGCCGATGGCGACGACGCGCTCGATCGGGAAGAGCTTGAGCATCCGGCCGATGAAGCGCTCGCCGATCAGCAGCTCCGCCGCGCTCGGCACGCGGTTCGACAGCGGCTCGCCGGGATGGAACGGATGGAACGGAAAGGCGTTCCAGAGCACGGGCAGCGGCTCGATGGTGCGAATCGTTCCCCACACCATCGTGGCGCTCGCTTCCGTCGATAGCCGCGGCCCTTCGGTGGCTTTCTTGTAGCCGCGATCGCCGCCCATGATTCTGCCGTTCGCGAGATCGACGCCGCTGAGCATCACGGTCTCGCTGACGAACGCAATGCCGGTCAATCGCCCGCCGCGATGACTCGGCGCTTCGCCGATCAGCAGCATGCGCGGGCGGCGCGCGTCGAGCTCGTCGAGATAGAGGCGCAGATTGCGGCGGCGGATCGCGTTCGCGGCGAGATCGCCTTCGATCGCGGAGTATTGATTCACCGCTCGCGACGCGTCGACTTCCACTTGCGACAGCTCGCGCAGCAGCGCATCGAAACGCCGCGTCACCAACCGCCCATGCTCCCGCCGCCGGAGCTCGATCCGCTGTCACCGCCGCCGCCGCTCGATCCGCTGTCGCTGCCGCTACTGCTGCTGCTGCTCGGCGCGGCGACTCCCGCCGCCAATCCGGCTGCTGCCGCGACCCACGTGCCGGTCGCGCCGCCGCCGCCGAAACGTCCGCCGCCCGCGGTGAACGCAGCCCGCGAATCGCCGCTCGAGCTCGAACTGCTGTCACTGCCGAACGAAGATGACGCGGCTCCTGCGGCGTACACGTCGTCGCGCGAATCCCGCTTTCCGCCGAAGGCCGAGAACCAGCGATCGACGTGCTGGCCGAGGCCGAGGGCGATGAGGTAGGGCATCCATTCATCGCGGAGGCGAGGACGGTCGGCGTCCAGCTGCTCTTTGAAGAAATCGCGTGCGTGCGCCAGCCGCTTGCGCAGCAGAACGCGCTCGGAGGATTCGGGCGTCTTCAATAGGTCAAACAAAAAGTGCGTCAGCATGAGCATGCCGAACGTCACCGCGACGAGCAGCGGCAGCGACACGCGCATCTCCTGCGCGGTGAAGATGACCAGCGCGAGGACGAGCAGCGACGGTGCGAGCGCGCAGAGCAGACCGAAGATGCGCAGGCCGATGTGCGAGATGCCGCGCGCATTCGAAGCCGCGACGATCGATCCGATGATCAGCGTCCCTACGCCGAAGATGAAGGCCAGTCCGACTTCGCCTTCCTCCCGTTGGCCCACGACGAACAATGCCGCGAGTGCCGCGCCGAGCAGCAGCCAGTTCAGCAGCCACGACGCGCTGCGTTTGCCGCCTTTCCAGCCGGGGATCTTGTCGAGGTCTTCATCGATTGACGGCTTGATCGGTTTCGCGGGCGAGAAGCCGATGTCGGCGTAATGCGCACGGATCTCGGCCGTGCTCGTCGAGTTCTTTCCGTGGATGAAAATCGCTTCGGCGAGCGCCCACTCGCGTCCGTGGAGGATGTTCTTGTGACGCGTCAGGTGCAGCTCGCCGTCGACGACGGTGCTGTTCAGTTTTCCTTCCGCCGTCATCCGCGCCAGCAGCGCCGCAACCTCCGGCGCGCCGACATCGTTGTGCAGCGCGGCTCCCGCCACTTCCGGCTGCATCGAGAACACATGCCTCTTCAGCCACTCTTCGGTGACCGGTTCGTCGATGCGGCGCAGCCGCCCGACGCGCCGTTGATTGGCGATGAAGAGCAGCACGATGGCGAACGTGCCGGCGAAGAGCAGCGCGATCAGCGCGAAGATCGCGGGATCGGAAACGACTTTCGTGACGAAGCGCGGCGAGCCGCTGCCGCTGTACGTGAGGTCGTCTCTGATAACGACGGTTTCGCCGGGCGGGATCTGCTCGCGCGTGAACGTGATCGGCTCGTGCCGCCAGACGGGATCGAAGTCGAGCGTCAGCGCGAATCGCTGGATGGCACCGGTGCGGTTCGACGCGAGGAAGTCGTGCGCGAAGAGATAGCGATTGCCCGTGCCGACGTCGGTGAGGATGTAGGAGTAGGTGTAGTCGAGGACGTAGGTGAGTTGCTGATTCGCGAACGGCGGATCGCTCGGCAATCGCGAGCGCCAGCGCACGGTGCCGCCGTCGACGGAGTATTCGTCGACGTTGGCGAGCGAGCCGGAACGCAGCGGGATTTCTTCACCGCTGTCGCCGATGCGCTTGATGCCGTTGAGCGCGAAGGTCTGGCCCGATCGGATCGTGAAGACGCGCTCGCCGCCGTTCCAGTCGCCGTCGAACAGCATGGTCTGCCGTTCGGAGACGTGCAGCATGCCGTCGGCATCGAGGTGCGCGGTCGTTTCGACCGACGGCCACGACAGCGTTCGTGCGAAGAGCGCGGGCGAGCAGAGAAGCAGCGTGAAGACCCACGCCAGACGACGCATCCGTCGATTCTACGCAGCCGCGGCCGTTAGTGCCGCACGGATCGCAGTTTTGGTCCGAGGGGTTGGGCGTCGACGATGGCGTAGATGGTGCCGTTGTACGAGGCGACGTAAAGCTCGCCGTTCACGTCTTCGCCGAATGTGCTGATGGAGAAATTCGCGTCGGTGAGGAGCTTCGGCGTCCAGCCGCCGTTCGCGGTCTCGTTCAGGCCCCAGATCATGCCGTTGCAGTAATCGCCATAGATGTACATACCGCGCAGCCGCGGATAGCGCGCGCCGCGGTAGCGATAGCCGCCGGTGACGGAGCAGGCGTTGTTGTCGTGGCCGTAGTCGAGCACGGGCAGGACGAGCGAGTTGGTGTTGCAGTTGGACGGCGGCTCGTAGCAGTTGCGGCCTTCCATGATGTGCCAGCCGTAGTTCTCGCCGCCGATGGACGTGGCGGGCTGGAAGTTGATCTCTTCGCGCGCGCCCTGGCCGACGTCGGCGATCCAAAGATCGCCCGTGGCGCGGTCGAAGGTGAAGCGCCACGGATTGCGCAGGCCGGAGGCCCAGATCTCCGCGCGGACGCCGGGTGTGCCGAGGAAGGGGTTGGAGGGCGGGATGGCGTATGTGGCGGCGTCGACGTCGATGCGCAACATCTTGCCCAACAATTCTGAGAGATTTTGTGCACGGTTGCCGGGATCGCCGGCCGAGCCGCCGTCGCCCATCCCGATGTACAGATAGCCGTCCGGTCCGAACTGCAGCTGGCCGCCGTTATGGTTCGCGTACGGCTGCGTGACGCGGAGGATCGGCGTGCCGGTGGTCGGATCGGCGCGATTCGGATCGGTCGATGACACCCGGTAGCGCGCGATGACGGTATTGCCCGCGGGGTCGGTGTAGTTGACGAAGAAGAAGCCGTTCTCGCGATAGCGCGGATGAAAAGCGACGGAGAGCAGGCCGCGCTCGCCGCCGGTCGAGATCTGCGACGAGAGATCGAGGAATGGCGTGGGAAGCACGCGCACGCCGTCGTAGATCACGACGCGGCCTTCCTGCAGCGTGATGAAGAGCCGCGCGTCACCGGCGTGCGTGATGGCCACCGGATGCTGCAGGCCGCTGACGATCGAGTGCAGCTCGACACGCGGTTCGACCGCGAAAGCAGTCGTGGAAACGGCGGCCACAAAAGCGAACACGACGGCGAGGCGACGAGGGTTCATGCAGGCGTCTGCATGCAAGGATTGGGAACGCTTCTTGAGATGTAACGCAGCGGAGGAAACATCATGGGAACGATCGACCAGCCGAAGCCGAGTGAACCAAAATCGCCGCAGCCCGACCAGCAGCCGCTGCATCCGGGCGGCCCGCAGGTGTCGCGTTCGAACTCCGCGGATCCGAACCGCGTCAATCATCAGACGCCGGATTCGCAGAAGGACAAGTTTAGGGACAGGTGAGGGGCGGCGGTGGCCCGCCCGCCAGGCTCAGAGGCTCTTCCGCCGCCCGACCAGGCTCAAAGGCTCAAAGGCTCAAAGGCTCAAAGGCTCAGAGCAGCACACGTCGCGCGAGTGCGGCACCTTGCGAGATGCCGTGATCCGCTGGCGCGGAGGTGCGAGTCGCGCAGCATGGGCAGCACGCGCCGCGCGAGTGCGGGCACGTGTGGATGTGCGGTGAGCCACAGGCGCGAAGGTGCGAATCGCGCAGCAGGGGCTACTTTGAGCCTTTGAGCCTGTGAGCCTTTGAGCCTGGGCGGGCGGAGGGGCGAGCCTGACCCGGGGGCGGCCGGCGCGGTCCGGGGCGGCCCCGACCGGGAAGGCCCCGCGGTGCTCCCGCGTTCAAACCTGGTCCATGAATATCGGAATGCGCTCGTTCCTCGTCGCGATCGTTCTCTGCGCGGCCGTGCTGCCGCTTCATGCGCAGTGCAGCTTCAGCCTCGGGCCGGGAAATCAGTACCCGGTCGGCAATTACCCGGGCGACCTCGCCACCGCCGACTTTAATGAAGACGGCCTGGTCGACGTCGTTGTTGTGAACAACGTAGGCGGTACGGCTACGGTCGCCTTCGGCTTGCCCGGCGGCGGCTTCGATCCGTACACGCACAAGACGATCACGCTGCAGAGCGAAACGCAGGGCGATGTGCTCGCCGGCGACTTCAATGGCGACAGTCACGCCGACTTTGTCGTCGCCGTGCAATTCACATCCGACCCCACCAAAAAGCCGCACCTCCAGACCTACCTCGGCGACGGCCACGGCGTCTTCACGCCCGTCGCGTACACCGACGCGCAGCTCGTCTACCAGAACCCGCAGCACATGGCTGCGTTCGATTACAACCACGACGGCCAGATGGACATCGCCGTGAGCCGGGCGGCGGGCCAATTCGCTCTCATGGAAAACCAGAGCGGCGCGTTCGTGCTGCATTCGGAGAACTACGTCATCGACCCGTACCATGGCGAGTCCGTCACCGGTCTCGCCGCAGGCGACTTCGACAACGACGGCTTCGTCGACGTCGCACTCAGCCTCCTCGGCACCAGGAACGTGGTGCTCTTCTTCGGGAGCGAAGGCGGCCAGTTCACCAAAAGCGCGACCACCATCGAGCTGAACGTGCAGCAGCCGGTCTATCCGAGCGACATCCGCGCGGGCGACCTGAACGGCGACGGCTATGCCGATCTCGTAATCCTGACGCGTGACATGAACAACAGCGGCGCCGAGGAACCGGTGAAGGTGGCGCTGAGCAACGGGGTGGCGCGGACGTTCGCCACGCCTGTCGACAACGGCCAGGTGATGGGCGGCAACAAACTCGAGCTCGATGATCTCGACGGCGACGGCGATCTCGACATCGCCACGTCCGGCTACATGGGCGTGAACACGTTTCGCGGCAACGGCAACGGAACGTTCACGAGCGATCCGCTCGTCTACGGCATGAGCACGGAGATGGGCATCACCATCGCGGACGTGAACCGCGACGGTGGTCACGACGTGCTGGCGACGTCGTACTCCGCGGGCACGGTCGGCGTGTTCCTCAACTCCTGCGCCCGCGCCACCGTCAACCTCGGCACCTCCTCCAATCCCGCCACCGCAGGCGATAGCGTGACCGTGAACTCGAGCATCGTGGCTCCGGAAACCGGCCCACTGCCGACCGGTACGCTGACGCTGCGCCGCGATGGCGTGGAGCTGGCGACGGTCGATCTGAGCAACGGCACCGCGCTCTCGACGACGCTCACGAATCTCGCGGCCGGTTCGTACGTCATCACCTCGACGTACAGCGGCGATTCGACCTACGGCTCGACGATCACGCAGCTCACGCTCGTCGTGTCGCTGCCGCCGTTCGGTGCGCCGTCGCACGTGAACGCCACGAGCACCGGCGGCACGCCGCAGGTGACGTGGACGGGCGTGAGCGACGCCAGCGGCTACGAAGTGTGGCGCAACAGCGGCTCCGGCTGGGCGCTCGCCGGCAGCACGACCACTGCGACCACGTTCAACGACAGCGGCGCTCCGGCGTCTTCGGCAGTGCTCTACAAAGTGCGCAGCCTGGCCACCGGCAGCTCGCCGTCGGACTTCAGTGCCGCCGATCTGACGACGACGCACACATACACGGACTCGACGCTCGTCGCGGGAACGACGAAAGCGAAGCTCGTGCATCTGACGCAGCTGCGCGCGGCTGCAAACTCCGCGCGCACGCTGGCCGGTCTGACCGCGATGACGTGGAGCGAAACGACACCGACGCTGATTCGTGCTTCGCACATCACGGAGCTGCGCACTGCTATCGCGCAGGCGCGCACGGCGCTCGGCCTGCCGTCGGTGACGTTCACCGACACGACGCCCGTCACGGTAAAAGCGGTGCACATCCAGCAGCTGCGCGACGCGCTGCGCTAAGGCTTGATGTCGACGCGGCGCTGCTGATCGAAGCGATTGCGGTCGATGCGCGTGACGTACGGATCGAGCTCCGCATGGGCAGGCTCGCGGTCGACGATGACCGCGAGCTGCTGCGGGCCGCTCACCAGCTCGTGCTTGCGCAGGTAAAGCGATGAGCCGTCGGCGGCGGTGATGGAGACGTCGATCGCTTCACGCATCGGCAGCACAGTGCCGTCGTCGCGCGATTTCGATGCGGCGATCTGCAGCGTCACTTCGTAGCGTCCGTCGGGCAGACGGCGCGCACGTGCGGCATCGAGCTTCAGGTCGTACAGCACGACGTCGTTCAGCCATTCGTCGATGAGCGGATGCTTCGGCAGATGACGCACAAAGTCGGCCACGGTGGGCTGCCGATTCGGTCCGCCACGCTCCGCGAGCAGCGCGCGCAACGCTGCATTCACCGCCTCTTCGCCGATCAGATCCTTGATCGCGAACATCACGATCGAGCCTTTGCGGTAGTACAGGTACGACTGCCCTTCCATGCGCGTGAGCGGCGGCTCCGCGCCGCGCTCGGCGGTGCGGCCGCTGAGGTAGAGATCGAGCTCCGTCTGCAGCGATTGGCCGACGGCATCGCGTCCGTACGCTTTCTCCAGCGCGAGCAGTTCCGAATACTTCGTGAGCGATTCGACGAGCAGCAGCGCGCCCGGCGCGCGCGCCGCAACGACGTTGTGTCCCCACCACTGATGCGCGACTTCATGCGCGACGCGGCGATAAACGAGATCGAGGCGACGCGGATCGCGTGCGTCGATGAGAAGCGCGCGCTGCTCGGATAGAAAGATCTCGCCCGGTCCGGCGAATCCGCCAAAGTTCCACCACGCCGGCACCTCCGCCACGCGCAATTGCGCGTAGCGATACGGGCCGTAGCTGGTGCGAAAGAGCCGCAGCGATTCACGCGCGGCGCGGAGAATGCGCTCCACGTTCTGCGCGTGCGCGGGATCGTACGAAACTTCGATGGCCACGCCGTTTTCGTTCGCGCGTGCGACCGCGTATCGCGCGCTTGCCACGACGAATTGATTGGCGATCGGTGCGTCGGAGCGGAAGTGGAAGCGCCGCCGTCCGCCGCCGCGATCTTCCTGCGTGAGCAGTTGCCCCGGCGCAACGACGCGTTGATCGCGAGCGGTGGTGACGTGGAGATCGAGATCGATCCAATCGGCGCGCGGCACGTCGCCTTCGGCTTCGGGATCGCGCGGCGGCAGACCCTGGCGCCGCCGTTCGCGCTGGTCGTAAATCTCGAGGCCGAGACGGTAGCCGAGCGAAGGGAAGAGGCGGGTCGTGGCGAGGTAGGAGCCGTTCGGGACGATCGCCAGATCGCCGGTGTTGAATCCTTTGCGCGTGTAGGCGACGTCGAAGTGGAGCGTCGTGCGTGCGCCGGGTGCGAGTGCGATGGCGAAGATCGATTGGCGGAAGCGCGCGTCGTACGCGATGCGCTGCGCGCCGTCGATGCGAAGCGACGCTTCGGCATCCGGCGGCGCGGAGACGATGATCCGCTCGATCGTTCTGCTGGTGTGATTGGCGAGCGTGTACGCGCCGCTCGTGAGGAAGCGGTGCTCGTTCGGGAAGAGCTCCACGTTTGCGGTGAGCGCCTCGATGCGCGGCTGCGGCCACGCGGCGAGCGGGCGGTATTGCCGTTCGTAGGCGACGCTTAGTGCGATCTGCTCGTTGCTGGAAAGGAAGTCCGTCTTGGCGAAGAGGCTTGCGCCGGTGACGATGGCGACGATCGCGAGCAGCACGGCGGCGACGTGCGAGCCGCGCGACATCTTTAGCAGCAGCGCGCGATCGCGCCAGCCGCTCGCTGTCACGACGATCGCCAGCGCCGTGATCGCGCTCCAGAACACCATGTAGCCGTGAAAGCCGTCCAGGCCATCGAAACCGCTCATGCCGGAGTAGCGCACCGCGGACGACGAGGAGAAGCGGAGCAGGGGATGTTCGAGGCCGAGTGGTTGGCCGGCGACGGCGATGAGGGCGAGGGTGACGACGAAGAGCATGCCCGCGTACTTTTGCGGACTGACGATCTGGATGGCGATGGCGAGCAGCGCGAAGAGAATCAGCGGCAGCGCGGAGATCCACGCCAGCGTCACCAGCGCCGGTTCGACTGGCCAGCCGCGCGCGAGTTGAATCAGTGCGCCGGCGGCGAAGCCGATGCCGGTGAGCGTGGCTACGAGCGCGGCGAGGGCGGTGCATTTCGCGCCGATGAAGACTGCGTTTGACGAGGGCGTGGCGTTGAGAATCAGTGACACGCGGAACGCGCGCTCGCGCCAGACCATCTCCGTGCTCGTGTAGATGATGAGGATCAGCGCGAGGAGCGTGAGCGGCTGCCGCAGCGCATCGAAGATCAGCAGCGCGGTCGGATAGGCCTGCGAGCCGTACTCGCCGCCGGTCACGTCGGCCAGCACTTCGAACGCGGCGAATGCGGCCCACAATAATGCCATCGCCACGAACGGACGGCTGAGGATGAACGAGTGAATCTCGAGCTTCGTCTGCGAGAGGAACGCGCGCCAGTTCGACAGGTCTGGCTCGACCGGCGTGTACGGCGGCAGTTCGGCGAGCGGCTCCGGCTCGGTGGTGCGCGGCTTCTTCGCATCGCGCACGACGCGGAAGGAGAAGAGGCGATAGACGAGTGCGAGGAGCGCGAGCGAGGCAGCGATCCAGAGCAGGCGATTCAGCAGAAAGTTGCCGCTCAGCGCGAGGAGTTGCGTGTTGCGCAGCGCGGGCGTCCAGTGGCGCGTCTGTTCGAAGAATGCGGAGAGCGCGAAGGGATCGAGCAGCGCAGCGGCGGTGGCGTGATCGGCGGCACCCGGTTTTGCGCCGGCCATCAGCGGCGAATCGGTGAGCGCCGCGCCGATGAAATAGAGCACGTACAGCGCGACGGACGCGGCGTAACTCGCGAGCACGCTGCGCGTGAGTGTGGCCAGTGCGAACAGCAGCACGGCTGCGAAGAGCATGTTCGGCAGCGCGATGACGAGCAGCGGCCAGAGGTAATCGAGGACGCTCGGGTGGCCGAGGCGGTCGGCGTCGTGATGGGCGAGAAAGCGGGCGGCGAGCATGCCGAGCGTCGATGCGCAGAACGCCGTGAATGCCGCGAGGAACGAGCCGGTGAAGCGGCCGATGAGGAAAGGAAACTTCTGCACCGGTGAAGCGAAGAACAGCTCTTCGAGCCGGAACTCGCGATCGCGCACGATCGCGTTCGCGCAGAAGACCGCCAGGATGAAGACGGAGAGCAGCGACAGCAGGCCGGTGGATTCGGCGATGCTGAACGGCGAGTCGATGTGGATGTTGTCGGGGCCGAATCCGGTGGCCGTGACGGCGAAGCCGAAAACGAAAAAGAGGAGGGACGCCGCGACGAACGACACCTGTCGCGTGTGATAGCGCCACTCGAATCGGACGATCTCGGAAAGCACGTGTCCGTACCGATACGACCGCAGCGGCGGTGAGTTTCAGGGAGGGGAGAGGTTGGACGTTGGTGGAGGCGGCGGGAATTGAACCCGCGTCCGAGAGCAGTGGCAGCCTGGCTACTACATGCTTAGCTTCCCGTTTTTTCTCGCCCGCGCACTATCCGGAAAGCAGAAACGTGCGCGTGACCAGCCCCTTGATCTCGTGCCGCGCGCGTAGGCGTTACGCGCAGCACCAGCTCACATCATGACGTTCGGTTCCGCCGCAGTGAGCATGCAGCGGAGGAACGCTCGTGGGTTTTTAGGCCGCGAGGGCGAAATCGTTATTCGCGTTTATGTTTGTCGATCGGATTTACGAGCAGACCGAGCTCGGCATGCAACCATGACCCCGACGTGTCCCCGTCGAAGCCGGTGCGCCCCCATTTGTCCAACTTGTCAAACAGCGTGTGGCCGCGAAGGCCTCTCGATTCGTGAAGCAAAACGGGAACGGCACTGGCAGAATTTCGCGGCATGTTCGAAGACATCGTTGCGCGCGCCTTTGCCGAAGACCTTCCCGACATCACTGCCGAAGCGATCTTCGCTCCGGATGAGCGCGGCTCCGCGCGTTTTCTCATGAAAGCGGAGGGCGTGATCGCCGGCCTGGCGGCGGTGGAGACGGTGTTCCGGATGCTCGATCCGACCGCTGAGGTGACGCTGAAGGCGAAGGATGGCGATCACGTGCGGCCCGGCGACATCGTGGCGGAGGCGACTGCGAGCGTGATCGCACTCCTGTCGGGCGAGCGGACCGCGCTCAACCTGATGCAACGCGCGTCCGGCATCGCTACGGCCACGCGACGCTACGTCGATGCGGTGCAGGGCACGAATGCGAAGATCTACGACACGCGCAAGACCGCGCCGGGATTGCGCGCGCTGGACAAGTACGCGGTGAAGGCGGGCGGCGGCGAGAACCACCGCATTGGCCTGCACGACATGTTCTTGATCAAGAACAATCATGTCGACCGCGCCGGCTCGATCACCGCGGCGGTGGAGCGCATCCGCGCGCGCAAGATGCCGCAGCCGGTGATGGTGGAAGTGCGCGATATGCGCGAGCTGGAAGAAGCGCTCGCGCTCGCGCCGGATTACATCCTCGTCGACAACATGACGCCGGATCAGCTGCGCGAGGCGGTGCGGCTCACGAACGGCCGCGTGCCGCTGGAAGCGTCGGGCGGCATCACGCTGGAGACGATTCGCACGGTGGCGGAAAGCGGCGTCGAGCGCATCTCCATCGGCGCGCTCACGCATTCGGTGACCGCGCTCGACATCTCCATGCGCATCGTTCGCTGACAGCCGATTGGCGACCCAATGGCACGGTCGTTGCGCCTGCTTCGCGGCCAATGGCGGATCCGAGTGAGTTCACGATCGTGGTCGTCGACGACGACGCCGCGATCCGCAGGCTGGTGCGGCTTTTTCTGATGCGCGCCGGCTTCGGCGTGATCGAGTGCACGACGGGCGAAGAAGCGCGCGACGTGCTCTGGAAGCAGCTCTGGGATCTGGCCATCCTCGACCGCCGGTTGCCGGACATCGATGGCGTGCTGCTGGCGCGCGACCTCAAGTCGAATCCCGACTTTCGCACGCGCTACATCATCATGCTGACGGGCGAAGCGGAGCAGGCGGACAAGGTGCAGGGCCTCGAGCTCGGCGCCGACGACTACATCACCAAGCCGTTCCAGTATCCGGAGCTGCTGGCGCGCATCCGCGCGGGCAAGCGCATCGTCGATCTGCAGAAGGAGCTGGTGGAGACGAATCGCCGGCTGGAGCTGCTGTCGATCACGGACGGCCTGACGAAGCTGAACAACCATCGCTACTTCCAGGACGAGCTGGCGCGCGCGTTCGAAGAATCGCAGCGCTACCAGCGTCCGCTGGCGCTGGCGATGATCGACATCGATTTCTTCAAGAAGGTGAACGACACCTACGGCCACGCGGTAGGTGACGAGATCCTGAAAGCGGTGGCGCGGCTCTATCGCGAATCGGTGCGCAGCACGGACCTCGTGGCGCGCTACGGCGGCGAAGAGTTCGCCGTGATGATGCCGGAGACGAACCTGCACGACGGCATCACCTTCGCCGAAAAGATCCGCCACCTGATCGAGACGAGCACGGTGGATACGCAAGCCGGCCCGCTGAACGTGACGGTGAGCGTGGGCGTGGCCAGCGTCCCGCACACGCGCATCCACTCCCCGAAAGAGCTGATCGTGGCCGCTGACCGCGCGCTGTACCGCGCGAAGAAAGCCGGACGCAATCAGGTGCAGGCGGAGAAGCGGCGCGAGAACCGCGCGCCCGCAGCGCCGGAGCCGGCGCGGGCGGCGGGGTGAGGCCGCGGGTTTCCGCCCCGCCCCCGCCCGACCAGGCTCAAAGGCTCACAGGCTCACAGGCTCAAAGTAGCGAACGCTGCGTGAGCTGCAACTGTATGTGATGCCGTGTGAGGCTGTGCGTAAACACGCGCTGCGCGACGGCACGCGTGCGTGATGCGGTGAGTGAGCCGAGGCGCGCGTGGTGCACACGTCCGTCGTCGCGCCGGGCGCGGCGCTCGGATCGCGCCAGCTCCTTTGAGCCTTTGAGCCTGTGAGCCTCTGAGCCTCAAAGGCGCGGCGAAGCCGCCCGCCGCGCCGTCCTACCCCAGCTCGCTCGCCCGGTCGTCGATCTCCGTCCGCAGGCTCGTCACGTACTTGCGCAGGTCGCCGTCGTGCGGGGCTTCTTCTTCCACCGCTTTTTCGAGTGCGGCCGCTTCGGTCGAGATGCGTTCGTAGCCGTAGCTGCCGCCGGAGCCTTTCAGCTGGTGGGCGAGATAGGCCAGGCGTTCCAGCGTGGCCGCGTCCTTGCCGCGTGCGAGAGCGGACTCGATCTCCCGCACCTTCTGTTGCGCTTCCGCGAGAAACTCGCGCCGTAGTTCGTCCAGTTCCAGATCCACCGTCGTCACCATCGTCCCGGCGGCGACGTGTTGCACGCCATGTGCCGCAGCGCTCGCCGTATCATGCATCGCGATGTCCGAGACTCTGGTCGTCCCGCGCGCTGAGTTTTCGATCGAAGATCCCTGGGCCACGCCGCGACAGTGCGATCCCATCCGCCTGCGCCGCTCCACCGACGGCGCCGCTCCCTATCTTTCGACCACCCTCTACGCCTGGCGCGACGACCAGTTCCTCTCCGTGCTCTTCTCCGGCACCGACGACCAGATCCTGTCGCACCACCTCGAGCATGACGCGCCGCTCTACGAAGAAGATGTGGTGGAAGTCTTCCTCGCGCCCGCCGCGCTCACCGAATACTTCGAGATCGAAGTGAGCCCGCGCGGCACGGTGTTCGATGCTCGCATCACCTCGCCCGACGGCGTGCGCGCGACCATGCAGGCGGATGTGGCGTGGACATGCGAAGGGCTGATGGCGGGCGTGCGGCGCGTGGTGGAAGCGAACGGCGAGACGACGGTGGACACGATCATCCGCATCCCGTTCCTCGCCGTCGCGCCGCAACCGCCGGCCAGCGGCGCGGAATGGCGCGCGAATTTTTTTCGCATCGACCGTCACGAGACCCGCGGCGCGGAGTATTCGGCTTGGCAGCCGACGTGGAAAGATCCTGCTGATTTTCATGTGGCGGCGGCCTTCGGCACGCTCATCTTTGCCTGACCGGCAGATCGCTTGCACCCGACCTCCGCCGCTTGCGTAAATCACTCCTCTTCCTCGCTCTTCTCGTCACCGCCACCGCGCACGCCGGAATGTGGGGCTCGCGCGGTGTGAGCCGCCGATTTCTCGCGAATGGCGATCGCCTCTATGTCGCCGACGGCCGCGGCGTCTCGCTCTACGACGTTTCCAATCCCGCCAACATCCAGCGCCTCGACGTCGAGATCAGCGACACCGAAACGCGCGACCTCGCGTTCGCCGGCAGCGACATGCTCGTCGTGGCCACGAAAGGCGGCATCGATCGCTTCGCGGTCGCGAGCGACGGCACGCTGAGCCGCCTCGAATCGATTCCGGTGGCCGGCGGCGCGGCGCATGTCGCAGGCGACGCCACGCGCATCGCCGCCATCACTTCAACAGGACTGACGATCTACGAACGTGGCGGCACGCGCATCGCCGAGATCTCCATTTCCAAGACCGTCAACGCGCTGCTCTCCATCGGCAGCTATCTGTACGTGGCCGTCGATCGCGAAGGGATCTACTTTTACGATGGCTCTTCGACCGAGCCGGACGGCTACGTCGCCGTCGACGCGCGCGATCTTTCGCGCAGCGGCAACACGCTGTGGGCGGCCGCCGGCGCGAGCGGCATCGCCGCCATCGATGTGACCAATCCCGCGGCGCCGCGCATCCTCACCTACGCAGGCGCGGGCGAAGTGAACATGACGCGAATCGCGGCCGGCGCTTCGCGCGTCTTCGCCGGACAAGGCGCCGACACGATCTTCGCGTTCGACACCTCAGCCGTGAGCGCGCCGCGACTCCTGGCCACGCTGCATGACGCCACCGCGGAAGTCATCGGCGCGAGCGGCACGAAGCTCTTCACCGCCGGCACGCTCATCGACGCGTATGGCTCGATCACCGAGACCGGCGTGGCCGTGCGCGCGTACGACGCCACGAACCTCACCGCCGTGCGCGAAGCCGGCACCTTCACCGACACGCTCTCCGGCCCGGTCAGCGGCGCCGCCACGGACGGCACGCTCGCGTACATCGTCGATCGTCCGTACTTTCGCGTGCTCGACGTGTCGAACAGCGACACGCCGCGCGTGCTCGCCTCGCTCGAGATTCCGGACATTCAGGATCGCATCCGCGTGCGCGACGGCCGCGCCCTCATCTACGGCCGCGGCGACGTGAACATCCTCGACATCACCGATCCCTACGCCCCCAAACTCCTCGGCACCTACAAATCCACCGGCCACCCGCTCAGCAACGCCAGCTTCGCGCGCGACACCTTCGTCGAAGCGAACTTCCACAGCGGCATGCACGTCGTCGACTACAGCGATCCCGCCCATCCCGTGCAGATCGCCGGACGCATCTGGCACTACAACGACCTCGTCACCAGCGACGACGCCATCTACGCCTTCACGTACAACGAAATGCTCGTGGCCGATCTCACCGATCGCCGCAAAGTGAAAGACGTCAGCATCGGGACGATCAACTTCCGCCAGGCCGAGACCGCGCCGGCGCAAGCCGCCGCGCCCGACTGGCTCGTGCTGCGCACCACCGGCGGCTTCTCGCTGCGCAGCCTCACGGAAAACCGTTTCGCGCCGCGCGAGACCGCCTTCATCAACGAGCCCGCGGCCGGCATCTTCGGCACCTCCGCCACGCACGCGTATTTCGACAAAGACAATCACCTCACCGCGATCGAGCTCGCCACCGCGACCGAGACCGACACCGGTCTTCCGGTGACCGCGCCGATGCAAATCGCCGCAGCGGGCGACAAGATCGTGGTGGCCGACGAATACTCGGTGCGCGTCTACGGCCCGCAAACCGCGCCGCCGCCCCCGCCGCCGTCGTCTCCCAAACCCACGCGCCGCCGCGCGGCAGGTCATTAGCGCGCAAACCGCGCGGCCCGGCTAGGCCAACCAACGCAGCCGGCCGTGCCGGCCCGCCGGAGGCGCTCCCCGTCGTCTCTCTGCCTCCCGGTGGAATGCAACTGACATTTTCTGATTTGTAAACGGCACTCCCTCCGAACCGCCTTACAGTGATCGCCGGCTAAGGGACCCCGTTTCTGCACATGCGTTTGCGCGTATCCACTCCCATCGTTCTAGCGCTTCTGATCGCCTCCTTCACACTTTCGGCGGATGAGCCGAAGTGCAGCTCCACTGCGCGCGAATGCGAGCAGGAGATCCGGCAGATGCTCTCCGGCCGCCGTTACCTCGGCGTCCAGCTCGTCGAGCTCAAGCCCGGCCTGGTCATCAAGTCTGTGATTGGGAACAGCCCTGCGTCGCGCGCCGGGCTCAGGGAAAACGATCGTCTCGTCGCGGTCAACGGCCACTCCGTCACGCTCGCCTCGGCGCGCGAGTTCAAGCAGATCCTCGCCGACGCGCGCATGACCGGCGTGCTCTTCGTCATCGTGCAGCGGCGCGGCGCGTACAAAAAAGTCGAAGTGAAGCTCGAGCCGTACTCAAAAGAACAGATCGACAAGATCATCAACGCCCACCTGACGCGGAACCACCCAGCCACGGCTGGCGGGCAGTAGACGAAGTGGCCAGTTGTCAGTGGCCAGTGGTCAGTTGAGGACGTCGGGGCTGGCCACTGACCACTGACCACTGACAACTGACAACTTTCCCGAGCCATGTTTTCTTTTCTCGCGCAGTTGCGACACTTTTCCCGCGGCGGACGGCGGCGCGACCGCGTATCGGTACTCCTCCCGTTTCTCATCATCTCCATCGGCCTCGGCGCGCTCGCCTGGCGCTCGTACACGCTCTCCGTGAAGATGGAGCGCGGCGCGAACATGCTGGCACAGCAGTACGCCGGCTACGCGGCCGACATCACCGCCAAGCGCGTGGATGCCGCCATTCGCAGCGAGCTCGCGCGTGCGTCCGATGAATGGCAGCAGACCGAACGGCGCGTGGGCGAGCCGACGTTCGAATCGCTGCGCGACTGGATCACGCACTACGACTGGATCGTCGCCGCGATCTACGTTCCTGACTACGACCCGGCCAGCTCGATCTACGTCAGCGAGCTGGCCGTGGAGAAGAATCCGGATGCGCGTGCGCAGCGCGAGTTCTTCACCTCCAGCGGCACGGTTCGTTACACGTACGATCCCGATCGCCTGCTCGCAGCGGTGCATGGCGCCATTCGCCAGCAGCCGCTCATCCGCAGCGCCGACTCCATTCAGCCGCAAGCCGTGCTCGCAGTCGTTCAGGACGCGGGCGAGAACAGCAAACTGATCAAACTGCCGGGCGGATTCGCGTACATCGCGCCGCTCGCGCCGCCGATGGCGCCATATGGCGTCCGCGCGACTGTACGCACTTCCTACGTCGGCTCCGGCTGGGAAAACCAGCGCCTGATCAGCCTTTGGGTGAGCCTGCTCGCGCTCGTCCTGATGGGCGTCGGCGCGATCCTCACCATGCGCGGCATGCGCAAGGAAGCGGAGACGATGAAGCTGCGCGGCGCGCTCATCGCCAACGTCTCCCACGAGCTCCGCACGCCGCTCTCCATGATCCGCCTCGGCGCCGAAACGCTGAAGCGCGGCACGCGCCTCAAGGAAAAAGAGCGCGCCGACATCGAAGACCAGATCCTGCGCGAAGTGCTCCTGCTCTCGCATCTCGTCGAGAACGTGCTCGACGTGGCGCGCATCCAGAATCGCTCCACGCGCGCGCTGGCGTTCACGCCCGTCCGGCCGCGCGATCTCGTCACGAATCTCGTCACCACGTACGAATCGTGGATCCGCAGCAAAGGCTTCGTCGTCAGCGTGAACATCGACGAAGCGGTGGGCGAGCAGATGTGGGATCGCGACGCCGTCTCGCGCGCGCTGCTCAATCTCATCGACAACGCCATCAAGTACGGCCGCGAAGACGATCGCTCCATCGACGTCACGCTGCGCCAGAACGCGGAGCATGTCGTACTCGAGGTGCGTGATCACGGCATCGGCATCGAAGCGAAAGACGTCGCCAAGATCTTCGACCCTTACTTCCGCGCCAAGTTCTCCGACACGATCTCGCGCCGTGGCGCAGGCCTCGGCCTGACGCTCGTGCAGCAGATCGTCGAGTCGCACGGCGGACGGGTGGAAGTCGAATCCGAGCCCGGCGTCGGCTCCACGTTCCGCCTTCTCTTTCCGCGCGACCTCACCGGCGAGCCCGACGAGCTGCCGTCGATGGCGCGCGCGCGGGAGGCCTTCTGAGCCGCTTACAAACTAATTTCCGGCTGATCCGTAACTATGACGGGGAGAGGACTGCATGACGAAGATTCTGATCGTTGAGGACGAGGGCGGGCTGCGGCAGGGACTCGAGATCAACCTCCGCCACGAGAACTACGACACCTCCACGGCGGCCGACGGCGAGGAAGCCATCCGCCTCTTCCACGCCGAAAATCCCGACCTCGTGCTGCTCGACCTGATGCTCCCGAAGAAGAGCGGCTTCGAAGTGCTCGACCACATCCGCAAAGTCTCGAAAGTGCCCGTGATTCTTCTGACCGCGCGCGGCCAGGAGACCGACAAGGTGCGCGGGCTGCGCGGCGGCGCGGACGATTACGTCACCAAGCCATTCGGCGTGCAGGAGCTCTTCGCGCGCATCGACGCCGTCATGCGCCGTACCGAAGTGGCCACGACGTCGACGAAGACGGTCTGCGAGGACTCGCTCATCCGCCTCGACCCGGCCACGCGCGAAGCGGCGGCGAACAATCAGAAGCTCAAGCTCTCGCCGAAAGAGTTCGACCTGCTGATGTATCTCTTCAAGAACAAGGAGCGCGTCGTGCCGCGCGACGAGCTGCTCTCGCGCGTCTGGAACTATCGCGTCGATCTCAATCTGAACAGCCGCACCGTCGACACGCACGTCACGCGTCTGCGCCGCAAGCTGCAGAAAGCAGTGGGCACCGACGCTGCCGTGATCGTCGCTGTCGCCAAGATCGGCTATCGCTACCTCGGCCAGGCTAGCGGCGCCGCCGCCGCCATCTGACATAGAATGCGCGCAATGTTTCGAACGGACGTGATGTGCATGTGTTGTCGGCCTGCACCAGGTCCGTTCGGCGTGTCTGCGCGTTGACGCGTTCACATCGTCTTGAAATGGGACCCGGGCTCGCCCGGGTCTTTTTGTTTTTGTTGCGACAAACGAAGGAGGACTCTATGCAGCACGGCAGGATCTACGACAGCGTCACGGAGCTGATCGGCAACACGCCGCTCGTCCGCCTGAACCGGATCGTTCCGGAAGGCGCCGCCGAAGTGGTAGTGAAGATCGAATCATTCAATCCTCTCTCCTCGGTCAAAGACCGCATCGCCATCTCCATGGTGGAAGAAGCGGAAAAAGCGGGCGAGCTGAAGCCGGGCGGAACGATCGTCGAAGCGACCAGCGGCAACACCGGCATTGGTCTCGCGTTCGTGGCCGCGGCGAAAGGCTACAAGTGCACGATCGTGCTGCCGGACACGATGTCTGTCGAGCGCCGCAAGCTGCTCGAAGCTCTCGGCGCCACGCTCATCCTCACGCCCGGTCCGAAAGGCATCAAAGAATCGCAGCGGCTGGCGACCGAGTACGCGGAGAAAACGCCGGGCGCGTGGCTGTCGAAGCAGTTCGACAATCCCGCCAATCTGAAGATCCATCGCGAGACCACTGCGCCGGAAATCCTTCGCGACACCGACGGCAAATTGGATGGCGTCGTGGCCGGCGTCGGCACAGGCGGTACGGTTTCGGGCGCGGGTGAGGTGCTCAAGCAGAAAGTCCCGGGCATCATCGTCGCCGCGGTCGAGCCGATCGAATCGCCGGTGCTCAAAGGTGGCGAGCACAAGCCGCACAAGATCCAGGGAATCGGCGCCGGGATCATTCCGGCCATCTACAACGCTGGCGTCGTCGATCGCATCTACGACGCGACCTATGAAGACGCGGTCAGCTACGCGCGCCGTTTGGCCAAAGAAGAAGGCATCTTCGTCGGCATCTCCTCCGGCGCGGTGACGTGGGCAGCGGTCGAGCTGGCGAAAGAGCTCGGCCCCGGCAAGCGCGTCGTGGCGGTGCTCGCGAGCACCGGCGAGCGTTATCTCTCCACACCGCTCTTCGAGTACACCGATCAGATCAATCGCCCGGCCACCACTCCGCAGATGCTCGCGGAGCAGGAAGCCGCGGCGGCTGCGGCAGCGAAGTAAAACGCGTTGAACGTTGGAGCGGC
>DASSMK010000078.1:0-9512 GCA_035688915.1 Thermoanaerobaculia bacterium
CTCGCGTAAAAACAAAAACGGCGGGCGAGGGCGCCCGCCGCTCCAACGTCCAGCGCAAGAAATCTAGCGCCGGTTGTTGCCGCCGCCGAAGAGGCGCAGCAGCATCAGGAACAGGTTGACGAAGTCGAGGTACAGCGCGAGCGCGCCGTAGATGGCGAGATTCTCGCGCAGCTGCGGCGATGACGCGTACGCCTTCAGCTTCTGCGTGTCATAGGCGGTGAGGCCGAGGAAGACGAAGACGCCGATGATGGAGATGGCCCACGCGAAGGCCGGCGACTTCAGGAAGATGTTCACGATGCTGGCGATCACGATGCCGATCAGGCCCATGAAAAAGAACGAGCCCCACGAAGTCAGGTCGCGCTTCGTCACCATGCCGTAGACGCTCATCGCGCCAAACATGCCGGCGGCAGTGAAGAACGCCTGATAGATCGCCGCGGTCGTGTACGCGAAGAAAATCACGCTCAGCGTCAGCCCGTTCAGAAGGGAGAAGACGAGAAAGACCGATGCAGCCGTGGCGGCTGACATCTTCGTGATGCGGAAGCTGAGATAGAACACGAGACCGAGCTCGCCGAACAGCAGCACCCAGCGCAGCGGCGTCGTGAAGATCAGCTGCTGCAGGGCCGGGGACATGACCACCCACAGCGCTGCCGCTGCCGTCAGCAGCAGGCCGCCGAACATCCAGCCATAGACGCTGCGCAGAAACGTGCGCTCCCGCTCGGCCGTCTGCGCCGTGCGGCCGTCGATCCACGCCGGTTGCGATTCATAAGGATATTGACTCATCGAGTCCTCCAGTTCAGTCGCCGGATCATAACGCGTTCCAGGCGCGGCCTACTCCTTGCTTGCTCGGAATTCACAATGCTAGACTCAGGTTTAGGTAGTTAGCGAAGGTTGACAATGCTGCACTCATGTGCATCTAAGTCACAGAAGGAGAACACGTTATGTCCAAGATCATCGGCATTGACCTCGGTACGACCAACTCGGTCGTCGCGGTCATGGAAGGTAACGAGCCGAAGGTCATCGTCAATGCCGAGGGCAGCCGCATCACCCCCTCCGTCGTCGGCTTCGCCAAAAATGGCGAACGTCTCGTCGGTCAGGTGGCCAAGCGCCAGGCGGTGACGAACCCGGAAAATACCGTCTTCTCGATCAAGCGCTTCATGGGACGCAAGTTCAATGAAGTCAATGAAGAGATGAAGATGGTCCCGTACCGGGTGACCCAGGCTGCAAACGGCGACGTGCGGGTCGAAGTGCAGAGCAAGATGTACTCGCCCCCCGAGATCTCCGCAATGATCCTGCAGAAGCTCAAGCAGGCCGCGGAAGACTACCTCGGCGAAAAGGTCGAGCGCGCCGTCATCACCGTCCCCGCGTACTTTAATGACTCGCAGCGCCAGGCCACGAAGGACGCGGGCGAGATCGCCGGCCTCAAGGTCGAGCGCCTCGTCAACGAACCGACGGCCGCCGCGCTCGCGTACGGCCTCGACAAGAAGACCAACGAAACCATCGCCGTCTATGACTTCGGCGGCGGTACGTTCGACATCTCCATCCTCGAAGTCGGCGACGGCGTCGTCGAAGTGAAGTCGACCAACGGCGACACGCACCTCGGCGGCGACAATATCGACCAGAAGCTCATCGACTGGATCATCGACGAATTCCGCAAGGACCAGGGCATCGATCTCTCCAAGGATCGCATGGCTCTGCAGCGCCTGAAGGAAGCGGCCGAGAAGGCGAAGATCGAGCTATCGTCGACGATGTCCACCGACGTCAACCTGCCGTTCATCACGGCGGACGCGTCGGGTCCGAAGCACCTCAATCTGCAGCTCACTCGCGCGAAGTTCGAGCAGCTCATCGGCGACATCGTGAACCGCACGATGGGACCGGTGCGTCAGGCTCTCACCGACGCGGGCGTCGATCCGAAGAAGATCGATGAAGTCGTGCTCGTCGGCGGCTCCACGCGCATCCCGCTGGTGCAGCAGGCCGTGCGCGATTACTTCGGCAAAGAGCCGCACAAGGGCGTGAACCCCGACGAAGTCGTCGCGGTCGGCGCCGCAGTGCAGGGCGGCGTTCTGAGCGGCGACGTGAAAGACGTGCTGCTGCTCGACGTCACTCCGCTCTCGCTCGGCATCGAGACCCTGGGCGGCGTGATGACGAAGCTCATCGAGCGCAACACGACCATCCCGACGCGCAAGTCCGAGACCTTCTCCACGGCCGCCGACAATCAGACGTCGGTCGAGATCAAGGTCCATCAGGGCGAGCGCGAGATGGCCGCTGCGAACAAGCTTCTCGGCAAGTTCCATCTGATCGGCATTCCGCCGGCGCCGCGCGGCATCCCGCAGGTCGAGGTGACGTTCGACATCGACGCCAACGGCATCATGAACGTTTCGGCGAAAGACCTCGGCACCGGCAAGGAGCAGAAGATCACCATCACCAGCTCCTCCGGTCTGTCGAAGGAGGACGTCGAGAAGCTCGTCAAGGATGCCGAAGCGCACGCCGAAGACGATCGCAAGCGCCGCGAGGAAGTGGAAGCGAAGAACCAGCTCGACACGCTCGTCTATCAGGTCGAGAAGATGCTGAGCGAAAATCGCGAGAAGCTTTCCGGCGGCGACGTGCAGTCGCTCGAAGGAGCGATCGGCGAAGCGCGCAAGGCGATGGAGCAGGGTGGCGTGGACAACCTCAAGCGCGCCACCGACAACCTGCAGAAGGCGTCGCACAAGCTGGCCGAAGTGATGTACCAGCAGGCTGGCGCAGCAGGCGCCTCGGGAGCGGGTGCGGGAACCGGTTCGACGGGCTCGCCCGACGCCGGCAATCCCGACGACGTGATCGAAGCCGAAGTGGTCGACGAAAACAAGTAAGGAGCAGGGGCAGTGGATGGCGCGAGCCGTCCACTGCCTTTTTCACATCATGGCCCGGCGAAGACCAGACGGCTTCGTGATGATCTCGATCATCGCGGAGCGCTACAACATTCATCCGCAGACGCTGCGGCTCTACGAACGCGAAGGCCTCATCAAGCCGACGCGCACGCAGGGCAACACGCGCCTGTACGGAACGGACGAGATCCGCAAGCTGGAGATGATTCTCACGCTCACGCGCGACCTCGGCGTGAATCTCGCGGGCGTAGAAGTCGTGCTCCAGCTCGCGCGGATGATGAATGAAGCCGATCTGGAGTTCGACCGCGTGCTGGACTGGATCCGCCAGACCATGCTCGACAAACGCCACGGCATCGAGCGCGAAAACGCGCTGGTGAAAGCGATGCCGCGCGGCCTGGCGAAGATTCGCTAGCGCGAAACGCGCTTACGCGAGTCGATTCACGCGGCGAAGCGGCCGCGCTCCACGAAGCGAAACGCGCAGTCGATCGCGTCGCGTGACCACGGCAGCGCCGTGTGCGTCCGCGGCAGCACGATGAAGTCGCGCATCCCTTCGAGCTTCGTCCGTTCCACTGCGACCGTTCCGTCGTTCGGCGCGTTGATCCAGCGCGCGAACAGCGGATTGCGGCTGCGCGAGCCGGCGATGATGCCCACCTCGAACGACGCACGCGGCGTGTCGCGTGGCGCGAGATCGCGAATCGGTTTGATCACGCACGCCAGCGGCTGCACGCGCGCGGCCACTTCGCTGCCGCCGTTGGGCGGCGCGAGCATGACGACGCGGCCGAGGTTGGGGAGCGGGTGCTGTTCGAGAAAGCGGCGGACGATGATGCCGCCGAGCGAATGCGTGATGAAGTGCACGCGAGTCCGTTGCTCGAGGCGCGGCGCGAGCTCGCGCGCGAGTTGCGACGCGTGCTCGTCGACCGTCGCCAGCGGCGAGCGATAGTGCCAGTTGATCACGTCGTACCCACGGCGACGCGCGGCGAAGGCGAGTGCCCACATCGAGCGCTGCGTGCGTCCGAGGCCGTGAAGCAAAACGATCGTTTCTCGCACGACTGGTAGATACGGCGCAGTGCAGACCGTGTTTTCACCGTGGCGTCTGCGTTGACGCCAAACCCTCCTCTTGCGCGCCCTTCGTTCGTGTGCTAAAAACTGAACCGTATGGTTCAGTATGCGCGCGCCCCACTCGATTCTTCCTTCGCCGCACTCGCGGACGTCACTCGCCGCGGCGTGCTCGAGCAACTCGGACGTTGTGATGCGTCGATCACGAGCCTCGCCGCCAAGTTCCAGATGACGCTGACGGGGATGAAGAAGCACGTCGGCGTTCTGGAGCAGGCCGGCCTCGTGACCACGGAGAAAGTCGGGCGCGTACGAACCTGCAAGCTCGGTCCGCGGCGTCTGGAGGAAGAGACGGCCTGGCTCGAGAGGTACCGCCAGCTCTGGGATGCACGGTTCGACGAACTGGAAAAGGTTGTCGAGGAACTGAAACGGAAGGAGAAGGTCAATGCACGTAAGAAATGAGAGTGAGGCCGCTCGATGAAAAACAACACGACGATGGAACGGAAGTCCGAGCGCGAGCTCGTCATCACGCGCAATGTCAACGGGCCAGCGCGCCTGGTGTTCGAGGCGTGGACGAACCCCGAGCTGTTCAAGCAGTGGTGGATCCCGAAGTCGTTCGGGCTAACTCTGCTTTCCTACGAGGCCGATATTCGGACCGGTGGCCAATACCGTCTGGTCTTCAAGCACGGCGATTCGTCGATGGCGTTCTTCGGCAAGTATCTCGAAGTGACGCCGCACTCGCGCCTCGTCTGGACCAACGAGGAAAGTGACGACGGTTCGGTCTCGACGGTCACCTTGGAAGAGAACGGCGACGAGACGCGGATGATCCTGCACGAGCTCTATCCGTCGAAGGAAGCACTGGAGGCTGCGATGTCCTCCGGAGAGAAGAGTGGGATGGAGGAGTCGTTCACGCAACTGGAGGAGCTTCTCGCTGGCCTCGGCGCGAGCGTGGGACAGGGCTGAAGTCGCCGATCTTGCGGCGCCGCTTGCTCCGGCTGGCTTGCACACGCAGCCGGGGCAAGCAACCTTCTTCGTTGGCCCAACTCACAAATAGCCGAAACGATTGCGCGCCGACGCAATGAACCGCTCGATCTCGTACTGATCGCGCACGTGCTGAAACACCAGCTTCCTCATTTCTTTGCGGCCGCGCACCAGCAGACACCATCGCTTGCGGAAGCTCAGATCGAGCAGCCACCACGCGGGAAGCAGAAGCGCAATGCCGGTGATCAAGCTCATGGGAACTTTCAGGCCGCCGCGCGTGATGGCCAGCACGAGCAAGGCGACCGACAGGACTGCGACGCCGATCAGCACCACGCCGAGAACGGCCGTCACGAGAGGACGCTCGGCTCCGGAGCGAAACACCAACTCGACGCTGAGAATCTCGTCGCGCGGCACAAAGATGATGCGGCGATGCTGGTCCATCTCCGCGACGCCGTCCTCTCCGATCCGCACGCTATCGAGCTGCTCGTACGTGTCCGTTGCGGCGGCCATCGGTATGCGATTTTACGCGCGGTGCGCGCAACCGGCGCGCGAGCGAGCACCGCTCGCCCACAACCAGTAGACATCGCGCAGCGCACACGCTGATTTCCCCCCGCGCCGCACCGGCCTCCATAAAGACTTTCGCGAAAACGTGGAATGATCTTCTGACGACGAAAGCGAAGGAGAAGGCACATGGCGAATGTCACCAGTCATGACCCCGGAGCGTTCTGCTGGATCGAGCTGGCTACCACCGATCCCACCGCGGCGCGCGCGTTTTACGGCGATCTGTTCGGCTGGACCGTGCAGGAGCACAACATGGGAGAGATGGGCTTCTACTACATCTTCCAGAAGAAAGACCGCGACGCGGCGGCGATGTATCAGATCGGCGGACCGACCGCCGGCATGCCGCCGAATTGGACGACGTACATCTCCACCGACAACGTCGATCAATCCACCGAGAAGGCGCGCTCCCTCGGCGCCACCATCATCGGCGGCCCGTTCGACGTCAACGAAAATGGACGCATGTCGATGGTCACCGATCCGCAAGGCGCGACCTTCTGTCTATGGCAGAAGAAGAACACCGCGGGCGTGGAGATCAACAACGAAAGCGGCACGCTGTGCTGGAACGAACTGCAGGCGCGCAACCTCGACGTCGCTCGCGATTTCTACACGCAGCTTTGCGGCTGGACGATGAAGGTCACACCCGACTACAGCGAGATCCACCTCGGCGGCCGCGGCATCGGCGGGATGATGCAATCGATGGCGCCGGAAGGCGTGCCTTCGTACTGGATGCCGTACTTCATGGTCGACGATTGCGACGCCACGACGAAGCTCGCCGAAGGCAAAGGCGCACGCGTGATCGTGCAGCCGATGGAGATCGAAAAAGTCGGCCGTTTCTCGGTCATTGCCGACCCGCAGGGCGCCGTCTTTTCCGTCATTCGCATCACCATGTAAAAAGGAATTCAACTCAAATTGGTCGTGTTGCGGCCACTGCTTCCGGAAGAGATTGCAGTCCCGCATTGCTGATCTCCGTCAGGCAGCACCAGTTTCACGAAAGGAGATCCCCGATGCGTCAGCAGGGAACTGTCAAGTGGTTCAATGAAGCCAAGGGCTTTGGCTTCATCTCGACGGAAGGCGGCGAGGACGTGTTCGTCCACTTCACCGCCATTCAGTCGCGCGGCTTCCGTACGCTGCAGGAAGGCGCGCAGGTCGAGTTCGAAGTAACCCGTGGTCCGAAGGGACTGCAGGCCGCGAACGTCACCGTCGCGTAAGACATCCAATCCCGTTGTTTGAAAGAGACGGCCTCGCGGCCGTCTCTTTTTTTTGTGCGCACGCGTAACTCTTCCTGCCCGCGCCGCGTACGAAGGTCATGCACTTCCGCTCCGCGTTCCTGGCCGCGCTGGCCGCGCTCATCGTTCCTCTCTCCGCTCACGCCGTGAACGTCACCGATGTGCGCCGCGCGCTTTCCGGATTGCGCGGTGAGACTCCGGTCAGCATCGCGGTGAACTCCGTCGATCAGCGCTCCGACGGCAAACAAAACGGCGAGAGCCGCGGCTCGTCGATACTCGAAGACGACGGCACAAACATCCGCCTCGTCTACGCGAAGAAAGCGCTCGCGCCGAAAGATCAGAAGAAGCGCGGCGCCGACCACAGCATCGCGCCTGCCGACGCAGCGGAGCTGCTCAACTACGCGCCGTCGCTGCTCAAGTTGATGGAAGGCGCGACGATCAAACGCACCGCCATCACGGCGTGGAACGGCCGTTCTGCCACCGTGATCGAGATCGAGCCGGTGCGCGAAAAAGATCCCGACGGCGACAAGTGGGTGAAGGCGTACGAAGACGCGCTGACCTTATGGGTCGGCGCCGACGGCGTGCCGCTCGCCGCGCATCACAACCTGCACATCAAAGCGCGCATCGTGGTGGTCGGCTTCGAACTGAAGCAGGATGACGACCTGCAGTTCGAGCGCGTGAACGATCGCCTCGTCGTCACGAAGCGCACCACCACGTCATCCGGCTCGGGACTCGGTCAGAGCGAAAACGGCACGAAGACCATCACCGCCACCATCGCGCCGGCGGTCACTCGCTGACGGACATCTGCGCGAGCTCGTCGGCATCCCACGTGCGCGAGATCACGCACGAGTTGATGCCGCCCACGCCCATGCTCAACTTGCCGCTGTAGCCGCGCGGAATCTCCCACCCTTCGTGCGAGACGAAACGCGCCTCGTGCACTTTCACGTCCGCATGCAACTCGCCTTCGGTGAGCGGAATCGGGAAGAGCTTCCCTTTGGACATGCCCAGGTGCTGGGCGGTGAGCTCCCAGCCACCGCCGACGGACATGCCGTGGCCGAACGTCCCTTTGCGCGCAGTGAACAACACGTCGCCGTTCAGCAGCTCGAGTGAATGTTCGATCTCCGTCGCATCGCCCGGCGTCGCGGTGGCGTGCATGTCCCACGTCGTCAGCTCTTCCGGCTTCGCTTGATCGAGCGCCGCGCGCATCGCGAGCTGCGGTCCGCCCTTCGACGGCGTGATGATGTGGTGCGCATCGCTCGACGTGCCGATGCCGACCAGCTCCATGCCCAGCGGACGGAAACCCTGCTTCATCAGCATCTCCGCATCGCCGATGATCCAGACGCACGAGCCGCCCGCGACGTGCGTTCCTTTCAGTCCTGTCAGCGGCCGCGATACATCCGCATCCGCCGACAACACATTCGCGTTGTAGAACGCGGAGATCACGAGCTGCGTCGGCGGCGGATCGGTCATGCCGATGACGACCGCGTCGGCGGTGCCGAGGTGAATCGCATCCATGGCCATCTTCGCGGCGACGCCGAACGAGGCGCATGCCGCGATCGGCGCGAATGCCGGTCCGACGATCTTGCCGAGCATCGAGATCTGCGCGGCGGGGATGTTCGAGATGTTCCACAACAAGTTCGGCGATACCGCGGCCCACGGCTCTTCGGGACAACCGTACTTGCGATTCAGCGCGCGGATGCGGCTCAGCTTCTGGCGGATCGACGTCAGCTTCGCGGAGCCGCTCGATGG
This sequence comes from Thermoanaerobaculia bacterium, assembly GCA_035688915.1. Taxonomy (GTDB): domain Bacteria; phylum Acidobacteriota; class Thermoanaerobaculia; order Gp7-AA8; family Gp7-AA8; genus DASSMK01. Next base: position 8,432 of record DASSMK010000078.1, read on the forward strand.
CGGCACCGGCTCACCGTGAATGTCGCGCGCTTCGGCGAGATACGCCGCGAGGCCGTCACTCTTCTCCGACCAGTACCGCTCCCACGCGTGCTTCGTGTCGATCCAATCTTCGGAGCCGAGCTCCGTGTCGGCCGGATTTCGCGGCGCGTTCGCGTCGGTCTCGCCGTCCAGATGTTTGCGCAGCGCGGCGCAGCGCTCCGGCTTCGCCCAGAACTCGTTCCAGCGGCTCTGCGCGCGCTCGTAATCGCGCACCGCCGTGTGCGTGACGGTGACGTCGCCGAGGCCTGTGCCGACGTAGACGTGCGCGCGCGTGCCGAGGGATTGCAGGTATTGTTCGAGGCCGGGGTTCTGCCCGAGCGACTGGATGAACGCGCCGATCGCGAACTGCACCATCGGCCCCATTTTCTCTTTCAGCTGCGCGAACTTCGCGGGCGGGAAGCGCTCGTCGAACCAGGGGCGGTAGCTGTCGAAGTCGAATTCGGGGTCGCCGACCAGAAAATTCGAGGGTCCGTAGCCGGTGAACGGCGAGAGCCAGCTGCCGGCGCTCGCGAGCTTTTTTTCGAAGGTATCGACGTCCGGCGACTTCGGGGCGACCAGGCCCCAACCGAAGATGCCGATTCTCCTGCGGTGAGACATGGCGGCGCATTGTACCGAACTTGCATTGGGCTCCAGCGCGACAACACTCATGTCCATGAAGAGGTTTGTTTTGAACGTGAATCCAACTCGTATTGCCTTCATTCTTCTGGCCCTTCTGCTCGCGGCGAGCGGCTGCAAGCGGAACGAGCAGCGGAGCGAAGGCGCCTCCAACACCGCCACCATCGCCCCCGCGCCGGCGCAACCGGCGCCGACCGGCACCGACGCCATGACGCAGACCGTCGATGTGGAAGACAGCCGCTCCGAAGCGGAGGGTGGCGCGAGCGCGCCGTCGACCGTGGGCGTGCCGGGACCCGGACCAGGACCGGCCATGACGCAGACCACCGGCACGGCGTCCACGCAGACGACGGCTACTGCGCCGGTGCCGAAGACGACCACGCGCTGATCTCGCTTTTCGCGCTACCGTTGGAGCGGCGGGCGCCCTCGC
>DASSMK010000079.1:0-7206 GCA_035688915.1 Thermoanaerobaculia bacterium
CGCAGCGCGTCTCCCGGCATCGCGGCTGCATTTGTCCGCCGCGATGACCCTGCTCCTGGTGCTGTCCCTCTTCTTCGCCCCGTCCGACGATCTCACGCGCATGTACGAGATCGCCGCGCGCATCCGCTATCTGCAGCAGACGCGCGGCAAGGTCACGCTCGACGCGTCGCCGGTCGAGACCGCGCGCATTCTCGGCATCGATGAAGCGACGCTCGCGGAGTACCGCATCGAGGCGACGAAGACCACGTTCTCCATCGCCAAGGGCGACGTCGTCGTGTCGAACGACGTGCAGCCGCCATCGGACGCGCGCGAGCTGCTGACGCGCTACGACAATCCGGTGAACGCGCATGCGGACGCGGCGCGGAAGACCATCGCGGCGATGCAGGCGATGGCGCGCGAGATCGAGGAGAAGCATGGCAGCTCCGGCGGCGATGACGAATGGGGCACGCCGATGCTCGTGGAAGTCAATCCGGACGGCAACCGCTACCGCATCGTCAGCGCAGGCGCCGATCGCGTGTTCGATCCGACGTCGTGGTCGCGGCCGATGGATCTCGATCCTGCCTCGGACCTCGTGTACGAGAACGGCAAGTTCAAACGCCGTCTGGACGTGGACCGGTACCTCCGCGAGAGCGCGCTGCGCTAAGCTCTCGCGCCATGCGCACACGCCTGGCGTTTCTCCTGCTGCTCGTCGCGACGTTCGCGCATGCGGACTATCGCGAGTTTCTCCAAGTACCGGTCGATCCGTCGATGGCCACGAAGCTGCGCCACGTCGCGGACGCCACGCTCGCCGACTATCCGAAACTGAAGCGCGAAGATCTGGCCATCACGGTCGTGGACGTGACGAATCCCGCCACGATCGCGCGCGGCGATGTGCAGGGCGACGTGCCGTTCTATCCCGCGTCGGTGATCAAGCTCTTCTTCATGGACGACATCTTCGCCACGCATAAGGAAAGAGTGCCGGATGTCGATCGCGCGCTGCGCGAAATGATCTCCGTCTCCGATAACGACGCCACGGCGTACCTCGTGGACGTGCTGTCGAACGCCGGCGCCGGTCCGGAGTTGCAGGGACGCGCGCTGCGCCGCTTCCTCGATCGCCGCCGCGCCATCAACAAACGCTTCGCGAAGCTCGGCTACGACATCAGCGCCATGGCCAAACCATGGAGCTACGGTCCCTACGGCCGCGAACGCCAGCTCCTCGGCCAGAATCGCGAGAACCGCAACCGCCTCACCGCGAACTTCACGACCGCATTGCTGCTCTGGATCGTGCGGCGTCACGCGCCGTCCTCGGACGCACAACTGGCGCTGCTGGCGCGTCCGCTGGAGCCGCTGCGCGCGGAAGAGAATCAAGTGAAGGAGTTCGTCGGCGAAGCGCTGCCGCCGGGCTCGAGGCTCTGGTCGAAAGCCGGCTGGACGAGCGAAGTGCGGCACGACACCGCGTACGTGGAGCTGCCGAACGGCAGGAAGCTGCTGATCACGATCTTCACGCGCGGCATCGCGGATGACGTGACGCTGATCCCTTCGATCGCGAAGAAGGTGCTGGCGGAGCTCGGGCAATAGCCGGCGGAGTGGTCCGTTGTCAGTGGCCAGTGGTCAGATGATGCTCGCGAGAGCGTTGCCCACTCGCCAGCTGACCACTGGCCACTGACCACTGACCACTCATTCACTAATGAACACGAGCTCGGCGCCGGGGTGATCGAGCCACTCGACGGTATCGAGCTGCGCGTAGCGCCGGTCGCGGAATCGCGTCTGCAGCTCCGGCGGGAACGGAGTGGGGATGGTGATGTGCACCTCTTCTTCGCCGAAGAGCTGCTGCTGCAGCGGCGGTACTTCCACGAGACCCCACGCGGTGGGATCGGGATTGGCGACGCTGACGATCCAGCTCGCAGACGACTCGATGGCGATCTCGCGCACCACGGGATCGCGCCAGACGTTCTCGTGCAGCGTGTATTCGAGATGCGAGTGATCGTCGTGCGAGGTCAGCGTGTACGAGCCGATGGCCACGAGCTTCGCGGCGGGGAGGTGGCGCAGGCCGCGCGTTTTCGTGTTGTACGTGTGCGCGGCGAGCAGCGCGTCCATGTCGCGGTGATCGTGCAGCACCGCATCGACGAAGCCCCAGAAGCGTTCGCGGCGGCCGCGCGTGGGCAGCTGCTTCCGTCCCATCGCCAGCAGGCGGAACCGTGACTCGTCCGCAGGCGTAAGCACGGCCAGGATGCGCTGCACGTCGCCGAGCTCTTCCGGCTGCTGCGTTTCGACGCGCGGGCGATAGTAGAAGGAGATCGTTCCCTCCTCCAGAATCGTGACCGGCCTCTCCTCGACACGTGCGAAACCCATTGCCTCTATAGGAGCAAGCGGCGCGCCGGGATCGCGCTACACTCACGTAAACATTCATGTTCGATCTGCTGATCGTCGCGCTCGCCGCCGCGGCAGTGCTCATCGCCGCCGCGATCTTCGGCAAACGCCACGCGCGCCGCTTCCAGCGCGAGCGCCGCATCCGCATCGATCGATTCAAGCTCAAGCGCCGTCACGCGGAGATCGAGCTCGAAGTCTTCGGCAGCCGCGAGATCGTGCAGGCCATCCAGGCGTACGCGCGCGATCATCACGTCTCCATCGAGCAGGCGCGGCGGCAGGCGCAGACGTACCTGCAGGAGATCGTCCCGAAGTTCAATCTGCTCGCGTACTACCGGATCGGCGCGCCGATCGCGCGGGCCATCATGCACTTCCTCTATCGCGTGGTCGTCGAGCGCCGCCCGCTGCGCGACTTCAATGACCGCATGGCGCGCGGCGCGACGGTGGTCTACGTCATCAACCACCGCTCCAACGCTGATTACGTGCTCGTCGCGCACATGCTCTTCAAGTTCATCTCGCTGTCGTACGCGATCGGCGAATGGGCGCGCGTCTGGCCGCTCAATCACGTCTTCAAATGGTTCGGCGGCTACTTCGTCCGCCGCCGCTATCGCGAGCCGCTCTATCACGCCGTGCTGGCGAAGTTCGTCCAGACCATCACCAAGCATGGTGTGACGCAGGGCATCTTCATCGAAGGCGGCCTGACGCGCGATGGCGCGTTCCAAAAGCCGAAGCTGGGGATGCTCGACTACCTCGTCACCGCCAAACGCGATCCGGAATTCACCTCGCCGCTGTTCATCGTGCCGACCGCCGTGAATTACGACCGCGTGCTCGAGGATCGCAATCTCACCGAAGAAGTTCTGGGACGCGACGAGCGCCGCACGAAAGGGGAGAAGCTCCGCGCCACGTTCGATTACCTCTTCCGCAACTTCTGGCGCGGCGTGTTCCGCCGCTTCAAGCGCTATGGCTACGCGATCGTCATGTTCGGCGAGCCGATCTCGATCGACGAGTTCGTCGCCGCGCATCCCGAAGTGCTCTCGCATTCATTCGATGACCGCAAAGCCGCGCTGCAGCTCCTCGGCGATGAGGTGATGTCCCAGATCTCGCGCGCGCTGCCGGTCACACCGGTGACGCTCGTCGCGCGCGCGTTCGCGCAAAAGCCGATGCTCTCCACGCGCGAGATCCTCGACGAGCTGGCGCGCGTGCGCGCGGAGTGGAGCGATCGCGTCTGGCTGCTGCGCGAAAAAACCGCGCCGGAAATCTGGACCGCCGCGCGCAACATCCTCGAGCTGCGCCATCTCATCCAGCCGGTGGAACGGTGGCAGAACGATCTCTTCGGCGAAGGCGGCGCCCCCGAGCTGGAAGACACCTGGCAGTGGAATCCGGAGCAGAAACTGCTGCGCGATTACTACGCGAATTCACTGCTGACCTACGACGAAGTGAAGCGACGCGGCTGGCCGGAGCGCAAGCGCGACAAAGCCGTGCAAGCAGCGGCGCGCGCGGCAGAAGCGTACGGGTCGTGACGCCGTGAGAATCTGCGCGCGGCCGAACGCTGTTACGATCATCGAATGAACGTCTCGGTCGAAGAAGTGGAGAAAGATCCGCGCGCATACCTTGATCGGGTGCTCGACGGCGAGACGGTCGTTGTCTTTGAAAAGGATCAACCCGTGGCGGAGATGCGCCCGATTGTGAGGCGCACCGGGAAACGTCCCATCGGCTTGGCGAAGGGGGATTTTGTCGTTCCCGATGATTTCAACGATCCGCTGCCCGAAGACGTTCTGCAGTTGTTCGAAGGCGAATGAGGTTACTCCTCGATACGCACGCCTTTCTTTGGTACATCACCGGCGATCCGCGACTTTCGCCCGCCTTCGCCGTCGCCATTCAGGACGAAGCGAACGAAGTCTTCTTGAGCGTGGTCTCGGTGTGGGAGGCGCTGGCCAAGCACCAACTCGGAAAGCTGCCGCTTCCGACACCGGCGGACACGTATCTAAAGTCGCGCCGTGAGCAGCACAACATCGGCAGCCTTCCTTTCGACGAGCCGTCGTTATCGCATCTGCTTCGGCTGCCGCTCCACCATCGCGATCCGTTCGATCGAATGCTCATCTGCCAGGCATTGCAGCACGACCTACACATCGTAACAGTCGACGTGTTGTTCAAGAACTATCCCGTCCACTTGTTCAAGCGCTAACGCGCGTCGCGACAACACAGCAGCAGCTGACGCGGCATACCTCACCGCTGCCACATCGCGGCACTCCTCGCCGCGCAGCTGGGCCCTCCGCTGCTCAATAGCTCATTCGCTCCAAAGCCCCGCCCACCCATGCACGTGCACACCTAACCCTCGCGTCACGGAACCTCCCTCGTTCCGTAACTCCGCGCAGACGGACTGAACCTATCTTGCGGCATCGGTTCAAGAAGTCGGGCTTCCGCGGAGCCGCCGGCCTGCGGGTGTTGCCAGCGAACAATCAACCGGCAGTGCACCGGCCGCGCGCCGGATGGAGGAGTTCATGTCTTTTCAATACCGCGACCTCGTGATCACGCTCCCGACCTCGTTCGAAAAAGATTTCGCGCTCGAAGCGTGTGGGCAGGTCACCGCGCCGGACGGATGCGGCGAGAACACGGCGCCGATCGGCTACGCCGCCTGCGCGCAGGGCACCGCGCCCATCGGCGACTTTCACTGCGGTCCGGCCACCATTCCGCAACGCTTCGCCCTTTGTACGGTCGATACCATGCAGCCGGGCTTCTGTCCCACGTTGTCGGCCAGCGTGGCCGCCGCCGCGCCGGTCTCCGGCCTCGAGATGCTCCGCACCGAGCTCCGCGCCGCGCTGGCATGATCGTTCGCGCGAATCCGTCGTACGAGCTGGTGGTGTTCGACCGCCTGCCGGAGCCGATGCGCGAGTCGCTGCACGCGCTCCGCGACGACCCGTCCTTCTACGGCATCCTCCGTCCGCGCGACGGAACGCTGCCGGTGAAATCGGTCGATCGCGAGACCGCGCTGCTGTTCCTCACCATGCGCGAACCGGGCGAACTGCCGTCGTACGCGACGCGCACGCAACCCGATCTCGCCGCACGCCTCGTCTTCGATGGCATCCTCGAGCTGCAGCTCCACGGCACCTTCCACACCGGCGCCGCCGACCTCGGCGGCGCCACTTTTCGCACCGCCAACACGCGCATCGCACGCCTGTCGCGCAACGCACTCGAATATGCGAACGCACTCCCCATCGACGACGCTAACGCACTCGCGGCGCGCCTCTACGCGTACAACACCGTACCCTGCACGCGCGTCCCGAAGCTCGACGCACTGACGCACGCGCGCGGCTGGCAGCAGACAGCGACGCACGGCTACTGGCGCGCGTGGACTCGCGGCGCGGAGACGCAGGCCACGCACAAGCTCTACATCAGTCCCACACTCGACGCGTTGCTCGACCACTTCCCGCGCATCGTTGCCGCACTGAGCGAAACACGCGCGACTCAGTTCAAGACGGGCGCGGATGCGCACGGACTGCTGCGTCCGGACAAGCTCGTCGCGTACTACGCGTCGTTCGACGAGCTGGCGGAAGCGGCGGCGCATCTGGAGACCGCGCTGCGCGGCATTCCGGCGCAGGGCGTGCCGTTCACGTCCGAGATCGGCGGCGATGGCCTGTTGTCATGGGGCGCCGATCCGCCGCGCCGCAGCGAATCGAGCTGGCGCCACTGGCTCGTGCATCGTCTCGCACGGGCGTTGATCACCGCACGCGATGTGGACGCAGCGCTGCAGCGCGTCGCGCTCGACGGCGTGGACGTGGAGCGCTGGATTCCATCCGCCACGATCTGGCAGGAGCACGCGTGATCACGGGACGCTTCGTGTTGCCCGATGACGTAACGCTCGTGCCGGTGGCGTCGCTGCCGGAATCGCTGCGCACCTTCGCCTGGAACGACGGCGACGTGGCCATCTCGCGCGCGAAGTCGCGCAGCGCATCGCGGATCGTCGGCGCGGACGCGGCAGCACTCGTGCGCGAATTCGCAACGCCGGCCACGATCGTCGAAGCCGTGCTCCGCTTCAGCCGCGCGCGCAACGAAGATGCAGAACAGACGCTGGAGCAGGCCTATCCGATTCTCGACGCGCTGATTGCGAACGGCGTGTTGATCGCAGAAGACGCGCCGCGCACGCGACTGGCGTCACTCGCGATCGGCGATGCGTGGCGTGACTGGACCGTCGCCGCGATCGTGCAAGTGCTCGAAGGAACCGAGCTCTATCAACTGCAGCGCGGCGCCGAGCTGGCGGCGCTGAAGCTCGCCGATTGTCCGCGCGAGCGGCGCGTGCTCGCGCGTGCGGGCGACGTCGCGCCGCGCGTGCTCGACGAAGACGACGACTTTCTCCTGCTCGAATGGATTCGCGGAGTTGATGCGAAAACCGCCGCAACGGATGAAGGTCTCTGCGCGCGCATCGCAAACGCCTTCGCCACGTTGCACGAACGCGGCGTGATTCACGGCGACGTCCATCCGCGCAACGTGCTCGTGCAACGCGATGGCAGCGTACGTCTCATCGACTTCGGCAACGCTTCGCTCGATGGCGACGCTCCGCCGCGCGCGGGCGTGCCGTTCTTTTACGAGCCGGAGCTGGCCGCTGCCATGCGCGCCGCGAAGCCTTCGCCGCCGCCGACCGAAGCAGGGGAGCAGTACGCCGTCGCCGCGCTGCTGCATCTGCTCGAGACCGGCCGCTACACGCACGATTTTTCGCTGGAGCGCGATGAACTGTTGCGGCAGATCGCCGAGGAAGCGCCTCGCGTCGACGATGAGGTGCTGCGCCGCGCGCTCAGCAAAGAACCTGCGGATCGGTATCCAACGATGCGCGAGCTCGCCCTCGCGCTGAACCGTTGGAGCGGC
>DASSMK010000080.1:0-7874 GCA_035688915.1 Thermoanaerobaculia bacterium
GTCGCTGCTGATGCGGCCGTAGCGATCGGCGAAGTCGAGGAAGCGCGCGTTGGCGAGCTCGAAGCGCAGCTCGTCGGCGGAGATGACGGCGATGCCGATCGGCGCAGTTTCGAGCACCGCTTCGAAACGGACGCGCGCATCGACTTCGCGCCGCGCCAGTTCTTCGGCGGCACGGTGGCCTTCCTGCGCGATGCGCGTGAGGCGGTGAATGTGGCTGGCGGCGCCGAGCCGGTCGGCGACGGATTGGGCGAACTCGAGATCTTCCGCGTCGAAGTTCCGGCGCGGATCGGACTGCGAAATGATGACGGCGCCGATCCGCTCGCCGTACGACTCGATGGGACAGGCGATGAGGCTCTGCTCGCGCAGCATGCGCTTCACTTCGCGCTCTTCTTCGTCGCGCGCGAAATCGATCAGCGCGTCGCCGCGCACTTCGAAGAAGAGCAGCGGCCGGCCGATGTGGAAGACGGTGCCGGGCAGCCCTTCCGCCGGACGGTAGGGATGCTCGGCGAAGTACCGGCGATACGGATCGAACTGCCGCTCGGTGGTGGCGTAGCCGACCAGATCGAGCAGGCCGGTCAGGGAGTGATAGAGATAGATGCGAACGGTGCCGGAGACTGCCTGCGCGATGCGCAGCGCGGGCTCGTCGAGGTTGTCGAAGCTCGGCTGGCCGGTGACCATTTCCAGGCCGAGGTTGGCGAGGCATTCGGCGCGGCGGCGGCGCCACGATTCGCGCTCGGCGGTGGTGCGCTCGTCCGTCACGTCGCGCGACAAAACGATCGAGCCGATGATGCGCTGGTGCGTGTCGCGGATCGGCGCAGCTTGCAGATTGACGATGCGATCGTCGTTCGTGCGGGAGTCGTGAATCAGGTAATCGGATTTGACGACTTCGCCCTGCAGCGCGCGCACGGAGGGAAGCTCGCTCGGCGACAGTGGGCTGCCGTCGACGTAGCGGTGACCCTGATCGCGCATCCGCCCGCTGCCGTTCGTGATCTCGTTCGTGAAGAGCGCGCTCGGCTCGCGCTGCGCGGCGGCATTCATCCGCTCCAGCTTTCCTTCGCCGTCGTAAATGGCCGCCGCTTCCGGGATCTGGTCGAGGATCGCGTTGGCCTTGGCCATCTCGCGCAGCGCGCGATCGTGGATGAGCGTGTTGTTCAGCGCGAGCGTGGCGTAGCGGCCGATCTCTGCGAAGAGGGAGATCTCTTCCGGCAGCCATTCGCGGCGTGACCGGCATTGGTGCAGCCCGAACGCCCACGGCTCATCGCCGCGCGGCCGGAGAATCTGCACCACCTGCGAGCGCACCTGGAAGCGGCCGGCCAGCGCGGCGTCGAGATCGGGATCGCCTTCCAGCACCACTACCGGATCGGGCGATTCCATGGCGCGGCGGATCAACGCTTGCGAACCCGCCAGCGGGATGGGGCTGTTGTCATCCATCTCCACGTCGCAATCGGGCGCGGTGACGGAAAAGGCGACGCGCGCGAATTCGACTTGCTCGTGAATGGGGCGGAGCAGCCAGGCGCGGTCCGCGCCGAATTCTTCGCGCGTGATCGTCACGATGCGGCGCAGCACTTCGCGCAGCTCGAGCGTCGCGGTGAACGATTCGAGGATCGTGGAGAGAAAGCGGTAGCGCTCTTCGGAGGAAAACGGAGGACGGGGAGCGGGAGTGGGATCGAGGTAGCGCACCATGAGCCGGCGGATCGCGCCTTCATCGTCGCCGTTGCTCTCCGGCAGTTCCAGCACGCGCGTCAGCGGCTGCTTGCTTTCCGCTGCATCGCGCACGCGCTGCCAGCGCAGACCGCCGGCCAACGCGATGAGGCTGAACCGCTGTTGCGCCAGGAGCTCTACCGCTTCGTCTTCATTGCCGGCAATGACCGGAACGAGTTCCAGGGAGCGCGCCACTTCCGCGGGCGTGCGCGCCGCGCGCTCGCCGGCCACGATGAGCACCTGATTGAGCATTCGACTTCGATTGATCTGTCGCGATCCGAAGCGAGCATGCTAGCAGAGAACGCGGCGCGCTCTGCCGCGCCGGATCAAACGTGCACGAGACGGTAGATCGTCGAGGCAGGCGGAACGGTTTGACGCATGTCGAAGAGCACGAAGTTGCGCACATCGCGGCTGGCCAGACGGTCGATGTGATCGTCCGTCGTCAGCGTCAGCGTGTGCTCCGGCGCTGCCAGCGCGCGCTCGAGCGTGTCCTTCGTCGCGGAGCCGCATCCCGCCACAACCGACCGTCCATCTTTGAGCACGAACCAGACTAACCGTGGCATTGCATCCCTTCCTTCTGTTTGACAGGAGCTACGGTATTCGCGCGCGATCGGATTGGGCGTGAGCCAGCTCACCTAATATGGCGGGCCATGCGCAAGACGTTCGACGACCTCGTGAAACTGATGACCACCCTGCGCGGGCCCGACGGCTGCCCGTGGGATCGCAAGCAGACGCTCCCCGATCTCAAGCCTTACGTGATCGAGGAAGCGTACGAAGTGGTCGACGCCATCGACCGCGACGATCGCGGTGCGCTGCTCGAAGAGCTCGGCGACTTTCTGCTCGAAGCGGTGTTCGCCGCGGAGATCACGCGCGAGGAAGGAACGTTCGACATCTACGACTCCATCACCGCCATCCACGAGAAGCTGGTACGCCGCCATCCGCACGTCTTCGGCGACGCCGAAGCGAAGGATGCGGAAGAAGTGCTCGTGAACTGGGAAAAATTGAAGAGCGCGGAGCGGAAAGCGGAGAACAAGAGCGTGCTCTCCGGCGTGCCGCAGTCGCTGCCGGCGCTGCTGAAAGCATCGCGACTGACGGAGAAAGCGGCGCGCGTCGGCTTCGACTGGCGCCGCACGGAAGACGTGTTCGACAAACTCGATGAAGAGCTGCACGAGCTGCGCGAAGCGGTCGATTCCGGCGACGCGAAGCACATGGAAGAAGAACTGGGCGATCTGCTCTTCACGATCGCCAACATCGCGCGCAAGATGAATCTCAACGCAGAGGAAGCGCTGCAATCGACGAATCGCAAGTTCCAGTCGCGCTTCATGGCCATGGAATCGCGCGTCCACGAGCGCGGGCAGAACATCGACCAGCTGTCACTCGAAGAGATGGATCAGCTGTGGGATGAGGCGAAGGCGGCGGAACGAAGCTAAATTGGTGTCGAATCGATGACGCGCATGCGCAAATTCATGACGCTCGTGCTGTTCGCGATCATGCTGATCGCGCTGCACGACGTACTCGCGCCGCATGGCCGCGGCTGGGCCGCGAGCGGCGCGATCTTCGCCATCGATGAGTATCGCGAGCACATCTCGCCGCGGCTGCGCGGCCACGTGGTCTGCCGCTTCAAACCGACTTGCTCGGCTTACGGCCGCGCGGCGATTGCAAAGTACGGCTTCGCGAAGGGCTCTTTGCTGACGGCTTGGCGGATCGCGCGGTGCGGCCCCTGGACGCCGCTGGGGACGATCGATCCGCCGTAATCTCCGCCGCCACTTCGGCGCTCGGGCAGAGATCATTCAGCACGCAGACGTCGCACTGCGGCTTGCGCGCGATGCACGTCTCGCGTCCGTGGTAGATCACGCGGTGCGCAAAGACGGTCCATTCCGATTGCGGCACGAGCTTGACGAGATCCTGCTCGATCTCCACCGGATCGGCGTTCTCCGTCAAACCCAATCGCCCTGACACGCGGCCGACGTGAGTGTCCACGACCACGCCCACGTTGATGCCGTGCGCGTTGCCGAGCACCACGTTCGCGGTCTTGCGTCCCACGCCCGGCAGCGCGACCAGCTCGTCCATCGTCTTCGGCACTTCCCCGCCGTGGCGCTCCACCAGAGCCTTCCCGCACGCGATCACGGCCTTCGCTTTGTTGCGAAAGAAGCCGGTCTGCTTGACGTCGGTCTCCATCTCCACCTGCTCGGCATTCGCGAACGCGGTGGCGTTCGGATACTTGCGGAAGAGCGCCTTCGTGACGATGTTCACGCGCACGTCCGTCGATTGCGCGGAGAGGATCGTGGCGATGAGCAGCTCGAAGGCATTCGTGAAGTCGAGCGAACACTTCGCGTCGGGATAACGCTCGGCGAGACGTTTGTTCACTTCCGCGGCGCGTCGTTTGAGGTCGGCCATACGTCATAGAATCCTCTCATGACCTCCACGATTCACGAGCCCCGCACCATCCGCGCGCCGCGCGGCACCGATCTGTCCTGCCTGGGCTGGCAACAGGAAGCGGCGCTGCGCATGCTGATGAACAACCTCGACCCCGAGGTGGCGGAGCGGCCGGAAGAGCTGATCGTGTACGGCGGCATCGGCAAAGCCGCGCGCAACTGGGAGTGCTACGACGCCATCGTGGCCACGCTCAAGCGTCTGAAGAACGACGAGACGCTGCTCGTGCAATCCGGCAAGCCGGTGGGCGTCTTTCGCACGCACGAAAACGCGCCGCGCGTGCTGATCGCGAACTCCAATCTCGTCCCACACTGGGGCACCTGGGAAGAGTTCCGCCGCCTCGACGCGCTGGGCCTGACGATGTACGGCCAGATGACCGCGGGCTCGTGGATTTACATCGGCACGCAGGGCATTCTGCAGGGGACGTACGAATGCTTCGCGGCCGTGGCGAACAAGCACTTCAGCGGTTCGCTGAAGGGGAAACTGGTCGTCACCGCCGGCCTGGGCGGCATGGGTGGCGCGCAGCCACTCGCGGCGACGATGAATGAAGCGACGGCGCTGGTGGCGGAAGTGGATCGCACGCGCATCCAGCGGCGCATCGACAAGCGCTATCTCGATGAGGAAGCGCCGTCGCTCGACGCGGCCATTGCACGCGCGCTGGAAGCCCGCGATCGCGGCGAAGCGATTTCCATCGGCGTGGTGGCCAACGCGGTGGAGCTGCTCGAAGCGCTGATCGAACGCGGCATCGTGCCGGACGTGCTCACCGACCAAACCTCTGCGCACGATGAGCTGAATGGTTACGTTCCGACCGGCATGTCATATGACGATGCTTTGTCGCTGCGAAAATCAGATGCGCAAAAATATGTATCTTTGTCCTACGCGACAATGGCGCGTCATATCCGGGCCATGATCGAGTTACAGAATCGTGGTGCGATTAGTTTTGATTACGGCAACAACCTGCGCGGTCAGGCGCGCGACCACGCAGGCGTCGAAAACGCGTTCGCAGTGGGCGGCTTCGTGCCGCTCTTCATCCGCCCGCTGTTTTGCGAAGGCAAAGGACCGTTCCGCTGGGCCGCGCTCTCCGGCGATCGGAACGATCTCTTCGTGACGGACGAAGCGATCCTGGAGCTCTTCCCGCACGATGCGGCGCTGCATCGCTGGATCCGCATGGCGCAGAAGCGCGTGGAGTTCCAGGGGCTGCCTGCGCGCATCTGCTGGCTCGGCTACGGCGAGCGCGACAAAGCAGGACTGCTCTTCAACCGTCTTGTCGCCGAAAAAAAAGTAAAAGCGCCGATCGTGATCGGCCGCGATCACCTCGACGCCGGCTCGGTCGCCTCACCGAATCGCGAGACCGAGGGGATGAAGGACGGATCGGACGCAATCGCGGACTGGCCGATCCTCAACGCGCTCCTCAACACCTCCGGCGGCGCGACCTGGGTGTCTGTCCATCACGGCGGCGGCGTCGGCATCGGCTACTCGCTGCACGCCGGCATGGTGATCGTCGCCGACGGCACCGACGCGGCGGCCGAGCGCCTCTCGCGCGTGCTCACAGCCGATCCGGGAACGGGAGTGATGCGCCACGCGGATGCGGGATATGAGGAAGCGATTGACGTGGCGCGCGAGCGTGGGGTGGATGTGCCGATGATGAAGAGGTGACGCCGCCGCCCGGGGGGCAGGCTCAAAGGCTCACAGGCTCAAAGGCTCAGAGCAGCACACGCGGCGCGAGACGTCGCTCGTGTGCACAGGCCACAAGCGTGAAGGCGGCGAGTTGCGCAGCACGCGCTACTTTGAGCCTTTGAGCCTCTGAGCCTTTGAGCCTACCTGGCGGGGCGGGCGGGCGTCCCCAGCCGCTCCCGCGCCTCTTTCACCCCGGCGATGGTCCGGTCCAGCCGGTACGCGATCTCCACCTCGCGGCGTGCCGCGGCGCGATCGCCTTTTTTCTCGTACAGCAATCCCAGCATGTAGCGCGCATCCGCGAGCGACGGCATCTCTGCCGTTCGTTTCGCCGCGATGTAGCTCTTCAGCGCTGTCTCGCCGCGCTCCAGCTCGCACGTGCAGAACACCGCCGTCCGGCCGATCTCGTAATTCGCCGATGCGTCGTTCGCGCGCAGCTGCTCGAACGTCTCGAATGCGGTCGCGTACTGCTGCGACTCCTGGGACAGCCAGCCCATCCACCGCAGCGCGAGCGTTTTCGTCGCCGGTGTTTGCGCCAGTCGAATCGCGTCACGAAATTCGTTGCGCGCCAGACCGAGCGCCTTGTCGCGGTAGGCGATGTAGCCGTTCGCGAAGTGCCCGAGGGCGGCGTCGCGCCTGGCGATCTCCGCTGCCTCTTCGCGCGCGTGGTCGAGACCGCCGCCAAAAACCGCCGGCGTCATCACGTAGTAGCGCACCAGATCGAGACGCACTTCGGTATTGTCGGGCTCGAGCTTCAGCGCCTCGTCGAGCGCGTCTTTGATCTTCCAGCCGAGGTCGAGGAGACGGATCGGGTTCGAGGTTTGCTGTGCGTCATGCATCCACGTGCGAGCACGCTGATGTGGGGAATTCGCCGCGAGCGCGTTCGCGGCGAATAGGAGCAGATACGCGAATGTTCTCAATCGGACCTGGATCGTGGTGCATACTGCGCGATCGGGAATTCGTGGAGGTGCAATCATTTACGGGCAGAAAAAAGACTGGGTGAACATTCTCTTCCTCACGTTCACTCCGATCATCGGCATTCTCGGTACCGCAGCGTACACGTGGTATCGCGGTTTCGCACTCTGGATGCCGCTTCTCACCATCGGCATGTACCTCGCCGTCGGCATGTCCATCTGCGCCGGCTACCATCGCTTCTTCTCCCACAAGAGCTACGAGGCGTCGCGCCCGGTGCAGGTCTTCTTCGCGATCTTCGGCGCCATGGCCGCGCAGAACTCCATCCTCTGGTGGTCCTCCGCGCACCGCGTGCACCACAAGTACGTCGACAAGGACTGGGATCCGTACAACATCAAGCGCGGCTTCTGGTGGGCGCACATCCTCTGGATCTTCTACCGGAACGAAGAGCGTGACGCGACGTTCGAGAATGCGAAGGATCTGCTCGCCAACCCGATCGTGATGTGGCAGCACCGCTGGCACAAAGTCATCCTGATCGTCGCCGGCTTCGGCGTCCCGACGCTGATCGGCTGGGCCTTCGGCAATCCGATCGCCGGCCTGCTCTGGGGCGGCTTCCTCCGCCTGGCCGTCATCCACCACACCACGTTCTTCGTGAACTCGCTCGCGCACAGCCTCGGCAAGCCGGTGTTCAACGCCGAAGTCTCGGCGCGCGACAACTGGCTCGTCGCGCTGCTCACGCTGGGCGAGGGCTACCACTCGTTCCATCACCGCTTCCCCGCCGACTTCCGCAACGGCATCCGCTGGTACCAGTGGGATCCCGCCAAGTGGTTCATCGGCGCCTGCAAGTACCTCGGCCTGGCCGACGATCTCGTCACCACGCCGCTGCCGCAGATCGAACAGGCGCGCATGCGCGCGGAGATTCGCCTCGTCGAGCCGAAGATGGCCAGCGCATCCGAGCGTCTGGCGAATGAAGCGCGCCGCCGCTTCGCCGCCGCGACGAATCACCTCGAGCGCGCCTTCGCGCTCTGGCGCCAGTCGCTCGAAGAGAAGGCCAACGGCCTCTCCTGGCGCGTCTCGCATCGCAAATCGCAGCGCCACGTGCGCCACTCGCGCAAGCAGTGGAAGCGCGCCGTCCGCATGCTGCGCACCGCGTA
>DASSMK010000081.1:0-16200 GCA_035688915.1 Thermoanaerobaculia bacterium
CAATGGCCCCGGCCGCCGGAGGCCCCTCGTCGACGGCTCCACGGCACGCTCATTGCGAAACCGATCGCTGACCAAACGAGGGCGTACCGCCCTCGTTTCTTTTTTAGGAGGATTCGATGCTGCACGACAACAACACGCCGCACGAGGTGTGGGAGCGCATCACCGATCTCGAGCACCTCTACCACACGCCTGCCGGGCAGGAGTACGTGGTGGCGGTGGAAGGCAACGAACGCACGGACGGCACGTGGGCGGGCCGGGTGCTCTTCACCGGACGCGGCGACGTTCGCGTAACCGCGCAGGAGACGTCGCAGCCGAGTCGCGACGCGTTGCTCTACTGGGCGACCGGGCTCGAACCGGTCTTTCTCGACGGCGCGTTCGGACGCGCGACGGCCGCTTCGATGGCGCAGCGAACGGCGCCGCTCGCCGTCACCGCCGAGCTCGGTCCCGGCTGAGTCGGCATCAATCGTGAGTATTGACCGACTCTTGCGCGATACATTGGAATTGCGCTGACGCATGGCAATACGACGCGAACACACTCTGGCCTTCGAGCAGCTCGCGCTGCTCATCGATCGCATCGAGGATTACGCGATCTTCATGCTCGGATTGAACGGCGAGATCCGCTCGTGGAACGCCGGTGCCGAACGCCTCATGGGCTACACGGCCGAGGAAGCGATCGGGAAGAACTTTTCGATCTTCTATGGGCCGGGCGATCTCGCCGCGATGAAGCCGCAGAGCGAGCTGGCCATCGCCACCGAAGAAGGCCGCGTCGAGGACGAAGGCTGGCGCGTGCGCAAAGACGGCACGCGCTTCTGGGTCAGCACCATCATCACGGCTCTGCGCGACGACAGCGGCGTGCTGACCGGTTTCGCGAAGATCACGCGCGACCTCACGCAGCGCCGCGAAGCGGACGAACGGCTGCGCCGCAGCGAAGAGCTGTTCCGTCTCATCGTCTCTTCGGTGAAGGATTACGCGATCTTCATGCTCGATCCGGACGGCCGCATCGTCAGCTGGAACCCCGGCGCCGAACGGATCAAAGGCTACAAGCCGGACGAGATCATCGGCCGCCACTTCTCCACGTTTTATCCGATCGAAGACGTCCGCTCGCATAAACCGGAACGCGAGCTGGAGATCGCGAAACGCGACGGCAGCGTCGAAGACGAAGGTTGGCGCATTCGCAAGGACGGCACCCGTTTCTGGGCCAACGTCATCATCACGGCCGTGTACGACGAGCATCGCGAGCTGCGTGGTTTCGCGAAAGTCACGCGCGACATCACGGCACGCCGCGAAGCCGAGCAGCAGCTGCGCGAAAGCGAAGAGATCTTCCGCCTGCTCGTCGCGTCGGTGCAGGAGTACGCGATCTTCCTGCTCGATCCGTCAGGCCACATCCGCACCTGGAACGCCGGCGCGCAGCGCATCAAAGGCTACCTGCCGGAAGAGATCATCGGCCGCCACTTCTCCACCTTCTATTCCGATGAAGACAACCGCAACGGCAAGCCGGCGCGCGAGCTGGAGATCGCCAAACGCGAAGGCATGGTCGAGGACGAGGGATGGCGCATCCGCAAAGACGGCTCGCGCTTCTGGGCGAACGTCGTCATCACCGCGGTGAAAGACGATCACGGTGAGCTGCGCGGTTTCGCCAAAGTGACGCGCGACATGACGGAGCGCAAGCAAGCGCAGGAAATGCAGCAGGCGCTCTACGAACAGCGCGAAGCGCGTTTCCGCGCCGAAGAAGAACGGCGGCAGGCCGAGGCTTCTTATCGGGTGGCGCAGGAAGCGAACCGCGCCAAAGACGAATTCCTGATGACGCTCTCCCACGAGCTCCGCACGCCCATGACCGCCATCCTCGGCTGGTCCCGCGTGCTGCCGACATTGCCCCACGACGACGAATCGTTCTCCGAAGCGATCGCGGCGATCGGCCGCAGCGCGCAGCTGCAGGCGCGACTCATCGATGATGTGCTCGACGTCTCGCGCATCGTCTCGGGCAAGCTGCGTCTGAGTCCCGAGAACGTCGACATCGGCCGGCTGCTCGAATCGTCGGTCGAAGCAGTACGGCCGACTGCCGCCGCGAAATCGATCAAGGTCACCACCGACATCTCCCCCGGCCTCGGCGCGATCGTCGCCGACGCCACGCGCCTGCAGCAGATCATCTGGAATCTGCTCACCAACGCGCTGAAGTTCACGCCGCGCAACGGCACCGTGAGCATTAGCGCGCGACGGACGTCATCGCACATTCAGATCGCGGTGGCCGATACCGGCGAAGGCATTCATCCGGGATTCCTGCCGCATGTCTTCGAGCCCTTCCGCCAGGCCGAGAATCCCAGCACGCGCGTCCACGGCGGCCTCGGGCTCGGACTGTCCATCGTGCGCTATCTCGTCGAAGCACACGGCGGCACCGTGGCGGCGGAAAGCGAGGGCCGCGGCAAAGGGGCGACGTTCACCGTCACGCTGCCCATCGGCGCGCTGACGCTGCAACGTCCGCGCATCGAGCTGGCGCCGCCGCTCAAGCCGGTGCAGAAGATCGAACGGCGGCTGGAAGGCATCAACATCCTGCTCGTCGATGACGATCACGAAGGACGCCGCGTCTTCCGCGCGCTGCTGCGGCAGGCGGGTGCGGACGTGACGGACGTCGATTCGGCAGCGCGCGCGCTGGAGCGCTTCGCGGCGCGGCGGCCGGACGTGCTGCTGACCGACATCGCCATGCCGGAGATGGACGGCTACTCGCTCGCGCGCCAAATTCGCGCCGAAGTCCCGAACCAGACCATCATCGCGCTCTCCGCCTTCCCTGCCGGCCGTGCGGGAGGGCAGGATGCGGTGTTCGACGCGTACATCACGAAGCCCGTGGAGCCGGCCGATCTCGTGCTGAGCATTGCGAACGTGATCGGTCGCTGATCGTCGCGCGGATCACAGCCGCTGCGGCGGCGCGTAGAACATCTCGACCGAGTGCGTGAAGGCCATGCTGGAGAGCGGCCACTTGCCCTGAAAGATGGCGATCGGTTTCGCGCCGACGGGAAAGAGACAAAGCTCCGCGCGGCTCGGCGGCGTCGGATAGCGCGAATCGAAATTCGTGCGGAAGTAGTAGAGATACGGCGCCACCCACGCAAAGTACTCGTCGCTCTTCGTGCCGGAGAGCGAGCTGACCGTGATGCCGTCGCGTTTCGTGGCGAGTGCGTTCTGCAGTTCGACGGCGTTCAGGGGCGTATCGCCGGCGAACGGAATCACGTCCCACTGCCCATCGACCATGATCCATTTCTTCGCGTCGGCGAGCCACGCTTCGGCGACGACATGTCCCGCTCCGGAAGGCCGTGTCTCGACGTCTTCGGTCGCCAGCGCGAGCACGCGAGCGGACACACCGACCGACGTCAGAGCGGCCGCGAGCACCTGCGCGTATTCGACGCAGCGGAACTGCTTCCCGCTCGCCGCCTCTTGCAGAATCGACGCAGGATCCGGATTGGTGGGCGTGTTCGAGCCGTTGTGCTCCCACCGCGAGCGCACCCACCGGCTCATCGCCTTCACCTTCTCCAGATCGCTCTTGCTGCTTGCCACGACCGCGTCGAGCTTGTAGTCCGCGCGCAGTTTGGCGAGATACGGGTCCTCGGCGCCGCTGCGCAAAAACATCACCGGCGCCACCGGCTCGGAGAACGTCAGCTTCGGCGGCGTCTGCGCGGCGGCAGTGACAGTCGCGGAGGCGAGAAGAAGCGCGGCGATGAGTTTCAGCATGCGGAAATAGACGGCGGGCCGACGGCGGCGGTTAGGCGCGCGTCGCGCATAGAATCGCGACCATGCTTCCGAACTTCGCGCCGCAGACCACCGCGCTGATAGTCATCGACCTGCAGCACGGCATCGTCGCGCGCGACACAGCGCCGCATGCAGCGAAAGATGTCGTCGCGCGAGTGGCGCGGTTGTCGTCGCGCATGCGTGACGCCGGCGCAACGATCGTCTTCGTGCGCGTCGCCTTCTCCGCCGACGACCGCGATCGCCTGAAAGCACACGCCGATCAGCCCGCGCCCGCCTCGGTCGCCGACCTGCCGCCGGAATGGTCGCAGCTCGTGCCGGAGCTCGGCGTGCAGCCGTCCGATCTCGTGATCACGAAGCGGCAGTGGGGCGCGTTCTACGGCACCGAGCTCGATCTGCAGCTGCGGCGCCGCGGCATCCGCACGATCGTCCTGACCGGCATCTCCACAAACTTCGGCGTCGAATCGACCGGCCGCGACGCGTGGGAGCGCGGCTACGAACAGATCTTCGTCGAAGACGCCATGTCCGGCCTTTCGGGCGGCGCGCACGAGTTCGCGATCACGACGATCTTCCCGCGGCTGGGCGTCATCGTTTCGACGGAAGAGGTGCTTGCGTGGGACGACGGGAGGCCTCCGGCGGCCGGGGCCATTGGCCCCGGACCCAATTGATTGGCCTAGCCTCCGCCGGCAGTGTCGTGCCAATTGAAAGCGACTGTCGGCGGAGGCTAGGCCAATCAACGGGTCCGGGCCCGTGGCCCGGCCGCCGGAGGCCCCCGGTCGCTCCCGCGGAATCCCCTACCCCTCCAAGCCGTTAGACTCCCAACGCGCCAGCGCCGGGAACCGTTTCAGAACGGAACGTTTACGGGCCGCGGTGCGTCGTAGAGTCGAGAGTCGCGGAACCAGAATGCCTCAGTTCATCATTCGAGTCGGAACGCCCGAGGGAGAGATCGTCGAGCGGCAGGTGCAGGCGAGCTCGTCGCAGGCGGCGCAGGAAGAGCTGCGCCGGCAGGGCATGCACGTCTTCGAAGCGCGCCGCGGCAGCGTCCGCATGGCCGACTTCCTGCCGCGCACCGGCAAGGTCATCTCCACCGAGCGCTTCCTTCTTTTCAATCAGGAACTACTCGCGCTCGTCCGCGCTGGTCTGCCGCTTCTGCAGTCGTTCGACATCATGCTCGAGCGCCAGAAAAATCCGCGCTTCCGCGAAGTGCTCGAAGACATCCGCGAGAAGATCAAATCGGGCATCGCCCTCTCCGACGCGTTCGCTTCGTACGGCGACATGTTTCCGCCGATCTACGCCACGTCCATTCGCGCGGGCGAGCGCTCGGGCGATCTCGAAGGCGTGCTGCGCCGCTTCCTCAAGTACCAGAAGATGATCGTCGCGCTGCGCAAGCGCGTCGTCGGTGCGCTCATCTATCCCGCCGTCCTGGTCGGACTCTCGTCCGCCATGGTGGCGATCATGATCACGTACGTCATTCCGAAGTTCTCCGAATTCTTCGAAGGCTTCGGCGCCGAGCTGCCGTGGTTCACGCAGCTGATGATCAACGTCGCCAACGGCACGCGCAGCAACATCATCCTCATCGTCGTCGCGCTGGTGGTCGGCTTCGTGTTGTTCAACCGCTGGATTTCCGGCACCGGACGGCTGCTGTGGGATCGATTCAAGCTCGCCATTCCTCTGGTGGGCGGCATCCTGCATCGCTTCGCCATCATGCAGTTCACGCAGTCTCTCGGCACGCTCCTCGCGGGCGGCACGCCGATGGTTCCCGCGATCGAGATCGCGTCGCAGTCCGTCACCAATCAGCTGGTGGCTTCGCGCATCAGCGGCATCGTGCAGAACGTGCGCGAAGGCGAGCCGCTGTGGCGCTCGCTGGAGACCACCGGAGTCATCAGCGATCTCGCGGTCGAGATGATCAAGGTCGGCGAATCGACGGGTGCATTGACGGAAATGCTCGCCAATGTGAGCGAGTTCTACGATGAGGAAATCGAGGCCAGACTCTCCCGCATGGTTGCTGCCATCGAGCCCCTGATCCTGGTGATCATGGGGATCGTCATCGCCGTGCTTCTCTACGCGTTCTACCTCCCGCTGTTCCGGCTCTCCTCGGTGGGCCAGCAGGGATGATGAGGAGCGGCCAGCGGTCAGCGGCACGCGGTCAGGAGAAATCTGGCCGCTTGCCGCTGGCCGCCAGCCGCTAACAAACTATGGTTGCAGACCCAAACCGCAGTCTTTACAAGAACGCCGATCCGACGGGCGAGGCTTCGCGCGCGCAGCGCATGGCCGAGCAGTACGGCTTCCCGTATGTCGATCTGGAGCACTTCCAGATCGATCACAACCTCTTCCGCGACATCCCGCTCGAGCTGATGATCCGCTATCAGTTCCTGCCGGAGCGCCGCGAGAACGGCCACATCGCGGTGGTCGTCGGCGATCCCACGGACGTTCTTAAGCTCGATGAGCTGGAGCTCCTCCTCGGCGCACCGCTGCGCGTGAAGGTCGCCTCACCGGCTGCCATTCGCGACAAGCTGCAGAAATCCGAATCGACCCAGCGCGTGCTCGACGAAGCCACCGAAGGCTTCCGCATGCAGCTGGTCGGCGAAGATGAAGAAGGCGAAGAGACGCTGACGATCGATTCGATCACGCAGCAGGAATCGTCGCCGATCATCAAGCTCGTCGACTCCATCGTCTTCAACGCCATCCAGCGCCGCGCTTCGGACATTCACATCGAAACGCGCGACAACGAAGTGGTCGTCAAGTACCGCATCGACGGCGTGCTTTACGAAGCGCTCGATCCGATCGACAAGAAGCATCACTCCACGATCATCTCGCGCATCAAGGTCATGTCGGAGCTCGACATCGCCGAGAAGCGCGTGCCGCAGGACGGCCGCTTCAAGCTGCGCCTGACGGGCCGCTCCATCGACTTCCGTGTCTCCATCGTGCCGACGGTGCACGGTGAAGATTCGGTCATCCGTATTCTCGACAAAGAGTCGATGAACTCGGAGTTCAAGAACCTCCGCCTGGACGTTCTCGGCTTCGACGAGGACATGCTGCACAAGTTCCGCAAGTTCATCAAAGAGCCGTACGGGATGGTGCTCGTCACCGGCCCCACCGGCTCCGGCAAGACCACCACGCTGTACGCCGCGCTCTCCGAGATCCAGTCGCCGGACGACAAGATCATCACCATCGAAGATCCGGTCGAATACCAGCTGCGCGGCATCACGCAGATTCCGGTCAACGAGAAGAAAGGCCTCACGTTCGCGCGTGGCCTGCGTGCCATCCTCCGCCACGATCCCGACAAGGTCATGGTCGGTGAGATCCGCGACGAGGAAACGGCGCAGATCGCGGTGCAGTCCGCGCTCACCGGCCACCTCGTCTTCACCACCGTTCACGCCAACAACGTCGTCGACGTGCTCGGCCGCTTCCTGAACATGAAGGTCGATCTCTACAACTTCGTCTCGGCGCTGAACTGCGTCCTGGCGCAGCGCCTCGTGCGCCGCATCTGCCCGGAATGCCGCCACGAAGTGCACTATCCCGCCTCCTTCATCGCGGAGTCGGGTCTGCCGCGCGAGTTCGGCGAGAAGACGTTTTACGAAGGCGCCGGCTGTCTCGAATGCAACGGTACCGGCTTCCATGGCCGCGCCGCGATTTCGGAACTTCTCGACCTTTCGGATCGTATTCGATCCATGATTCTCGACCGGCGTCCCGCTTCGGAGATCAAGAAAGCCGCCAAAGAGGAAGGCATGACCTTCCTGCGCGAATCCGCGCTGAAGAAAGTATTGGAAGGAACGACGACGCTGCGCGAGATCAATAAGGTCACGTTCGTCGATTAGTGGATTTATGGCACGTACGTTCCCTCCTGATGTCGTCATTCTCGATACCGACGGCCTTCTCCACGCCCGCCTCGGGCGCGGCAAGAGCAGTCCGCGCATCATTTCGGCGAAGACGTACCGGCTCGCTGCCGGCACCTTCACGCCTGCGGTGGTCACGCCCGAGCTGACGAACGAAGCATCGCTGACCGAGGGGTTGAAGCGGCTCAGGGCGGAGACGGGGCGGTGGGACAAACTCTCGCTGCTGCTGCCCGACTCCTGGTTCCGCATCAACATCGTCGATCTGCCGCAGTTCTCCGATCGCAACAACGGCAACGCCATGGAAGTGGTGCGCTGGAGCCTGAAGCGCACGCTGCCCATCGGGCCGGAGCTGCTGCGCGTCACGTACGACGTGTTGTCGCGCGATGGGCAGAAAGCAAAAGTGCTCGTCCTCAGCGCCGTCGACAAAACGCTTGCCGCCATCGAGCGCGCCTTCGCAGCGATCGGCGTCGAAGTCGTGCTCGTCGAGCCGGTCGGCCTCAACATCTGGAACGCCATGGCCGTACGGGAAGCGGAGACCACGAACCATCGCCTCTTCGTTTACCTGCGCGACAGCGATTTCACCACCGCAGTCTTTCGCGGTGCGCAGCCGGTCTTCATCCGCTCGCGCAATCTCTCGCCCGAGCGGACGCTCGTGCAGGAGCTGCGGCTTTCGGCCACGTATCTGCGTGACACGATGAACGGCAACGGCATCGCCACGACCTACCTGGCCGGCAATCGCATCGATGACGACGTGCGGTCGGTGCTCTCTTCGGAGTTCAATGCTCCGGTGAAGGTCATTGCGCTGCAGGATGTGGCCGAGGAGATTCCGTCGTCGGCGGCGGGGCTGGAGGCGGAGCTGACCGCCTGCACAGGAGTGTTCACCGGGTGAAGCCGCTTCATCTCAATCTCGCCGCCCGTCCGTACCGCGACTATCGTCCGGTCTACGCGGTGGTCGTCGTCATGTCGTTGCTCATCGCCTTTCTGATGCTGAACAACGTCGACACCTACTACCGCTACGTGCGCGACACGAAGGAAACGCGTGCGAAGATCGCGTCGATCGAGGCGCAGTCCGATCGCGAGCGGCAGCGCACGCAGGTCGTGCAGACGCAGCTCTCGCATTTCGATCTGAGCTATCTCGATCGCCAGACGCGCTTCGTCAACGCCAAGCTCGCCGAGCGGGCGTTCTCCTGGAGCGAGCTGCTCGATCAACTGGAGACGGTGCTGACGAACGACGTGCGCATCACGTCCATCTCGCCCGGGTTCGCGGACACCGGCGCCATTCAGCTCGCGCTGCAGTTCGAATCGCGGCGCGCCGATGGTTTGATCCAGACGCTGGACCGGATGAACGCCAGCGAGCGCTTCGAGAATGCATTTCCCAACAGCGAAACGCTGCATGAAGGCGGCATCTACACGTTCGGCATCGCCACGACGTACTGGCCGCTCGATCGTAAGGCGGTGCAGCGATGATCTGGCGTGAGCGCCGCGTGCTGCTGATCGTCCTCGCCGTATTGCTGCTGGCGAATACGATCTTCTTCTTCACCTATCGCGTGCAGTACCAGGCGCGTCTCGACGATCTGACCGAGCGTCGTGCGCAGACCGAAGCGCAGCTGGCTACGGCACGCGCGCAGCGCGCCACGGCCGAAGCGAAGCTGGCCAGCTACAAGAAAATCGAGAAAGACGTCGCGCACATCTACAACGATGAGTGGGCGACGCAGGATGCGCGTCTCACCGCCATGATCGCCGAGATCAAGCGCCTCGGCACCGCCACCGGCCTCGTGCCGGCCGCGTATTCGTTCGACCAGAGCGAAGCGAAGGGCGAGCTCGATAAGACGCAAGGCGCGACGACGGCGGCGAAGAAATCGGTCGGCGCGAAAGAAGTCGGCGTGTCATTCACCGTCGACGGCAATTACGAACAGATCCGGCGCCTGATCAATCTCTTCGAGCTGTCGAATCAGTTCATGATCATCGATCAGGTCGCGCTGGCGAGCCGCAGCGGCGACTCGCTCTCGCTGCGCCTGCACGTCAAGACGCTCTTCCGCGACACCGAGCACGCGGGAACGAACCACTTGTGATGAACTGGATGAGCTGGAAAACCTGGACCGTCGCGGCCGTGATTCTCATCGCCGCCTTTGCGATCTACACGTTCGCGGCGCCGGAGCCTTCGCCCGCACCGCTGACGACGACGCCTGCGCAGCGGCCGACGGTCGCCAACGCGCGTCCGCGTTCCGCGAACGCCTCTACGCGCACCCCTTCGGTCGCGCAGGTGGCGGGCGTGGAGCCGGTCCATCTCGAATGGCTCGACGCGCAGGCGGGCAGCTACAACTCGAACCGCAATCTCTTCGCGTACGTCGAGCCGCCGCCTCCTCCACCACCGCCCGCACCGAAGCCGCCTCCGCCGCCGCCCGACCGCGACAAGGACGGCGTCCCTGACTTCCGCGACAACTGCGCGGACGTCGCCAACCCGGATCAGCAGGACATCGATCGCGACGGCATCGGCACCGCGTGCGAATCGACGGTGGAGATCGTTCCGCCGCCGCCTCCGCCGCCGAAACCGGTTCCGCCGCCCTTCACTTACAAATTCATCGGCATGTTCGGCCAGTCGTCCAGCCCGATCGCGACGTTCGCGCGGGAAGGCGAGATCGTCAATGCCCGCGTGGGCGACACCATCGACGGAAAGTTCATTCTCCGCGGCATCGGCATCGAATCGGTGGAGATCGGCTATGTCGGTTTCCCGCCGGACGTACGCCAGCGCATCCCGATCGGCCAGTGACCAATCGCCGCATCGAGCGTCACAGAAATACGAAGCGAATCCTGAACGGAAAAATCATGAATCGATTGAAACCTCTGCTGCTGATCGCCCTCGTGGTTGCATCCACCACCGGCTGCGCGAGCTACGGTGCCTACCAGAAAGCGCGCAAGGCCGAAGCCACGAAAGACTGGGACTCCGCGGTCGTGCAGTACGAGAAGGCGCTCGAAGTCGACCCGAACAACATGACGTTCAAGCTGGCGCTCGACCGCTCCAAACGTGAGTCGTCGCGCGCGCACTTTGAAAAAGCGAAGAGTATTCGCGCCGCGCTGAACACCGCCAGCGGCAACGACCAGGCGCGCCTCGCGCAGATGGCCGTGACCGAGCTGCAGCTCACGCTCAAGCTCGACCCGACCAATCAGTACGCCGCCATCGAGTTCGACAAGACCGTGCAGCTGATCGAGCAGCTCAATCGCGCCGCGGCAGAGAACACCTCCATCGACGACG
Source organism: Thermoanaerobaculia bacterium (assembly GCA_035688915.1). Classification (GTDB taxonomy): domain Bacteria; phylum Acidobacteriota; class Thermoanaerobaculia; order Gp7-AA8; family Gp7-AA8; genus DASSMK01. Next base: position 10,822 of record DASSMK010000081.1, read on the forward strand.
TGAAGAAGCGCGCCAAGGCCAATACCTCCAAGGCGCAGCCGCCGCAGCTCAATCCGGCGTCGGATCAGCCGATCTCGCTCTCCTTCCCCCGCGAAACGCCGGTCAAGGACATCTACCGCGCCCTCGGCAACGCCTTCGGCATCAACATCCTGTTCGATCAGGCGGTCAAGGACGACCGCATCTCCATCGAGCTTCGCGACGTCACCGCGCAGCAGGCGCTCGAGCGCGTCATGCAGGCGGCCAATCACTTCTACAAAGTGCTCGACGAGAAGACCATCATCGTCGTGCCGGACAATCCGCAGGCGCGCCGCGATTACGAAGATCTCGTGATCCGCACGTTCTATCTCTCCAACGGCGACGCGGAGCAGGTCACGAACGTCGTGCGCACCATGATCGAAGCGCGCAACGTCTTCCCGCTCAAGGCGCTCAACGCCATCACCATCCGCGACACCGCGGACAAGGTGCGCATCGCCGAGAAGATCATCGAAGCGAACGACAAAGCGAAAGCCGAAGTGGTCGTGGCCGTGGAGCTCGTGCAGATCGATCTCACCAAGGCGCGCGACATCGGCTTCGCCATCTCCGGCTTCCCCGGCGCGGAAGGAAAGACCAGCCCGATCGCCGGCGCGGTGCCGCAGGTCGTGGGCGCAGACAACAAGCTCACCACGTTCACCGGCGGCACGCTCTCCGAAATCGCGCGCGTCCTCGGCTCGATGAACGATCTGCGCCGCAACATCAGCTTCACCATTCCGCAGGCCACGTACTCGCTGCTCAAAACCCTCGGCGATTCGCAGCTGCTTGCCAATCCCGAGCTGCGCATCTCGGAGGGTGAAAAAGCGACGCTGCACATCGGCCAGCGCATCCCGGTTCCGGTCTCCACGTTCACGAGCGTCGCGCCGGGCACCGGCACCTCGGGCACCTACGCGCCCGTCACGTCGTACCAGTACCAGGACGTCGGCATCAAGGTGTCGATGGAGCCACGCGTGCACCACAACCGCGAGGTCACGCTGAAGCTCACCGTGGAAGTGTCGAACGTCGGCGCGGAGACGGTGGAAGGGCAGCCGACCTTCGCCACGCGCACGATCGAATCGACCATCCGCCTCAAAGACGGCGAGACGAATTTCCTGGCCGGCCTCATTCAGACGAACGACTCGACGTCCTCGACGAAGACTCCCTTCCTCGGCGAGCTGCCGTTCATCGGCCGCCTCTTCACGCGCAGCAGCACCGACCACTCGCGCACCGATCTCGTGCTGACCATGACGCCGCACATCGTGCGCATCCCGGACATCACCGAAGACGACGTGGCGCCGATGTGGGTCGGCACGACGAACAACCTGACGTTCCGCGGCGTCTCGCCGCGCATCGAATCGCAGAATGGCGGCGATCCGTTCATCCCGCCGTCGCGCCCCGGTTCTTCGTACGGCACGACCGGTGGTGGTGGCAATGGTGGCGGCGGCGCGCAATACCAGCTCGCGCCGGATGGTGAGCCGGGCAACTACGTGCTGCCGGAAGGCGCCGAAGCGCCGGCTGAAGTCGAGCCGATCGCCACGCCGCCGCGCCCGACGCAGGGCGGCGCGCCGACCGATCCGTTCCGCCGGCCCACGCCGACGCCTCCGCCTCCGGCTCCGCCGTCGAACGAAGACGCGTCGCTGAACGCGCCGGTGTCGACGAATCCTGCAACCAGCACCGCCAGCACGAGCAGCGCGTCGAAGCTGAAAGTCGCGTCGTCCGCAATGTCACTCGGCGATGAAGCCGCCGCCCTGCGACTCGCGCCGCGCATCGCGCCGCAGCCGGCCAATCTCACGATCAAGCCGGGCGAAGCGAAGACTTGGACCATCATCGGAATGGATCTGGAAGGGCTGCAAGCTTCCGAGTTGCAGTTCCACTTCGATCCGACGGCCATCGACATCAGCGAAGTCGCTCTCGGCAGCGCGCTGGCAATCGACACGACCAATCCGCCGAGCATCACCATCGACCGCACCGCCGGTACGCTGCGCATCGCCTCGAAAGACGGCAAGGCGCTGACGTTCCAGTCGGGCGGTGTCGTGCTCTCCATGCGCCTCTTCGGCGGCGTGGCGGGCGAGACGTATCTCGTGATGGACAACCCGAAGCTGCAGAACGGCGAAGGCACGTTCGTCATGGCCTCCGTCGCCGGCGGCCGAGCCACAGTTCAATAAAGACCATGCGCCGCACGCTCCAGAAAGGCTTCACGATTGCCGAGTTGATCACCGTGGTGGCGATCATCGGCATTCTTGCGGCCGCCGCGCTGCCGGTGGCCCGCTTCGGGCTGCGCCGGCAGAAGGAGATCGAGCTGCGCGACCGTCTGCGCAAGATCACCGACGCCATCGATCGCTACCACGATCTGATGACGAACCAGCAGGGTCCCGTGCGTCCCGCGCAGATGCAGGCGCTCGGCTCCGAAGGCTATCCGAAGGATCTCGAAGAGCTGGAGAAGGGCATCAATCTCTCCGACGGCCGCAAGATCCGCCTCTTGCGCGAGCGCGATCTCATCGATCCGATGACCGGCAAGAACGAGTGGATCACGCTGTCCACCACCGACGATCCCGATACGACGTCCACCGACGGCAACAATGTCTGGGAGGTCCATTCGACCTCCACCGCGCTCTCGCTCGACGGGAAGACGCACTACAACGAGTGGTGAGCCAACGCATGCACAAGATCATTCAACGCAAACGCGCGCAGGGAGGCTTCAGCCTCATCGAGCTGATCGTCGTCGTCACGATCATCGGCATCCTCGCCGCCGCCGCCATCGTGAACGTCCGCTTCGCGCAGCGCAAAGCGCGTGAAGCCATCCTGAAAGACAACCTCTTTCAGATGCGCAAAGCGATCGACAACTTCTACGCGGACAAGCAACGCTTCCCGACGGATCTCAACGAGCTGACGCCGAACTACATGCGCGCGGTGCCGAAGGATCCGATCACCGGTAACACCGATTGGGAGCAGATCGCCGACACTCCCGATCCCGACTCGATGTCCGCCAGCACTTCCACCGACGACCTGGGCACGCCCGGAATCGTCGACGTCAAAAGCGTGGCGTCAGGGAAAACTCTCGATGGCGTCGATTACCACGATTTGTAGCGCCCTGCGGGCAGTGGTCAGTGGCCGCGCGGCAGTGGTCAGTGGTCAGTGGTCAGTGGTCAGTGACAAGCGGCTAGCGGTCAGCGGCAAGCGGCAAGCGGCTAGTGACGCTGCCGCGCGTGGCCACTGCGCAGCCGCGCTGCGCCGTCTAATCACTAATCACTACCCACTAATCACTCGTCAGCGCGAGACCAGCGCCCCCGCGCTGCCGCAACTGACCACTGACCACTGGCCACTGACCACTAACTCAACCCAATCCGGCTTCACCCTGGCCGCACTGATCGTCATCCTCACGATCATGGCCATGATCATCGCCTTCACCGTTCCCGATCAGTGGTCGATGGTGATGGCGCGCGAGCGCGACCGGCAGACCATCTTCGTCATGAAGCAGTACGCCCGCGCAATCAGCGAGTGGGAGAAGAAACACCAGGCGCTCCCCGCCAGCCTCGATCAGATGGAAAAGGCGCGCAATCCGCGCTACGTCCGCGGCGACGGCAAGATCGAATGCCCGCTCACCGGCAAGTACGAATGGATCATGGTGCCGCCCGGCGCCGTGCAGCAGAACGGCCAGAACCCTCCCGGAATGCAAACGCCTCCGGGCGTGACGCCGCCCCAGACGCAAACGCAACCGCAGACGGGCACCGGCTTGAACTTCGGCCCCACGCCGGGTCAGCCCGGCACGGGTGCCGGAACCGGCGCGCAGCCCGGCACCGGCGCGCCGAATGCCAACGGCTTCAACGCCGCCGCTTCGCCGAAGGATTACGTCGGTCCGTTCGTCGGCGTTCGCCCGCCGATCAAGGGCAAGAGCTTCCTCGCGCTGAACGGCGCGGACGAATACAGCCAGTGGGTCTACACGATCTACGACCTGCGCACCGAGATCCAGAATCAGCAGAACGCGCTCGCGACATCGAAGTAGCTACAATCGCGCGCGAATGAATCGCAACGCGACCACCATCCAGAAGCACGTCCTGCCGTCCGGCCTGACCATCCTCGTCGAGCCGCTCCCCTACGTCCGCTCCGTCGCCCTCGGCTATTACCTGCGCAGCGGCTCCGCGGTCGAATCCGAAGAACATGGCGGTGCGTCGCACTTCCTCGAACATCTCGTCTTCAAAGGCACCTCGCGCCGCACCACCGCGGAGATCGCGCAGGTCATCGACATTCTCGGCGGCGACGTCGACGCGTTCACCGGCAAGGAGTACACCTCCTTCTACGCACACGTGCTCGACGAGCAGCTGCCCACCGCTGTCGATCTGCTCACCGACATCATCATCGCGCCGCGCTTCACGCCGGACGACGTGGAGATGGAGCGCGGCGTCATCCTCGAAGAAATCAAAATGGTCGAGGACACGCCCGACGATCTGGTGCACGAGATCTTCGTCACCGCCTTCTGGCCCGACCATCCCCTCGGCCGCCCGATCCTGGGCACCGAGGAGACGATCCAGGCGCTGCAGCGGGAGAAGATCCTCGCGCATTACGACGAGACCTTTCATCCCGCCAACATGATCTTCGTCGCGTCGGGCAACACGAAGCTCGACGACCTCGTGCCGTTCCTCGAGAAGTCGTTCCCGGTGACGGCGAAGGAGCCGATCCGCCGCGAGTGGGATGCGCCGACGCCCGCGCAGCACATGATCCTCAAACAAAAGCGCGAGCTCGAACAGGTGCATCTCTGCCTCGGCACCCGCGGCTTCCCGCAGCAGAACGAAGAACGCTACGCCGCCGCGCTGTTCAACTCCGTTCTCGGCGGCGGCATGTCCTCGCGTCTCTTCCAGAAGATCCGCGAACAGGAAGGCCTCGTCTACACCGTCGCGTCGTATCACAACGGCTACCTGCACGGCGGCTACGAAGCGATCTACGCCGCATGCGCGCCGAAGAACCTCAAGCGCGTGCTCGACCTCACGCTCGCGGAGATGAAGAAGATCAAGCGCGAAGGCGCGACCGCGGACGAACTCGTCGCCGCGAAGCTGCACCTGAAAGGCTCGATCCTGCTCTCGCTCGAATCGACGGTGAGCCGGATGAGCGGCATCGCGCGGCAGGAGTATTACTTCGGCCGGCAGTACTCGCCCGACGAGATCATCGAGCACATCGACGCGGTGACGCTCGACGACATCCGCCACGTCGCCGAACAGATCGTCGATCCGGAGACGCTCTCGCTCACGCTCATCGGCAACATGAAGACGCCCGGCGTGAGCATGGACGACCTGCGCGCCGCCATCGCATAGAACGTTGGAGCGGCGGGCGCCCTCGCCCGCCGAAGTCATCGCGAAAAACCGGCGGGCGAGGGCG
>DASSMK010000082.1:0-4866 GCA_035688915.1 Thermoanaerobaculia bacterium
CTTTTCGGCGGGGCAAGCCCCGCCGCTCCAACACTCAGCGCGGGAAGGGCACGCAGTACGGATCCTCCGGACTGCACTCCGCGAATTCGAACTGCACGGTGGTGTGTGCGATGCCGTAGTTCTTCGCGAGCAGCGCGTTCACTTCGTCCAGCACCTTGCTCGTCGCGCGCAGCGGCACGTCGCCGACCATGAGGTGACACGACAGCGCGGGGCTGGACGGGCCGAGCGCCCAGATGTGCAGGTGATGCACGCCGTGAATCCCTTCGATCGTGCCGAGGTCGCGCGTCACTTTGTCGGGATCGATGCCGGCGGGTGTTCCTTCGAGCAGCAGATTCACCGCTTCGCGCAGCACGCCCCAGCTGCTCCAGAGAATCATCACGCCGATCAGAATCGACAGCGCGGCGTCCCACTCCGCGCGACCGGTGACGCGCATCAGAATCGCGGCCACGATGATGCCGGCCGATGAGATCGCATCGCCGATCATGTGCACGACCGCGGCGCGGATGTTCACGTCGCCGTGGCTGCCGTGATGCAGCGAGAGCGCGGTGGCACTGTTGACGAGCAGCGCCACGATGGCTGTCGCGAGCATCGGTTCCGCCGCCACCGCGTGCGGATGCTGCAGACGTTCCACCGCTTCGCGGAAGAGAAAGAACGTCATGGCCATCAGCAATCCCGAATTGATGAATGCCGCGAGAATGCCGGCGCGCTGATAGCCGAATGATTTCTCCGTCGTCGGTGCGCGCCGCGCAATGCGCACCGCCGCCAGCGCGATGATCAACGCGACGACGTCGGTGAGATTGTGCAGCGCGTCGCCGAGAAGCGAGAGCGATGCGGCGTAGAAGCCAATGGCGAGCTCGCCGATGACGACGAGCGCATTGGCGCACGCGGCGACGACGAGCTTGCGCGAGACGTCAGTGTGCGGGTGGTGATGGTGGCGGTGAGCCATGACACGCAATCAGCGCGTCGATTTTTCCACCTTTTTCGACTTCGCCGCCACCTGCTCCGCCATCGCACCGCGCTGCGCGCGCAATTTCGCCGCGACGTCCGCATCGCTCGCGCCGATGATCTGCGCCGCGAGAATGCCCGCGTTGCGCGCGCCGCCGATGGCCACGCTGGCCACCGGAATGCCCGGAGGCATCTGCACGATCGCGTAGAGCGCATCGAGCCCCTGCATTGCGCCGCTGGCGAGCGGCACGCCGATCACCGGCTTGGTCGTGAACGACGCCACGACGCCGGGCAGATGCGCGGCCATGCCCGCTCCGGCGATGAACGCCGCCGCGCCGTTCGCGTCGGCATCCGTGACGATCTGCTTCGCGCGCTCCGGCGAACGATGCGCGGAGGCGACCACAAAGTCGTAAGGAATCCCGACTTCGTCGAGTGCTGCCGCGGCCTGCGACATCACTTCGGCATCGGAGTCGGAGCCCATGATGATGAGGACCCAAGGTTTGTTCATGTTGTTCATTCCTGCTTTGTAGCTTGGAGCGGCCAGCGGTCAGCGGCCAGAGTCGCTCGGCTCTTCTGACGGCTAGCCGCTAGCCGCTGGCCGCTGGTCACTCACGTCGTGGCGGCCGTGCGCGATTCGAGCGCGCGATAGCCGATGTCGCGGCGGTACCGCGCTCCTTCGAATCGAACTTTCGGCGCCGCTTCATACGCCTTCGCCAGCGCCTCGGACAGCGTCGCCGCGCGCGCACAAACGCTCACGACACGCCCCGCCTGATTGACGAGCTTTCCGCCGCGCTTCACCACGCCGGCGTGGAAGATCACCACGGAATCATCGTCGACCGCGTCGAACGCCACTTCCTGCCCTTTCGGGAACTCGTCCGGATAGCCGTCGACCGCGACGACGATGCACGCCGCCGCTTCTTTCTTCCAGCTCAGTTTCGTGTCGCCGAGGTTGCCGCGCGCGACCTGCAGGCAAACGTCGGCGAGATCGTCCTCGAGGCGAAGCATCTGCACCTGCGTTTCGGGATCGCCGAAGCGGCAGTTGTACTCCAGCACCTTCGGACCTTTCGGTGTCAGCATCAGTCCCGCGTAGAGCACGCCGGTGTACGGACGACCTTCCGCCGCCATGCCCTGGATGGTCGGCACGATGATCGTCTTCATCACTTCGGCCGCCGTCTCGCCGCTCAGCACCACGGCGGGCGAGTGCGCGCCCATGCCGCCGGTGTTCGGCCCCTGATCGCCATCGAACGCTTTCTTGTAATCCTTCGCGGCAGCGAGCGGCGCCCACTTTTTCCCGTCGGTGAGCACCATGAACGAGACTTCTTCGCCCGTCAGGAACTCCTCGACCAGAATGCGCGTCGCGGCGTTGCCGAAGCGCTTTTCTTCGAAGACGAGGCGGAGATATTCGTCCGCTTCCTTCATCGATTCGACGATCAGCACGCCTTTGCCGGCGGCGAGGCCATCGATCTTCAGCACGGCGGGGAAGCCGAGCTGCTTGAGCGCGGCCTTCGCTTCATCGAGCGACGCGCAGGTGATGGCTTCCGCGGTCGGGATGCCGTACTTGCGCATGAACTCTTTGGAGAAGATCTTCGAGCCTTCCAGCTCCGAGGCGAGGCGCGTCGGGCCGAAGATGGCCATGCCGCGTTTCTGAAATTCGTCGACGATGCCGAGCGTCAGAGGCAGCTCGGGACCGACGATGGTGAGGTCCATCTTCAGTTTTTCGGCGAAATCGGCGAGCTCGATGATGTCGGCGACGCCGATGCCTACGCAGTCCGCCACGCTGGAGATTCCAGCATTGCCGGGCGCCGCATACAGCTCGCGCACCAGGGGCGACTGTTTGAGCTTCCAGCAGAGCGCGTGCTCGCGCGCACCCTGACCGACGACGAGAACTCGCATGTTCAGGCGATTGTAGCAGTTGGAGCGGCGGGCGCCCTCGCGCGCCGAACGCGCGGGCCGGCTCCCTCGCGGCCAGGCAGGAATGCCCGGCAGGCGAGGGCGCCTGCCGCTCCACGGGAAGCGCCGAGGCAGCCTAGACGTTTCGCGGACAGACCCCGTATTTAGGGGGCAATGGGCGCAGGTCTCCTTCGAATGATTCCGACGAAACCGACCGTCGAACCCGATGATCGCGAGCTCGTGCAGACGATCCGGGCGGGCGATCCGGCTGCTTTCGAGCAGCTCGTGCGCCGCAAAACCTCCAAGGTCTACGCCCTCTGCTACCGCGTCATCGGCAACTCCGAAGACGCCAAGGACATCTCCCAGCTCGTCTTTCTGAAGCTGTGGGAGAACCTCGAAAAGTATGATCCCGCGTATGCGTTCGACACTTGGCTGTACCGCATGGTGACGAACGTGGCGATCGACTTCATGCGCAACAAGCAGTCGCGCGACAACGCCGTGAACTCGAACCTCCGCCTCGTCCGCACCTCGGCCGACGCAGAGCAGGGCGTCATCGTGCAGCGCAAAGAGATCGAGCACGTGTTCAACGAGATCTCGTCCGTCCTTTCGCCGAAGCAGAAGACGATCTTCATCATGAATCAGATGGAAGACTTGCCCAGCGCCGAGATCGCGAAGATCCTCGGCTGCCGCGAGTCGACGGTGCGCAATCACCTCTTCAACGCGCGCAAGGCGATGCAGCAGCAACTTCAGAAGCGCTACCCCGAGTACGCGCAGTTGTGGAGAGAGCGATGATGACGTGCGACGCGTTCCGCGTCTCGTTCGAGCCGGAGACCGAGGATCCGCGCGTGCTGGAGCATCTGCGCTCGTGCGATGCGTGCCTCGATCACGCGGCCACGATCGATCCTGACGTCATGTTCCGCGCCCTCGGCGGCACGGAGATGATTCCGCCGGGCGGCGTCGATGCGTTCGTCGACGAAGTGATGAGCCAGATCCGCGTGCACGAAGCGGAGCAGAAACTCGTGCCGGTGCGCGTCATCCGCTGGCCGCGCAGGCTGGCGATGGCTGCGGCTCTGGCGGCGGGATTCACCGGCGCGATGTTCATGTATCGCTATGACACGGCCGTCGCGCCGCTCGGCCACAGCACGCCCATCGCGCGTGTGGCGCGCGCCGCCAATCCGGTGCAGCCGGTGAATTTCGTGACGAAACCGGTCGTCGAGACGTATGAATCAGACAAAGCAACCATCGTCGAAGTTCCGGCGGAATCTGCTGATACGCAGATCGTCATGATCTTCGACGAAAACCTCCCGGCGGATTTATGAAGAAACTCGCAGTTCTCGCTCTCGCTCTGATGCTCCTCGGCACCGCTGCCTTTGCCGATACGGCCGATGCAGGCCGGAGCCTCTCCGTGCGCACGTTCACCTTCAAGTACAAGCAGGCGGAGACCGCTGCCACGGCCGTCAAGAAGCTGATGAGCGCGGACGGTTCGCTGGCCATGCAGCCCGGCGCGAACTCGCTCGTCATCACCGACCGGCCGGAGAACATGAAGTCGATCGCGCAGGCGCTCGCCGAGTTCGACGTGCCGCCGCAAACGTTCCATCTCAACGTTCGTCTCGTCTCCGCCGCGCGCGGCGCAGAAGCGAAAATCAGCGACAGTCTGAAAGACGTCGCGCCGAAGCTGGCCATGCTCCGTTACAACAATCTGGAGAGCGTGGGCAGCGCGAACGTGCAGGGGCGGGAAGGGGAGCCGGGCATGGTTGACCTCGGCACCTTTCGTGCAGATTTCAGCTTCGGCGAATACGACGCCGCCAGCGACTCGATCAAGCTCTCGGATTTCAAATTGTCACGGCTGGAGAAAGACACTCTCTCGCCGCTGATGAAGACGACGCTCAATCTCAAACTCGGACAGACGGTGATCATCGGCGCGCAAAAAGACCCGAACAGCCAGAAGGCTCTGATGATCGTCGTCATGGCAAAGCGCTAAGCCAGGGCGCGAATTTTCTCCTCACTTCCCGAGGCCGCGACGTGCAACGC
>DASSMK010000083.1:0-24393 GCA_035688915.1 Thermoanaerobaculia bacterium
GCACGAGTAGATCCTTCCCTTCGCACGAAAACGTCTTGCGCCGCGTGAGATCGAACGGGTCGACGATGGTCGGCGACGCGACGCCGGAGAGCTCGTCCCAAATCATGTCGCCGGTGCACGCGCCGTCTTCCGTGAAGCGCCGCACCTGCAGCTGACCGGGCGTGGAGACCTTCGCGGTTTGCTCGGACAACTTCACGCGATGCTCCCACGCGCCGCCGCCGCGACGATACGCCGCGAGTTTGTAGACGCCGCCGAGTGCCGGCTGATCGTACGCCGTGACGAGGCGCGTGCCGACGCCCCACACGTTGATGGCCGCCTGCTGCTCCTTGAGGCTCGTGATCAGATGCTCGTCGAGATCGTTGCTCGCCGCGATCACCGCGTCCGGGAAACCCGCCGCATCGAGCTTCTTGCGCGCTTCGATCGACAGATACGCCAGATCGCCGGAATCGAGACGCACGCCGGAAAGCTCGTGGCCGCGCGCGCGCAGCTGCTTCCCCACCTCGATCGCTTTGTCCACACCTTCCAGCGTGTCGTACGTGTCGACGAGCAGGAGCGCGTTGTTCGGCATCACGCTCGCGTACTGCTCAAACGCTTCGAGCTCGTCGTCGAAGGACATCACCCAGCTGTGCGCGTGCGTCCCCTTCACCGGGATGCCGAACATCGCGCCGGCCAGCACGTTGGACGTGGACGACACGCCGCCAATGAATGCCGCGCGCGTCGCGGAGATCCCGCCGTCGTTCCCTTGCGCGCGCCGCAAACCGAAATCGATCACCGCATCGCCGCGAGCCGCGTAGACGACGCGCGATGCTTTCGTGGCGATCAGCGTCTGGAAGTTGAGCATGTTCAGCAGCGCGGTCTCGACGATCTGCGCCTGCGCGATCGGCCCTTTCACGCGTACCAGCGGCTCGTGCGCGAAGACGACCGTGCCCTCCGGAATCGCATCGACATCACACGTGAATCGCAGCTCGCTCAGGTAGCGCAGAAAGTCGTCGGGAAAGAGCGGCGCACCGTCGTTGCCAGTGATCGTCGCCAGGTACGCGCGATCGTCATCGGTGAAGCGCAGCGCCTCCAGATAGCGAATCGCAGCTTCCAGTCCCGCCGCGATCGCGTATCCGCCGCCGAACGGATTCTTACGAAAGAAAAGATGAAACACCGCTTCATCCGCCGCCTTGCCGGTGCGCCAGTAGGCGTACGCCATCGTCAGCTGATAGAGGTCGGTGAGAAGAGCGCGCGACAGCATGCAATGAGGAGACCGGCCGGAACGCGCGCGTACACTGATTCGATGACGCTGTTCGAGCAGATCAAAGCGATCTTCGGCGATTCCGATCCATCGCACGATCTGGAATTCGCGCTGACCGTGCTGCGCGACCGCTCGCCCGACGACGAGTTCGCGGCCATGGTCCGGCGCGTCGAAGGAAAGTTCGAGGCCAGCCGCAATTACAGCGTGGTCCTTCAATTCATTCAGGATCAGTCGAAGCTCCGCGATCGCGAAGTGATCCGCCTCTTCGAATTCATCTACTCGTCGATGGTGAACAAGTTCAAGGGCGAGCTCGGCGAAGTGCTGGCGCGTCCCGCCCTCCGCGCCTTCCAGCGCACGCTCCCACCCGACACGACTCTCATCCTCGGCCCCGACATCGCCTCGCGCCAGCTCCGCCGCCGTTACGGCTGGTATCCCGCTGCCGACGCGCTCTATTGCCACGAACGCGACGGCGGCATCGAGATCCTCGCCATCGGCGAAGTGAAATCGAAGGCCACGCCGTTTCCCGAAATCCGTCAGCAGGTGGAGACGAATCTCATCCGCCTGCGCCGCGGCGTGCGTATCCGCAACGAGGAGATCGCGCCGGAGAAGATCTTCGTCCGCACGGTCAGCGGCGGAACGATCCCGATCGCATCGATCACTGTCGCAAGCGCGCGCGACGTCGTGACGCTGATGGTGCTGCCGTATCGCGCCGCGGTCGATGATCTGGCGGTGCGGCATCCCGAGGATGACCGCGTCTGGATCGCCGAGCTTCCGTGGAAGCAGGACGTCATCACCGAAGCGGCCTACCGGCTGATGTCGTGGTACTTCTCGCGCATCGGTCCGAAGGTCTTCTACCACCGCGCCGATCCGCCGCCGTCGCCCGACGGCCGCCGCCCCGCCGCGCATCCCGATCTCTCACTCGAGGAGAACGGCCGCCACGCGTTCATGGAGGCGATCTACCACACCACCGGCCGCGCCGGATTCGATCCGCGCGAGATTCCGGAGCGGGGCCACCGCACTCCCTGGCAAACCCTGCTCTGGCTCTACAACTCCCTCGGCTTCGGCTACTCGGAAGCGACCACCGACGAATTCATGTATCCGGAATTCGAACCGACCGACGAGGCGAAGTCGCGAGTCGAACGTCACGACGCCGCCGTCGCTGCCTTTCGCGAGGGTCGTTTCGATGACGCGCTCGCGCAGCTTCCCGATCCAGCGGAGCAGAGCGATCGCTGGTGGGCGCGGCGCGAGTGGCTGATGCTCGCGCGGATTCACGCGCGCCGCGGCGACAGCAGCGCTGCGCGCGAAGCAGTGGCGCGCGTCAAAGCGATGCCGCCGATCGAGAGCCTGTCGCTGCCGATCGAGATCGCAGGCGTCGAAGCACTGATCGCGCTGGCGGAAGGCGATGACGCCGCGATCGGCAATGCGCTCCGCGCCGGGCTCGCCGCCGTCGAAACGGTTCGCGAGCAGGTCCGCCAGCACGAAGAGAATGGTTGGGAACTGCCGAGCGACATCGAGCCAAACAGCGCGCGCGAAGGAGTGATCGACATCGCCGCCGCGCATGCCGCCACGGGCGACTGCGAGACCGCGCTCTCACTGCTGCGCCGCTTGCGCAAGCTTCGCGGCTGGGAGCTCAACTACTTCGGGCACGATGCACTGCTGGCGCGCTGCATGACCAACGATCTGCTGCACGAGCTTTACGACGTCTCCAGCCGGCGCGACGACTTCGCGATCTTTTGAAAAGCAAAACGGCGGGGCAAGCCCCGCCGCTCCAACATTCATCGCGAGTTCAGCGCTACGCTTCTTCCATCATCTCCGCGGGGATGTCGAAGTTCGACCAGACGTTCTGCACGTCGTCATGGTCGTCGAGCAGTTCGAGGAGGCGCATGACCTGCTTCGCTTTCTGCTCGTCCAGCGAGACCCAGGTCGACGGGATCATGCCCAGCTTCGCTTCGACGGTCTCGATCTTGTTCTTCTCGAGCGCCTGGCGCACGGCTTCGAACGTGTCCGGCGCGGTGTAGATCTCGTACGCATCCGGATCGTCGGTCTGCAGGTCGTCGGCGCCGGCTTCGAGCGCGACTTCCATCAGCTTGTCTTCGGTGGCTGCGCTCTTCTCGACGGCGAAGAAGCCCTTCTTCTCGAACTGGAACTTGACCGAGCCGGGGGTGCCGAGGTTGCCGCCGTGCTTTTCGAACATGTGGCGGATCTCGGGGGTGGTGCGGTTGCCGTTGTCGGTCAGCGCCTCCACGATCACCGCCACGCCGCCGGGACCGTAGCCCTCGTACGTGACTTCTTCGTAGGTCGCGCCTTCGAGCTCGCCGGTGCCGCGTTTGATGGCGCGCTCGATGTTGTCCTTCGGCATGTTGTTGGCCTTCGCTTCCGCGACGGCCGCACGAAGGCGCGGGTTGCCATCGATGTCGCCGCCGCCGAGGCGGGCTGCGATGGTCATTTCCTTGATGATGCGCGTGAAGACTTTTCCACGCTTGGCATCCGCCGCACCCTTCTTATGCTTGATGGTGCTCCACTTGTTATGGCCGGACATGGAGATTGCTCCTTGCTGATTTGCAGGAAACGGGCGTGAGCCTCGCGTTTCCGGAAGAGTGGGGATTATAACTCAACAGCTTTTCAGCTGTTCAGCGATTCAGGAGTACCAGCGAGATGAGTCCCGAATTTCCCCTGCGCATCATTCACGAAGACGGCGAATGCGATGTGATCGACTCGCCCGACGAGCTGATCACCGCCATCGATTCCATCGAAGCGGGCGAGTCGACCTCGCGCGTCTGGATCCGCGATGCGCTCGACCGCACCGTCCGCTTGCGCATGCGGCACGGCGCGGTCGAAGCGCTCGAACTGCTCAGCCCCTAACTAGCTCAGCAGCTCGACAGCTCGATAGCTCGCGCTCACGGCACCTTCGGCGTCGCCCCCAGCTCCCGAATCAGATTGTCCGCGCCGTCCACCGCATCCATCACCCACAGCATGTACTGCGCGTCCACGTGAATCGATCGCGTGATGGACTCGGTGAACAAAAAGTCCGCGTCGATCGATTCGTAGTTGCCGTCGAACAGCAGGCCGACCAGCTCGCCTTTCGCGTTCAGCGTTGGTGAGCCTGAGTTGCCGCCGGTCGTGTCGCAGGTCGAAAGAAAATTCACCGGCACGTCGCCCAGCTCCGGATCGATGTACGGCTTGGTCTTGGCCGGATCGGCGGCCGCGCCGAGCAGCGCTTTCGGGCTGGCGAACGGCTCCTCGCCGGTCTCCTTCTGCAGGATGCCGGTGAGCGTCGTCTGCGGCGTGAACCACGTCGCGTCTTTCGGCGAGTAACCCTTCACCGTGCCGAACGTGATACGCAGCGTGCTGTTCGCATCGGGATAGAGCGTGCCGCCGTTCACTTTCTGCAGCGCCTCGAAGTAGCCCGGCCGCAGACGCGCCATCGCGCCGCGATACGCGGTCTCGCGCGTTTCGTTCTCCTGCACGAGCGGCAGCAGCGCGAACGCAAAGTTCAACATCGCGTCGTTGCGCGCTTTCAGCTGCGCGGTCGTCTCGGCGTACATCTTCGCGCGCTCCGCGGCGTCCGTGACTTTCGTGTTCGCGAGCAGCTGGTCGATCAGCGCGTCCACCGAACCGGCCTTCGCGATCATCTCGTCCAGCGCGGTGATGCGCTCGTGCGACGGCAGCTTCGCCGCTTCGTTGAAGAAGTAGCGCAGCAGCGCGCGCTCGCTCGGCGCGTTGTACGAACGCTGCACGCGATCGCTAGCCTGCTTGAGGCGATCCCAATCGCGCTCCTGATAGCCGGCCAGACGCTCCGCATCCTTCTTCGTCCGTTCGTTCGCCGTCATGACGATCGACCGCGCCTGTCCCGGAATCTGCGCGCCGCGGCCGAGGAGGAATTCGAGCAGCAGGTCGCGCTCGCGCGTCGAGAAATGCTCCGCGTTCACCTTGGCGATGTCGCTCAGAGCCGCAGCGGGCAGCTTCGCTTCGCGCGCCAGACGCGATTCGAGAATCTTGTCCTTCGTGAATCCTTCGTTGACGCTCGTGTAGTTCTTCAGCGAATTGAGGAAGCTCTTCACGCGCGCGGCATTCTTGATCGCCACGTCCTTGTCGTTCTTGCCGGCTGCTTCGAGCAGGTTGATGCTCTCCGTGAAGTAGCGGATCGACTGCGGGTAAGTGAACTCTTTGTAGTTGCGCGTTTCGTCCGCCGTTTTGTAGCGGAACGTGCGGCCGGGATAGCCCGCCACGAGCACGAAGTCGCCTTCATTCACGCCCGCGGTCGACAGTTTCAGCCAGTGCTTCGGATGGTACGGCTGGCCGTTCACGTACGCGCGATAAAAGCCCCAGTCGCCGGTGTGGCGCGGCCATTCGAAGTTGTCCACTTCGCCGCCATACTCACCCACCGCGCGCGGCGGCGCGTACACGAGGCGAATGTCGCTCAGCTCCGATTGCGTGAGCCGCAAGTACTGCGCGCCTTCGAAGAACGAGGACACGGTGCAGCGCACGCCGCCCGGCTTCTCGCACTCCGCGACGAGCGCTTTGTTCCGCGCATCGAGCGCGTTCGCGCGCGCAACGTCGGTCATCTTCGCGTTCAGCACGCCATTCATCTGCGCGGTCACGTCTTCGATGTTCGTCGTGACCCACACCTTCTGCCCAGGCGCCGCGGGCAGTTCCTCCTCGCGCGTTTTGGCGAGGAAGCCGTTCGTGATGAGGTCCCGCTGCGGCGTCGAATTGGCCTGCACGGAGCCGAAGACGCAGTGGTGATTGCTGACGATGAGGCCATCCGGCGAGACGAATGACGCGGTGCAGCCGCCGAGGGAGATGACGGCGCCCATCGGATCGCCGGTGAGGTCGGCCAAGCGGTTCGGATCGATCTGAATGCCGGCCTGCTTCACCTGCTCCGCGATCTGCGGAATCTGCTGCGGCATCCACATGCCCTCGCCCGCTAATAGAGGAAGGGCAACGAGCGGCAGGGCGAACAGCGCGAGAACGAGAGAGAGTTTCTTCAAACACGCTCCTTCAAATTTCGTATCAGAGAGTCATGACACGGCGCACAACTCGTCACCGCTAACTCTATTCCACGCTACACTCGCCCGCACACCAGGAGGGTTCGCATTCCATGGGCTTTCTCGACAACCTGAAAAATCAGATCGGGTCGCAATTCATCGAGATCATCGAGTGGCTCGATGAGACGAATGACACGCTCGTCTACCGCTTCCCGGTCTACAACCAGGAAATCAAGATGGGCGCGCAGCTCGTCGTGCGCGAGAACCAGGTCGCGCTGTTCGTGAACGAAGGCGAAGTGGCCGACGTCTTCAAGCCCGGCCGCTACGAGCTGTCGACGCAGAACATCCCCATCCTCACCACGCTCCGCGGCTGGAAGTACGGTTTCAACTCGCCGTTCAAGGCCGAGGTGTACTTCTTCAACACGCGGATGTTCACCGACCTGAAGTGGGGCACGGCCAATCCGGTGATGATGCGCGACGCGGAGTTCGGCATGATCCGCATGCGCGCCTACGGCACGTACGCCATGCGCATCTCCGAGGCAAAGCCGTTCTTCAAAACCGTCGTCGGCACCCAGGGGCTCACCACCACCGAAGACATCCTCGGCCAGCTCCGCTCGACGATCATCAGCAACTTCTCCGACATCGTCGCGGAATCGAAGATCGCCGCGCTCGATCTCGCATCGAGCTACCGCGAGCTCTCCACGCTCGCGCAGAAAGAGCTCGCGCCGTCGTTCGCCGAGTACGGTCTCGAGCTCTCGCGCTTCGTGATCGACAACATCTCGCTGCCCGAGGAAGTGGAAGCCGCGATCGATCAGCGGACCAAGCTCGGCGTGCTCGGCGATCGCATGCAGCAATACACGCAGATGCAGGCGGCCGATTCGATCAAAGTCGCCGCTGCGAATCCTGGTGGTTTGGCCGGCGCAGGCGCAGGACTCGGCGCGGGCATGGCCATCGGTCAGGCGTTCGGATCGACGATGGGCGGCGCGATGGGCGCGGGCAGCGCACCGCCTCCGCCGCAAGGCTCGAGCGCTCCGCCGCCGCCTCCGGGGCAGCATGGCAACGTGCCGCGCTGGTCGCTGGCCATCGACGGAAAAACGTACGGCCCGTACACCGATGACGCGCTGAAGGCGATGGTGCAGAGCGGTCAGGTCGCGGCATCGGCGCAGGCGTGGCGTCCGGGCGCGAGCGGCTGGGCGTCGCTCGATTCGTACTCGGAGCTGGGGCTCAACGGCGGCGGAAGCGCGATGCCGCCGCCTCCCCCGCCGCCGTCGAAGTAAACGAAAACCGTTGGAGCGGCGGGCGCCCTCGCCCGCCGATTTTTCGCAAGCACTCGGCGGGCGAGGGCGCCCGCCGCTCCAAACACTCAACGCAAACGATGACTGCACAGCCGCTCACGTCCACCAAAGTCCGCAAGTTTCCGTGCGATGCGTGCGGTGCGGATTTGCGCTACGACCCCGGTCTCACCGCGCTGCAGTGTCCGTACTGCGGCGCGACGAAGACCATCGCGCCGAGCCTGACTTCGGTCACGGAGAAACCGGTCGATGCGGCGCTGCGTGCGCCGCGCAACGTCGGCTGGGGCGCGGAGCGGAAGGTCATGGCTTGCCAGCGTTGCGGCGCGCACACGACGCTCGAGCCGAACATCTCGGCCAGCAACTGCGCGTTCTGCGGCACGGCCGCCGTGGTCGAAGCGCCGCCCGCCGAAACGTTCGCGCGTCCGGAAGGGCTGCTCGCGTTTCGCGTCCCGAAAGACAACGCCATCCAGACGTTCCGGCGCTGGCTCAAAGGGTTGTGGTTCCGGCCGAACGATCTGAAATCGAAGTCGCGCGTCACGAGCATCCAGGGCGTCTACATCCCCTTCTGGACCTTCGATGCGGTCACGCATTCGCACTGGCAGGCCGAGGCGGGCTATCACTACTACGTCACCTCCGGCGGCAAACGCGAACAGCGCACGCGCTGGGAAAGCGCCTCGGGATCGCTGACCAAAGATTTCGACGACGTGCCGGTGCCCGCCTCGCGCGGCATCGACCAATCGCTCGCGCAGACGATCGAGCCGTTCCCGACCAACGAGCTCGCGCAGTACGAGCCGTCGTATCTCTCCGGCTTTCTGGCGGAGGAAAACGCGATCGATCTGCCGGAAGCGCTGGAAAGCGCGAAGGATCGCATGCGCGACGAGATCCGCTCCGCCTGCGCGCGCGAAGTGCCCGGCGACACGCATCGCAATCTCACCGTGCAGAGCGTCTTCTCCGCGCTCGCATACAAGAACTGCCTGCTGCCGATCTGGATCGCGGCGTACGAATACCGTTCGAAGCCGTACCGCTATATCGTGAACGGCGTGACCGGCAGAGCGAGCGGCACCGCGCCGTGGTCATGGGTGAAGCTCACGTTCCTCGGGCTCACCATCCTGACGATCGTGCTGATCATTTTGTCGAATCAGTGACGCCCTTCAACGAACGCGCACGCGCGGCGTAGAAGAAGATGACCGAGGGCGCTTCCGCACCGCCTTTTTCTCCTGGCGCGCTCTGACCGGCAGCGGATGCGCACCTCGGTTTTACTGCCCGCCGCGCGCGGCTTTCACCATCGCCACGAGCACGCGCCGCGCGTCGGCGGCCGAGCGCACTTCCTCGGTGAACGCGACGCGCAGGCCTTTCATCCCGCTGGTCGTGCGCGCGCGGACGACGAAGCCGAGGCGGTCGCACGAGACCATCGTGGCCTCCTCCGCGTCGAGATTGCCGAAGTGGCGCGTGATCTCGCGCAGCGCTTCCGCGTGATCGCGATTCATGTGCTCGATGATGCCGGCCGCGGCGTCGGCGAGCGGATCGGCTTCCGCGGCAGCGAACTCCTCCTGCGGCACCCAGCCCATCGCGCCGAATCCGCCGACGAAGTAGATGTGCGTCACGTCGAGTCGGAAGAAACCGAAGTCGGAGTATTCGATCCAATGCCGCGCATTCGGATGCCGCTGCAGATAGCCATCGCGCACTTCGGCCGGCACGTTCTCGATGCGGCTGACCGTGCCGAGAAGCGTGACGCGCGCCATGCCGAGCGGATCGCCTTCGTTGCCGCTCTGCATCACCAGCAGACTGGCGCGCGGATCGGCGAGCACGTTCTGCGTGTGAATGGCCATGCCGCTGATCAGAAAAATCGGCGCGCCGTCCGCGCTGAGCGAATACGGCATCACGGAACCGAACGGCCAGCCCGGATGCTTTACCGATTGCGACGCGAGCATGCCGAGCGCTTCGCGCTGCAGGAGCGTGCGCGCGCGCTCCGCGTATGTCGGTTCAGGTGCGGTGGACGGCGGCATGGACGTGGCGTGCTGAGTCATCGCGCCGCATTATGCAGCGCCGCGATGCCCGCTCACTCCTGGCGCCGCTTCGCTCGCGATTCAGCCCGCGCCGCGGCCCGCTACGGCGTTCCGGCAGGATTTTCTTCGCGATCTCGGGAAAACGTTCGGAAGCCCTCCGTCTACCGGTCATTCGAGGACACCTCGAAGAGTCACCCCGGCCGGTTGGCGATTCCATTGACGTTCGAGAACGCCTTGCGACGTAAGCCTGCGAGGCCACGGAGGGAATCATGTCCGAATCTGTTTACCGCATTCATCCCGCCATCAACTTCGCACGCGTCGGCAACAGCGAGGAGTACTACATCGCTCCCGAAACCATGGCTGGACTGCCGATTCCGGGAGTTCCGCCGCCCGCTACCGGCGGCCTGCCGATCAAAGCGGGTACCGAGAGCGACACCATCACCAGCAGCGACGTCCGCGATGCGCAGGGCTCGTTCAAGCGCCAGGCCGCGCGCTTCCGCATCTATCAATACCCTGCGGAGTCCGAGGAGAAGTATCCCAACGGTCAGGGAACGGAAGTGCAGATCGGCAGCAGCGTCGATGGCAAGACCGTGCAGGACATCGCCTGGACCGTCCACGTCGCCAACAAGAAGGCCAACTGCTACACGCTCGAGAATGCGCACCTCGGCAAATTCGATCTGACCATAGCCGGCTACGCGAACGGCAAGCTGCCGCCGAAGCGTAATGCGTCGTTCGGCGACCTGAACGATCCGGCGCGCGTGAAAATGTTCACCATCGATCCCGGCCCGCGCACCATCCGCGGCGCCAGCACCGCGCCCGTGCGCTTCGACCGCGCCACGGCCGCGTCCTATTACGACGCGTCGAACGGTGTGACCACGCTCGGCGACTACCCGAAATCGTTCCCGTCCGATTCCTTCACCGATCTCTACGTGCCGCACGGCCCGATCGAGACGCTCGGCGAACTGCAGACCGACGCAAAAGGCCGCCTGCTCGTTCTCGGCGGCTACGGCAGGGCCGTTGCGCTCGAGCCGCACAACAAAGTGCCCGATCCGCTCAGCGACGACGTCGACAACGATGGCTGGTTCGATGACACCTCGGACGGTCCCGTTTCCGCGACGCTCCTCTTCTCCGACGGCTCGACGCAGGCGGTGCACGGCGCGTGGGTCATCGCGACCGATCCGGCGTACGCGCCGCAGACGCTCAACATCGTCTCGCTGTGGGACGAGATCTTCGACACGTGGGTGCGCAATTTCCAGCTCGCGCCGGAGATCTACAACGACAACGCGTTCCTCGCGAGCTACGCGCCATCGTTCGACGATCACATTCACCCGGTCTTCCGCGCGGCCGCGCTGCAGCAGTGGAACACCAACCTGCCGGTGGGAGCGATGAGGGGCCACGCGACGGCGGATGCGCTGACGGCGGACGCAACGCCGGCGGAAATCCAGAGCATCTTCCGCAGGATCCGCAATCCTGAAGGACCGGTGGACAACAGCGCCACCGCCACCCAGATGCCGCTCGCTCTCGGCGATACCGGCCGTGCATTCCTCTATCCGACGCTCACGCAGTACTTCTTCCTCACACAGTGGTCGAAGTTGAAAGCGCATGCGGGAGCGGCGCCGAAGCTCGGCCCCGGCGAATGGCTCGACAAAGCGGCGCTGATCAATTGCCTCGGCGGCCGCTTCAGCCCCGGCATCGACATGACGTTCATCGTGCGCCAGCCGGAGCTCTACACGGCGAACTGGCAGACGTCGGGCGCCGGACCATTCCGCCTCAACGCGACGCCACTCGATTACAGCGTCGCGCATACGAAGCGGCCGCTGCTCACCGCGGGCTACGTGCCGCTGCATACCGGCGACGCCGGACTGGAACCGGGCGACGCGTCGAAGTTCATGGCCGTGCCGTGGCACACCGACTACAACTCCTGCGGCACACATCCGACGGATCCGAATCCCAACAACAGCCGCAAGCTGTACTGGTCCTGGCCCGCACAGCGGCCGTTCGCGGTTTATGCCGCGAAAGATGCGGTCGACGGCAAGCCCGGCATCCAGCGCTTCTCCGTGCGCGGCGTCGGCACCGAGTCGCCCGATCCCGCGAAGCAGGGCCGCTATCAGCAGCGCCTGAACATGGTGCTGAACTGGTCGCACATCGGCGTGGTGATGCAGGGCAATGCGATCGAAGGCGGTAGCTACGATTCCACCGCGTATCTCGAAGTGGCGAGCCAGCTCGATGACAGCGGCGACACCGTGACGCCGTGGCCGAATTTCGCCGCACAAACGACACAAGCGATCACACAGGTGAATGACGATGCGAAGCTCGTCGAACACGTTTGACGTGGTCGTGCTCGGGGGCGGACCGGCCGGTTGCGCGGCCGCCCTCGCGCTCGCGAGCCACGGCGTCGAGCAGACGCTGATCGTCGAAGCGAGCCGCTATGACGCGGTGCGCCTCGGCGAAAGCATTCCGCCCGATACCCGCCTGCTGCTCGCGGAGCTCGGCATCTGGGACGACTTCGCCGCCGAGAACCACGAGCCCTGCCTCGGCAGTTGCTCCTCGTGGGGCAGCGACGCCCTCGGCTACAACGATTTTCTTTGCAATCCGCTCGGCAACGGCTGGCATCTCGACCGGACTCGCTTCGACCGTTTTCTCGCGCACAAAGCGGAACAACGCGGTGCCGAGCTGCGGCTGGCGACGAAATTCGGCGGCATTGAACAGAGCGATGACGACGGATTCGTTCTGCGATTGCAGAGCGAGCAGTGGCCGCCTTCGTATGTGACGGCGAAGTATGTCGTCGACGCCACGGGACAGAACGCGGCGTTCGCGCGGCGCGCCGGCGCGCGCAAGGTTTTTCTCGATCGTCTCAGCTGTGCGGCGGGCGTGTTTCGTCTCCCGCACGACGCGGCCTTTCCGCGCCTGACGATGCTCGAAGCAGTGTCCGATGGCTGGTGGTACGCGGCGCGGATTCCGAACGGCTCCGTGGCCGTGGCGCTCGCGTGCGACGCCGAGCTGTTGCGCCGCGAATCGCTGCACGAGCGCGATCCGTGGCTGCTGCGGCTGTCAGAAACGCAGCACATCGCGGAGGCGCTTGCGCATTGTGGCTACACCGACGGCAGCCTGACCGTGCGCACAGCGCCCTCGTATCTGCTCGACCGCGCGGAAGGGCACCGCTGGATTGCCATCGGCGACGCCGCGTCTGCCTACGACCCCATTTCCTCGCAAGGTATCTACAAAGCGCTTTCCACCGCACTGCACGCGGCGCCGCTCATTGCCTCGTTTCTCAATGGCAGTACGCGGGAAACGAGCGATTACACCGCCGCCGTGGCGCGCGATTTCGACGATTACAGGAAACACCGCAACTTCTTCTATGACACCGAGCGACGCTGGCCGGAGGCTCCATTCTGGAAGCACCGCACGGCCGCCGCGCCGCAATGGAGGAACTGACCATGAGTACCAAGTCGCGTCACGCCTTCTTCACTACAACAATCTGTCTCTTCGCCCTTGGCCTCGCCGCCGCCGGTGCCACACGCGTCGCGGCAACGGCTCAATCGACGACCACGACCACCACGACAAGCACCACGACAAGCACCACGAGCACTACGACGTCGTCGCCGGCTGCTGCACCCGCGGTCACTGTGGCATTGACCGACATTACCGACATTCCCGGCGGCGCACCGAACGCCACATTGCAGCAGGCGGCACAATTCGCGTGGCAGGAGTTCATCAATCTGAACTGGCCGGCCAAGAGCGGCGTGCGCGACACGGCCGATCCAACGCAGCGCTTCGGCACCGGCAGCGGGCCGCTCGTGTGGCACACGTACCGCGCAAAGGTAGAGATCTTCCCCGGCAACGGGTACGCGAAGCGCGGGCCGCACGGCTACAGCAATCCGCCCAATAAGCCGAATGGGCCGGATTACGGCTATGATGATCCGCCGCAATATGTCTACAGCACCAGGTTCCCGCAGGGCGACGTAAAGGCATGCACCGGGCAGACGCCCGTCGCCACGCCTGCGTGGATCAATCTCGACGAGATCAGCCAGATCGCGCTCAATTCGATGTACGCCGGCGTCGTGCCGTCAGCGTCCACTGCCACGAACAGTCAGCCGCAGTTGATCCGCTTCATGGCCAAGGCGAACGGCGTGCAGTACAAGTACGTGGCGGCGAATCAGTACTGGTACAACAACAGCTCGGCACCGTTGGCGCGAGCGAAGAGCAACTTCGCCACGGCGGTGACCAAGACGCCGCCCGTCGCGCCGACGGCGCCTTTCGTCAGCTTCCCTGCCGGGACGATTGAAACAAAAGCGGCGTGGCGGCGGCTGGCGCCAAATGAAGATGCGGCGCGCTTCTACACGACGACGGTGCGCTATTACGAGAGCTCGCCCACGGTGTGCTATCGCGAGGATCAGTGGGCGCTCATCGCATTGCACATCATTCAGAAAACGCCCACCGCGCCGGCGTTTACCTTCGCCACGTTCGAACAGGCGGACAACATTCTTCTGCCGAAAGCGAATGCGTACGGCGATCCGGTGCCCGTGGAAGACGACGACGGCAACATCGTCAATACGCCCACTCCGGCCTCGCCCACCAGTCCCGCGCTGTTGTACGTAGACACTCCGCCTCCCGTCGGGCCGCAGGTCGCCATCGACGGCTCGACCTACTGCACGTCGCCCGGTCTGCAGCTGTTCTATCGAAATACGCCGGGCCTCTCCGGCCTGCCGGCCGGCGGCAACATCTGCGTCAACCAACGCGACAATCCGATTCCGTGGGACGTCATTGCCGTCAACAGAGCCGCGCATACGGCGATCCGCGCCTACAACGCTGCGAACAAGATCGCTGACTCACCCTGGCTCCACTACAAGCTCGTGAACGTGCAGTCCTCCCCGTTCGACAAGAGCCAGATCGACAGGAGCAATCCGGACGGCGTGCACAATCCGGCCACATTCTTTCAGGCCAACATCGTCGTCGAGACGAATTACACGCTGCAGCTCTTCCACGGCCGTGTGGCCACGAACGGTGCACCGACCGATTACCCGACGGCCTCAGCACCTCCACCACCGAACGTCTACACGTTCAACGGCACGAAGGCCACGGGCGTGAACATGGGCGGCTGCATGGGCTGCCACGGCAATGCGCAGGTTGCCGGCGCCGATTTCAGTTTCATCCTCAATGAAGGACGCGTGCAACAGCCCGAGGCGCCGTCCGTGTCCCGAACGACGCTCAAAGCGAAGTACCTCGCCAATTTCGCAACAACGAAGAAGTGAAGGAGAACGTCATGGCCAGTGAACCATTGAAGAGTTTCGCGGAAGTGCAGGCATTGCTCAGCGCGAACAGCGGCCCGGCCGCGAGCGCCCCTCATCAGCTGTTCTGGGAGGCGCTGACGTACGAGCAGTTCGTCAGCGGCAACGTCCCCGACCACAGCGGCGGCGTGTACGGCGGCCCCCCGTCCATCACCAATCCGCCCTTCAAAGCCAATCCGCCCTCCAAAGGCAATCCGCCGGTGAAAATCCTTGTCAAAGGACATTCCGACCAGTCGAACATCATCCTGGCCCTCAGCGGCCTCCCGCCGTTCGACGGGTCGGTGTTCAACCAGATGCCCGACAACGCCCCCCATTACTTCACGCAGGATCAAATCAACCAACTCGCGGGATGGATCGACGCCGGCTGCCCCGAATTCGCCACAAAGCAGCGCTCGCGCCCGGCCCGCAAGCCATCACCCTCACGTCGGAAGTAGCTCCGTTGCGCGCGCGGCGGATGGCGATCCGCCGCGCGCGGTTCCTACGCAGAGACAACCGGCCCGGCCACCTCATCCGCCGCCCGCGCGCCATGCCACAGCGCTTCTTCGAAGAGTGCGACACCGCTGAGATCGGTGTTCGCGAAGTGGATGTTGCGGAACGGTTGCGCGGCGGCGCGGCGTGCGGCGCTCCAGACAAAGTGCGGGCGCGGGCGGATCATGGCGTGGCCCCAGCGCATGACGTCGAGACGATCGCAGAGCGTGCGGATCTCGGGATGCGGGCGCGCGAGATCGGTCAGCACGACGTCGGCCCATTCGTCGCGGCCGGTGCGCAGGAGATGTTCGCGCGCATTCCGGTCGCAAAGGGCAAAGTAGTACGTGAGGACCGTCGGGCCGCGCTCGATGCCGCGCTGGTGCGTGGCGACGACGTAGCCTAACGACGGGCTGTCGTAGATGACGTTATCCCAGGCGAGGGGAAAGCCGGCCTGCGCCGGACGATCGCGCAGCGTGAGATTGGCGACCATCCATGAGCCGTATTCGAATTCGCGCACGTGCGGCGGTGGCGCATCGCGCCACGGTTCGATGACGTGCAGCGCGAGAAATTGCGGCGCGGCGAAGATGACGTGCTTCGCGTGCACGCCGATCGCTTCGCCGCCACGCAGCGCGATCACATCCACACCCGACTCCGAGGGTGCGAGATTCGCGACGAGCCACTCTTTGCGCACGTCGCGTGCGCTTTTCGCGAGATGTGCGATCAGCGCACCGTTGCCCTCGGGCCAGGTGATCACGCCACGGCTCTCCTGACGCGGCTTGTCGACGCGCGACGCAAAGTAGAAGACGCCGGCCCACGCGCTCGTGTCGCGCAGAAACGAGCCGTAATCATCGCGGCACGCGTATTCGACGAGCCAGCGCAAGCGCGGCGAAGTGAAGCGATGCGCGGCGAGCCACTGCTCCATCGACATCGCATCGAGCGCCGTCACTTCCGCGTCGTCGGAGCCGAGCGCCGTCGGAATGGCGAACGCGCGCCTCCCCTTCGCATCGCGCCATGCCACCCAGCGCGCGATCTCGGCTTCGAACGCGTGCAGCTGCCGCAAGTCCTCCGCGCTCGCGCCGGCGTACAGGTACAGCCCTTCGTACCAGCGGCCGCGATACCAGAGGCGCTCGTCGGGATCGCGGCAGAGGAACTGCTCCGCCACTTCGTCGCCTTCCATCACGCCCATCTCGCGCAGCAGCTCGATGAGCAGCGTGTTGTTGGGCGCAGGCGACGGCACGTAATGCGCGCCCCACGGATACGCGCTGATGCGCGAGCTGCCGCTGCGCGCGGTGCCGCCGATGGCCGGTTCCAGTTCGAAGATCACGACGTCGCGCACGTCGCGCTTCGCGAGACGCCACGCCGCCGCCAGTCCTGCGGCGCCTGCGCCGACGATCACCACGTCATGTGTCTCCCAATGCGACGGCGCGATGCGCGCGGGATGCTCGCGCAATCGATGACCGACTGATGCGGACGCGCCGACCAGATCGCCGGGCGGCAGCGGCTCGCGCGGTTCGCGTTTGCGGCAGGCGATCGCGGCGCCGAGAAATGTCGTCAGCACCTCGCGACGCGTGAGGGTCACGACCAGCGCCGCCATTCCTGCTCGTAGTAGCGCACGAGCATCTGGTTATCGAGACGGTTGATCTCCACCGGCAGCGGCGCCATGTCGCGCGGAAAAAGAAACATGCCCGCGAGCGTCGCGTCATCGAGGAAGCGCACCGGCACGCTTACGTGTCGCGGCGTGTCGAACGGCGTCGTGCGCGCCAGCGCGAAGCCCCACACGCCGAACGACGGCACCGTGGTCTGGTACGGCCGCACGTGCAGTCCCGCGGCTTCCATCGTGCGCACGATGCACCAGAACGATTGCCGCGCGAACAGCGGCGAGCCCGATTGCACGCTGATCGCCGCGCCGGGCGTGAGCCGCGCGCGCAGCAGGCGATAGAAGCGCGTCGTGTACAGCTTGCCGAGGGCGAACGAATTCGGATCGGGAAAATCGACGATGGCGGCGTCGAACGCGTCGCGCGACTGCTCGATCCAGATCATCGCGTCGGCGTTCACGACGTGCACGCGCGGGTCGCGGAAGGAATGACGATTCAGGTCACCGAGGCTGGGAAAGGAATCGGAGAGGCGCGTCATCTTCGGATCGAGATCGACCAGCGTGACGCGCGCGACGGCGGGATACTTCAGCACTTCGCGCAGCGCGAGGCCGTCGCCGCCGCCGAGGATCAGCACGTTGCGCGGCGCTTGCGATGCGGACATGGCGGGATGCACGAGCGCTTCGTGGTAGCGGTATTCGTCGGCCGAGGCGAATTGCAGATTGCCGTTCAGGAAGAGCTGGAAGCCGGAGTGGCCTTGCGTCACGACGATGCGCTGATACGGCGATGTGGCGGTATAAACGATTTCGTCGGTGTAGAGATCGTCTTCCGCGAGCGTCGTCAGTGCATCGGCGCGCACGAATGCGATCACCAGAATCACCAGCACGATCGCGGAGCGGACGCGCAGCACGGTCACGCCGCGCAGCAACGGACGCAGGAGGAACGTGCCATACAGGCCGACGACCGCGTTGAGCAGGCCGAAGAGGATGGACGTGCGCACGAGGCCGAGGCGCGGAACGAGGAACATCGGGAAAAGCACGGCGGCGATGAGTGAGCCGACGTAATCGAAGCTGAGGACGCGCGACACGAGCTCTTTGAAATCGAGATGCTCCTGCAGGATGCGCATCAGGATCGGCAGTTCCAGCCCGACCAGCACGCCGATGGCGAACACGATCAGGTAGAGGAAAAGCTGGAACCAGGAGAGCCGCGCGAAACCAAGAAAGAGCAGCGGCGCGGAGAGTCCGCCCACCAGCGCGACGCCGAGCTCCACATCCACGAAGCGCGCGGCCAGATCGCGATCGATATAGCGCGAGAGCCAGGCGCCGACGCCGAGCGCGGAAAGATAGAGGCCGATGATCAGCGAGAACTGCGTCACCGAATCGCCGAGAACGTAGCTGGCCACGGTGCCGGCGAGCAGCTCGTACACGAGCCCGCACGCGGCGATGACGAGAACGTTCAGGAAGAGGATCGGCGTGCGCAGAGCGTCACCCGGTCAGCCGTGAACCGCGGAGGCGATGATGAGCGCCAGGCCGAGAATCACCGAAGCGATGACTATGGCCAGAGCGGTGTTCTGATCGGCTTCGATCTCCTTGCGGATCGAGAACGGCGCGATCTTCACCATGGCCCAGAAGGCCAGCGCGAAGACCACGATGCCGAAGAACGTGTAGAAGACGGTGCTGCCGAAGATGCGCAGGGCGGGATTCCAATCCATCACTTCCCTCCGTGATAGCCGTAGTACCAGAACGACCGGCCGCCGTGCGCGCCGCGCATGGCCGGTTGGGTGAAGGTGCGCCGCGTGGCGCGGAATTCGGCGCCGGCGAACGTCGCGTACGCGTAGACGCCGACGAGCAGCAGGCCGAGAACGATGAAGAGTGCGCGGTACATGTCAGCTTCCTGTGCTGTATGGGTTGTACGCGCTGTCTTTCCAGCGCGCCGCTTCGAAGGAGAACTGCGAGTAAAGGCCGAGGATGGCCAGCACGGTGAGCGCGGCAAACGCGATCACGAGATGCATGAAGTGGAAGACGCCTTCGCGCACATTCACCTGAATGGACGGGCCGTTCGCTTTCTCCCACTGCGCTTCCATGCGCAGCGAATACGTCCCTGCCGGCGGCGCGGAGATGAAGACGCGGCCGCGGTGCGAGCCTTCCTGCCACGATTCGCCCTGGTCGACGCCGTGGTAGTACTCGAGCGGAATCTCGAACCGCTCGGTGAGGCCGCTCGCTTCGTTCACCAGCTCGCCGCCGATCCACGCCCACGAGTTGTCGACGTCCGCCGACGCTTCGATCACCACGTTGTGTTTGCCGTCGAGTTGGAACGGTTGCGTGAAGAAGGTGCGCGCCGTTTCGGGTGCGCCCGACGCCTCACCGGAAAGCGCTGGTGCGTCGGCGAAGAAGAGGCTCTGCGAGTGCACGGTGCGGTCGGGCAGCACCGCGAGCCCGATGATGGCGATGAGCACGAGCAGGCCGAGAAAGATGCCGTACGGCTTCAGCACGCGCGGGCCTTTGTACGGCTGCAGCGGTCCGACGCCGATCGCCGGCGGCAGATTTTTGACGTTGAATGCTTTCGCCACTTCGCGCGGCGTCATGTAAACGGCGTGCGAGTAATTCACCTCGCGCGCGCCGCTCATTGTCACTTCCCTGGAAAGGCCGTGCGGCGGCGCGATGTAATCGGCGGTGGCGACGCGCTCGCCCACTTTCACACGCCAATAGAACTCGCCGACGACGTACGTGACTTCGGCCACCGCGTCCTGAAAGAGCTTGTAGGTGCGGCCGTTCCACTCCACCCAGCGCGCGGACTGTTTGCCCTCGCTCCGATCCGTCACTTCGCCCGCCGGCACGTTCTGCACGAAGCTCCAGTGTCCGTCGCTGTGCACGAGCCAGCGGAAGCCCGCTTCGCGATTGAAGAGCAGGTACTCCGTCCAGAAGTAATCGATGTCGAAATGGACCGAGCGCTCCATGAACCCGGCCACAACGTAGGGCACACCATCGATCGTGCCGGTGGTGCCGAGCGGGATGACCGGCTCGACGCGCTTCGTTTGTGTTTCGCCGCGGAGCAGCTGGAACTTGCCGTTTTGTTCGTCGATGCCGGAGCCGCAGTTCGGGCAGTAGATCCTCTCGGTCTGCTCGGGCATGCGGATGTCGATCGGCCCGCCGCAGTTCGGGCAGTTGAGGCTCGTGGCGGTGATGCGCTTGCGCGTCGCTTCGAGCGATTCGAGTCCGAGCTGCGCGAGCGTCGCCTCATGTCCGGCGAAGACGAGCGGCGGCTCTTCGCTGTAATCGATGGTCGCGAACTTGCCGTCGGTGCCGGTGAGATCGGCGTAGTCGTACGAAGCGTTCGGCTCCGCGCGCCACGGGATCTCCCCTTCGGCGCTCGCCAGCTGCGCGGTGCCGATTTCGTTCACCACCAGATTGCCGACGTCGCTGATGGCGTCGCCGAGGTTCAGCGTTTCGTGCGGCGGTGCATCGGCTTTCGTGGCGAACGTCACGTAATAGCGGCCCTGCGCTTCCGCCACCCAGCCCCAGCGGCCGTCATCGAACGCGGCGTACCACTCGTCCCACACGCCGCCCGCCTGATGGCGCATCTGCGTGCGGCCGGTGATGCGGAAGCCGTGGCCGCGAAACTTGCCCGCCAGGCCGGTGCGCAATGGCGAACCGGTATCGATCAGCGCGGCGACATGGCCGAGATTCTCCACGCCGCGATCGTTGCGCGCGACGGCGGAGCGGCAGTAGGTGCAGACGACGACGATCGAGGAGCCGATGGCGAATTCGACCGGCGCGCCGCAGGAGGGACAGGCGGCGGTGGTGCTCACGCCGTGGCCTGCTCCGCGATTGCGGGCACGCCGCGATCGAGCATGGTCACGCGGACGTCGGTGGCGCCGAGGAGCTGCGCGAGACGCTCGCGCCACGGCCATTCGGGGCGCGGGCGGCAGCAATAGAGATTGATGGTGATGAGCCCGAGCTCGGGATAGCTATGACAGGCGAGATGCGATTCGGTGAGCATCACGAAGCCGGTCACGCCGCCCGGTTCGGGGAAGACGTGCCACGCCGGCGCATGCAATGGCTTCAGCGCGAGCTCGTCGATGACGGCGGTGAACAGCTGCTCGAGCACATCCACCCGTTTCAGCGCCTGCGCGGCGCAGCCGGAGGCGTCGACCAGCCATTCGGTTCCGATCATGAGAACGGCTGCGATTGTACGCGCGGCGGCGGCTTATTTTCCGCGCGCGGCGCCGGCCAGCGAATTGCGGCGTTGCGGATACAGCTCCAGCGATTTGCGATACGCCGCCAGCGCTTCGTCGGGCCGCTGCTGTTCGGTCAGCAGATCGCCGAGCAGCTCGTAGGCAGGGATGGTCGGGGCGGGCGTGACCGGCGCTTTCGGCGTCGTCGTTTCGAGCGTCACCGCTTCCTGCATCAGCGCGCGGCTTTCCTCGCTCTTCTGCTCCTGCTGCGCGATCCACGCCGCCAGTTCCAGACGCAGCACGCCGATGTTGCGCGCGAACAAAGCCTCGCCGCCGTTGCGCGATCTCGCTTCCAATTCCGCGAGCCGCTCGCGCGAAGTGCGCGCTGCGTCGAGCTGGCGGAGGTGCGCGGCGCCGAGGCCGCGGGCAAAAACGATCACCGCTTCCGCCCAGGCGTACTTGTCCCAATCGAGCGATGCCGGCTGGCGCGGCGTCAGTGCCGCCGCTTCGCTCCAGGCGTGGCGTTCCAACACGTAACGCGATTGCGTCGAAGCGAGATGGAACGCCGTCTTGAACGACGGCTCGAGGTGCGCCGTGTCGCGCAGACGCGTCACCTGTGTCCACGCCGTCGCGTCCTCCCCTTTCTGCAGATAGGCGTAGACGAGGTATTCGATGGCGTGCGCGAATTCGTCCCACACATATTCGCCGTGCGCGCCGGCCGGATATTCGAGCGCCGCGTCCGCCGCGAGGAGGTTGCCGCGGATTACGCCGTCCCAATCGCCGAGGCGCGTGTAGATGTGCGTGGGCATGTGCAGCGCGTGCGGATTGCGTGGCGCGAGCGATTCGTATTTGCGCGTGATCTCCAGCAGCTCGCGCTCGCGGCCCGGAACGTCGTTCGCGTGCACGAGGTAGTGCATGGCGCCGGGATGCTGCGGATTCTGTTCGTAGACGTGCAGCAGGATCGCCGCCGCGCGATCGGCATGCTCGCGCGTGATGCGGTCGGCGGGCGTGGTGGCGAGATGCGCGAGCGCGTAAAACGTGGCGATCTCCGGATCATCCGGCAACTGCTGATACGCACGCTCGCTCGCTTCTTCCCACCGCCGGATGCGCAGCCAGTAATCCTTCCCTTCCGGATCGCGAAAGAACGCCTCCGCCGCGTCGATGAACAGCTCTTCGCGCTTCGTCTTGATGCCCGCCGCGCGCGCCTGCTGCACTTCGCTCCACCCGCGCTGCAACGCTTCCGCATTCGGACGCGTCGGCCAGAGCGGCTGAAAGAGCGTCATGGCGATACCCCAGTGCGCCATCGCGCAGTGCGGCTCCTTCGCCACGATCGCTTCGAAGGCCTGCCGCGCCTGCGGATAGGTCATGTGATGCAGCGTGGCCATCGCGACATTGAAATCGCGCTGCGCGCCGGCCGAGCAGCTGACCGGAAACGTGACGGAGCCGAGCGCGTGATCGCCGTGCATCGCGTGAGCGTCAACGACGGTCTGTGCGGGCGCGTGCGCGCAGGCGGCGAAGAGCAGCGCGAGCAGCGCGAGTGATGCGGTTCGCATGCGCGGATTGTAGGAGGATCGTGCTACCTTCATCGCCGTCCACACAATCGAATAGCAACGAACGCGAGGAGGTCCGCGATGGCTCTGGGCCGGTCGATCCGTATCCTCTCCCACGGTTTCGTACTCTTTCTCCTGGCGCTGTCCGCGCTGGCGGCGCCGCCGCCGCATGGGCACATTTCCGGCCGCATCGTTCGCGCGAACGGCAGCGGCATCGGCGGCGTGATCGTGCAACTCGGCGGCACGAACAAGGTTGCGCTCAGCAACTCCAGCGGCGCGTTTTCTCTCGATGAAGTGCCGCCGGGCACGTACACACTCACGTTCATCGCGGGCGATCAGGTGGCGACCGAAGAGAACGTCGCCGTCGCCGCCGGTACCACGGCGAACGTGACGAAGCCAGTCGACTGGAACCTCTCCGTCGCCGAAACGATCACCGTCTACTCCGCGTCACGCCGCACCGAACGCGTCGTCGACGCACCTGCCGCCGTGACGGTCGCATCGGAAGAAGACATTCGCGCCGCGGCGCCGACAGGTCAGGCGCCGAAGATCATCGAGAGCGCGCCCGGCGTCGACTTCACGCAGAGCGGTCTCTACGACTTCAACTTCAACACGCGTGGCTTCAACAGCTCGCTCAATCGCCGCGTGCTCACCCTCATCGATGGCCGCGATCCCTCCGTCCCCTTCCTCGGCGCACAAGAATGGGCCGCGCTGTCGTATCCGATCGACGAGATGGCGTCGG
Organism: Thermoanaerobaculia bacterium; assembly: GCA_035688915.1. Classification (GTDB taxonomy): domain Bacteria; phylum Acidobacteriota; class Thermoanaerobaculia; order Gp7-AA8; family Gp7-AA8; genus DASSMK01. The sequence continues at coordinate 23,338 of DASSMK010000083.1, forward strand.
TGGAGCTGGTGCGCGGTCCCGGCTCCGCGCTCTATGGCGCGAACGCGTTCGGCGGCGTGCTGAACATGATCACCAAGCAGCCGCGCGTCAGTCCCGGCGGGCGCCTGCTCGTCACCGGCGGCGATCTCTCCACGCGCCGCGCGGACGTGCGCCACGCCGGCACGTTCGGCAACGAAACGTACTACCGCATTGTCGGCGGCTGGCAGCAGAGCGATGACTTCACCCGCTCGCGCAACGCCATCACCGAATATCCCGGACTGCGCCGCGAAGCACGGCCGCTCGCACTGGAACGCGACGAAATCGAGTTCGGCGGCCTGCGCGTCGACAAGCATTTCAGCGGCGGCGGCGGAAACGTGTTGACCCTCGAAGCGGGCTACGCATCGCTCGAAGGTCCGGTCTTCCAGACCGGCATCGGCCGCGTGCAGGTCACCGATGTCGAGCATCCCTGGGCACGCGCGAATTTCAACGCGCTGCACTACAACCTCGCCGCGTATTACGACGCGCGCAAAGCCGACAATCAGATCGCGCTTGCATCCGGCGCCGGCCTTTACGAAGACTCGTACAACATTCACGGCGAAGCGCAGACGTTCTGGGACTTCTTCTCCAACAAGTCCCGCGTCGTCCTCGGCACCGCCTACAACACGCAGCACGTCGATACGGCCGGTCCGAACGGCGTGCAGACGCTGATGGATTCGGCGAAGAGTGAGAACCAGCACGCTGTCTTCGGTCAGCTGGAATGGAACGCCACGAACAAAGTGAAGCTCGTCGGCGCCGCGCGCTGGGACGATTCCACGCTGCACGACCCGCAGTTCTCGCCGAAAGCGGCGATCGTCTTCCAGCCGACGGCGAATCACACGCTGCGCTACGGTTACAACCGCGCCTTCCAGCGTCCGAATTACTCGGAGCTCTTCCTGCGCGCGCCGGCGGGACAGCCGGTCAATCTCTCCGCCATCGAAAACGCGTTCAAGCCGTTCCTCGGCACGACCTCACTCGGCTTCTCCGCGATCCCCATCCTCGCCTACGGCAACAGTGAGCTGGACGTCGAGAAGATCCAGA
>DASSMK010000084.1:0-21736 GCA_035688915.1 Thermoanaerobaculia bacterium
GCCGCTCCAACGGCTGGCGCGAGTGGCGCCGCCGCCTCTGGCTCACTCCTTGATACCGTCTCGAACGGCGTGACGATGGCCGGAGTGATCTGCTTCAACTCTTCGAGCCGGACCTCGCGTTCGATCGTGTTTTTCAGATCGTCGGTGGCTTTGCGGAACTCGCCGAGGGCTTTGCCGAGGGTTCGGCCGATTTCGGGGATGCGCCGCGGTCCGAACACGATCAGGACCACGACAAAAATGAGCAGCAGCTCAGGAACTCCGAGTGAACCGAACATTGAGGCCTCGTGACGACGTGACAGCGAAGTGAACACACGGGTTACGGTGAATACTCCGCCGCGATATCTGCGTTACCCTGACAACAGTTTATCTGGACGAACTCACTCACCACGGCCCGCGCGACGCAGTGTAGCAGGCGCGAGTCGCGGCGAAGCCGGTGACGAACGCCGCGGATGAACATCGAGAGGCGCACCAGACCTATGGCCACTGTGAAACCTACGACGAAGTGGACGTTTTCGCTGACGCTGCTCGTGGCGCTCGCCGCCGCGACACTCTTCGGCGGTCTCTACGGCAACCTCCTGTTCGGCGCGCCGATGCAGGGCGACATGCAGAAGCGGCTGCGCGAATACACCGATCTGCTCAACGCGGTGACGACTTACTCGGCCGAAGAAGTCGGCTCGGACAAGTTCGTCTACGCGTCGCTGGACGGCATGCTGCGGACGCTCGATCCGCACACGTCGTTCCTCGAGCCGCGCGAATACGCCGACATGCAGGATCGCCAGAAAGGCACGTTCTACGGCCTGGGGATTCTCGTCACGAAGCGCAATGACCGCGTCACGGTCATCACGCCGATCGAAGGCACTCCCGCCGCACGCCTCGGCGTTCGCGCCGGCGACGTCATCTCCGAAGTGGAAGGCGTCAACACCGACGACCTCACGCTCGATGACGTCGTGAAGCGCTTGAAAGGACCGAAGGACACCACGGTCCACATCAAGATCGAACGTGTGGGCATCGAAGAGCCGATCGCGCTCTCGATCGTGCGCGCGGCGATTCCGACGAACTCCATCTCCAACGTCCTGATGATCCGTCCGGGCGTCGGCTACATCCGCATCAAAGACTTCACCGGCACCACCGTTCGCGAGCTCGACGAAGCGATCGCCAAGCTGCAGGGACAGGGCATGCAGAAACTCGTGCTCGACCTGCGCGGCAATCCCGGCGGTCTGCTCGACGCCGCCGTCGGCGTGGCCGATCACTTCCTGCAGAAGGGACAGATGATCGTCTACACGAAGGGCCGCACGCCGGACTCCGCGCAGGAGTACACCGCGCCCGGCACGCACGACCGCACCGACGTGCCGCTCGTCGTCCTCGCCAATCGCGGCAGCGCCTCCGCCTCGGAAATCGTGGCCGGCGCGATTCAGGATCACGACCGCGGCCTCGTCATCGGCGAGACCAGCTGGGGCAAAGGCCTCGTGCAGAGCGTCTACTCGCTGCAGTACGGCGCCGGCCTCGCGCTGACGACGTCGAAGTACTACACGCCCGCGGGCCGCAACATCCAGCGCGACTACAGCTCGTTCTACGACTACTACGTCGCCGATGAAAGCGACGGCGCCGCCACTGCGGAAGTGCCGCTCTCGCAGCGCCAGCAGTTCCGCACCGACACCGGCCGCATCGTCTACGGCGGCGGCGGCATCACGCCGGACGTGATGGTCAAGCCTCCGCAACTCTCGCGCACCACGCAGGTGCTCGAAGTGAAGAGCGCGATCTTCAACTACGCCGTCGAATACGCGGCCAAACATCCGACGCTCACGAAGGATCTCGCGATCACGCCGCAGATCATCGAAGACTTCATCCAGTTCGCCGTCGCGAAAGATGCCGCGGCCGAAGTGGACATTCGCGAAGCGCTGAAGATGCCTGACGACCGCCGCTACATCGAGCGCGCGCTGAAGGCCGAGATCGTCGCCGCGAAGTACAGCTTCGACGAGTCGTATCCGTTCCGTCTGCAGGGCGACGTGCAGGTCGAGAAGGCGCTGGAGAACTTCCCCGAAGCGCAGAAACTCGCGGCCGTTGCAGCCGATGCGCGCGAGCACGGCCGCCAGGGTCGCACCGACAACGCCGGCAATCGCGCCGCGCAGGCAGTTCCGAAGGGATGATTGTCAGCGGCCAGCGGCAAGCGGCCAGAAAAAACGGCGGGCATAAGCCCGCCGTTTTTTCGTTTGGACGCATGCTTTTCTGGCCGCTGATCACTGGCCGCTCGCCGCTCATCACGCGCCCACATGGCGCACTGGTGCAGCATGTGCTACTTTGTCGCCGCTTTTTTGAGGGGGATCCCGACCGCAATGCCTGAACTGGGAAAGAAATACACCTGCTATAGCTGCCACACGAAGTTTTACGACCTCGGCAAGCCCGTTCCTCTGTGCCCAAAGTGTGGCGCGGATCAGCGGGATGCGGAGGAAGCACCGGTTTACACCTCGCCGCGCAGCCGTCGCGTCGTCGAGGAGCCGATCGAGGATGAAGAATTCACTCCAGCCGCTGCACCAGCCGGTGAAGAAGGCGAAGAGGAAGAAGACTTCAGCGGCGGCGCCGGTGCCGAACGCGAAGAAGAAGAAGCCGAAGAAGAAGAGGAGTACTAGGAGTGGCGAATCATGCGTAACGTCGGCCTGCTCGGCTGTGTTGGCGCCCTCATCCTCGTCATCATCATCGGCGGCATCTGGTTCGTCAGCGCCCGCAACAACCTCGTCGGTCTCGACGAGGCTGTGAATCAGCAATGGGCGCAGGTCGAAAGCCAGTACCAGCGCCGCTTCGACTTGATCCCGAATCTCGTCCGGACTGTGCAGGGCGCGGCGAACTTTGAAAAGTCGACGCTCGAAGCGGTCGTGAACGCGCGCTCGCGCGTCGGTCAGGTGCAGGGTGCGCCGGCGGGTGGACCGCCGACCGCCTCGGCTCTGCCGAACGATCAGCAGGCCATGACGCAGTTCGCGGAAGCGCAACAGGGCCTCAGCAACGCGCTGTCGCGATTGCTGGTCGTCGTGGAGCGCTATCCCGATCTGAAGTCCAACCAGAACTTCCTCGAGTTGCAGTCGCAGCTCGAAGGAACGGAGAACCGCATCGCCGTCGAACGCCAGCGCTATAACGAACGAGCGCAGGAGTTCAACACCGCGGTGCGCCGCTTCCCCGGCAGCATGGTGGCGAGCTTCAGCGGCTTCAAGCCGAAAGCGTACTTCCGCGGAGCGCCGGGCAGCAGCCAGGCTCCGTCGGTCGACTTCAAGTTCTGAGGGCGCACACGGTGCGCCCTCTTCGTTTCTTCTTTCTTCTTCTCCTTTTGGCCGCGAGCGCATTTGCGCTCGACGTGCCGCCGCGTCCCGAATATCACTTCACCGATCGCGCGAGCGTCGTCAATGACGCGGACGCGCAGGCCATCGATCGCAAGCTGGCCGCGTTCGAACAGCAGTCCGGCGCGCAGTTCATCGTCTACGTGATGCCTTCGCTGGAAGGCGAATCGGTCGAAGACTTCACGCAGCGCTGCGTGGACGAGTGGAAAGTCGGACAGAAAAAGTACGACAACGGTCTGGTGATGTTCGTCTTCATCAACGACCGGAAGATCCGCATCGCCACGGGCTACGGCGTGGAAGGCTCGATGACAGACGCCTTTTCCTCGCGCGTGATTCGCGACGTGATGGCGCCGTACTTTCAGAAGGGCGACTACACCGGCGGCATCAACGCCGGTGTCGACGCGATCACCGCGAAAATCACGAAGAACGAAGAACCGGTCGCGCCGTTGCAACCTCGCACGCAACCATCGTCGCAAGGCGGCGGGCAGCAGAGCGATCTCAGTCCGATGACCATCCTCATCATCCTGTTCGTCATCTTCTTCGTCGTCGTGCCGATGTTCAGCCGCCGGCGGCGCGGTGGCGGCTGCGGTGGCTGCTTCTTCCCCTGGTTCTTCTTCCCGGGCGGCGGTGGCGGCATCACGTTCGGCGGTGGGGGCGGTGGCTTCGGTGGAGGCGGTGGCAGCAGCTGGGGCGGCGGCGGTTTCTCCGGTGGCGGCGGCAGCTTCGGCGGCGGCGGGGCTACTGGCGGCTGGTAACGGAGGTCGATGATGAAGCAGCAGGAGTTTCTCGCTCTACTCGATCAGCCGCGCATCACGGCAGCCATCGGCAACGCGGAGATGCAGACGTCCGGCGAGATCCGCGTGCACATCCAGCCGAAAGTCGGCGCCGGCGAAATTCGCGACGTCGCCGAGCGCACGTTCGAGCGCCTGGGCATGACCAAGACTGCATTGCGCAACGGCGTGCTCCTCTTCATCGCCTGCGAAGAACAACGCTTCGTCATCCTGGGCGACAGCGGCATCGACGCGAAAGTGCCCGCCGGTTTCTGGGATGAGATCGCGGCGAAGCTGACCATCCGTTTCAAATCGGGCGAGATCACCGACGGCATCGTGGAAGCGATCGAAAGCGCCGGCCGGCATCTGCGGTCGTTCTTCCCGCGCGCCGCCGACGACGTGAACGAGCTGCCGAACGACATCAACATCGACGCGTGAGTCTCCCCGTCGCCATCGCGCTCGGCTCGAACCTCGGCGACCGCGAGTGGCACCTGCGCCGCGCCGTGCACGAGCTCTCGCGCGTGATGCGCATCGTGCGTGTCAGCCGCGTCTACGAAACCGACGCGGTCGATGCTCCTGCCGGATCGCCGCCGTTCCTGAACATGGCGCTCTCCGCGCTCACTTCGCTCGCGCCGCTACCGCTTCTGCGCGAAATGCTCGCCATCGAACGACGCCTCGGCCGCGTTCGCAGTGGCGTGCGCCACGAGCCACGCGTCATCGATCTCGATCTGATCTTCTACGACGCGCAGCGCATGCGATCACGCGAGCTGGAGTTACCGCATCCGCGGTGGCAGGAGAGGGATTTCGTGAAGTTGCCGCTGCGCGAAGTGTGGCTGGCGCGCTAGCGCGTGCCCATCGCGCCGCCCGACTCCAGGCCGACGCGCGCGTGCATCACCACGCTGGCCTTCGTCAGGATCGGATAAGGGTTCACCATCTCGTCGTTCTCGTTCACGCCGAAGTGGAGATGCGGCGGCGTGGAGATGGCGTTGCCGGTGTTGCCGACGTAGCCGAGGAGATCGCCGGGCTGAACTTCGATGCCTTCGTAAAGGCCGGGAGCCCAGCGCTCGAGATGCGCGTAGTAGAACGACGCGCCGCTCTCCGTCGTCAGCCAGAGACACTGGCCGCCTTTTGGCTGCACGCCGATGTAGCTGACCACGCCGCTCGCCACTGCAACCACGGGAGTGCCGCGGCGCGCAAAGATGTCGATGCCTTTGTGCTTGCGCTTGCCGCCGTCGCGCGAGTTGCCCCAGCTGTCGTCCAGATCGACGGGACGGATGCCGACCACCGGCATCTCCAGCGCCAGACCGTTCAGCGGCGCGAACAGCGCCTTCGCGCGCGCTGCGAATTCTTTGTCGCGCTGCTTGGCGGCGTTCGCGGCGGAAGCGGTGACCGGCTTGCTCGCCACTTCGCGGCTGGTGCGGCGATTGAGATCCAACCGCAGCTGCGCGATCAGCTCGCTGAAATCGTCATCCTCGGATGCAGCGACGCTGGTTTGCGGCGCGGGAGCGACGACGACAGTGGTGGCACAGGCCGTGAGCGAAAAGAAGAGCGCCAGCAGCGCCAGCCTGCCGACCCACCCACTGCGAGCGCGAAGGAGATTCATCCGTGAACTGCGCGGCAGTGTAAATAAGTGCGGCCGAGCTTGTAAAGCGAAACGTGACCGGCGGCGCGGCCTCGTATGATGCGCGGCGGAGTGAATCGATGAACATCCGGCGCGCCGAGCGGCGCGATTTGCAGGCAGTAGGCGAGATGGGCGCGTTGCTGATGGAGACGCACTACGCGTTCGATGCGCAGCGCTTTCTGGCGCCGCGCGACGATGCTGCGCGCGGCTACGCATCGTTCCTCGGCAGCGTGCTGCGCGATCCCGACGCGGCAGTCTTCGTGGCGGAGAACGAGAACGGCGACGTCGTCGGCTACGTTTACGTCGCGCTCGAGCCGCTGTCGTGGAAAGAGCTGCGCGGTCCAGCGGGCTTCATCCACGATGTGCTCGTACGCGAAGAGGCGCGCGGCGGCGGCGTGGCCACCAAGCTGCTGGCCGTCGCGATGGATTGGTTGCGCGAGCGCGAAGCGCCTCGCGTGATTCTCTGGACCGCCGCGCCGAACGTCGCCGCGCAGCGCCTCTTCCGCCGCCTCGGCTTTCGCGACACGATGATCGAGATGACGCTGGAGCTGTGACGCGGCGCTATTTCGCGTTGCCGAAGAGCGCGCCGGCCACGTCTTCCATCCGCCGCACCGGAACGACTTCCACGTCGGCGCGAATCTCGGAGGCATTCGATTGCGGCAGGATCACGCGCCGAAAGCCGAGTGCCGCCGCTTCACGCGCGCGGAGATCGGGCTGCGAGACGCTGCGAATCTCGCCGAGGAGGCCGACTTCGCCGAAGAGCGCGACGTCGTGCGCGATGGGGACGTTGCGCTGCGAGGACAGCACGGCCGCGACGACGCCGAGGTCGAGGGCGGGCTCGTCGATCTGCAGACCGCCGGCGACGTTCACGTAGATGTCGTGCTGCACGAAGTTGCTGCCGCTCTTCTTCTCCATCACCGCGAGCAGCAGCGAAACGCGATTCGCGTCGATGCCCATGGCCATGCGGCGCGGCGACGGAAAGTGCGTCGCGGAAACGAGCGCCTGCACTTCGATCAGCAGCGGGCGCGTTCCTTCGACGGCGCAAAGAATCGCGGAGCCGGGCGCCTGACTGCGCTGCGAGATGAGCGCGGCAGAGGGATTCGGCACTTCCTGCAGCCCGTCATCGTGCATCTCGAAGATGGCCACTTCATTCACCGGACCGAAGCGGTTCTTGTACGCGCGCACGACGCGGTAGTTCTGAAACTTCTCGCCTTCGAAGTAGAGGACCGTGTCGACGATGTGCTCGAGCGCTTTCGGCCCGGCGATCGTCCCTTCCTTGGTGATGTGGCCGATGAGGAAGATCGGCACGGACATGCGCTTCGCCGCGGACATCAGCACGCCGGCGGAATCGCGCACCTGGCCGACGGAGCCGGGCATCGATTGATTCGCGGAGGTGTGCACGGTCTGGATCGAATCGACGATCACCGCGGCCGGTTTGATCTTTTCGACTTCGGCGAGGATGCGCTCGACCGATGTTTCGGTGAAGAGGCGGATGTTGTCGCTCATGGTACCGAGGCGGCGCGCGCGCATGGCGATCTGGCGCGGCGATTCTTCACCGCTGACGTAGAGCACGATGCCGTTGCGCGAGAGCTCTTCCGCCGCTTGCAGGAGCAGTGTCGATTTGCCGATGCCCGGCTCGCCGCCGACGAGCGTGACCGCGCCGATCACCAGCCCGCCGCCCAGCACGCGATCGAGACTGGCGATGTGCGTGGAGAGGCGAGGCGCGACATCGAAATCGATCGCACCAATCGGCATCGGAGCACCGGCAGATCCGATGGCGGTGGCAGGGGAGGCCGCAGCCGGCGCGACATCTTCCTGCGCGTACGAGTTCCACGCGTTGCAGTCAGGACAGCGGCCCAACCACTTCTGGGCCTGGGCACCGCACTCGGTGCACGCGTAGATCGTCGCCTTCTTCGCCATTTGCTCGATTGTAGCAACCGAGGTGTGGCGCTCTACGCGGGGTGGAAAAACGCGCTGGAGCGCGTCATCGGGATGGCGGTCGTGCGCCGCCGCGAATCGTTCGGATCCGCGGCGGCGCACGCAATGGTGGTTACTTCTGTGGATGCTCGCTGAGCAACTTCTCGATGCGGTCGAGGCGCTCGCGCAGCGCGGCGTTCTCCGCTTCCAGAGCCTCGATGCGCTGCTGCTGCGACTCGGTGCGCGCGTCGAGCGCTTTCACGCCGGCCAGCACGACGCCGTCCATGTCGATGGTGGTGATGCCCTTGTCCGTGTTGTCGAGACCGAACGCGGCGTAGAAATCCTGCGCCATCGGACCCATGTGGCGGATGTCGCGGCTCTGCGACTTGTAGTTCCAGGTCGTGACCGGGACGTCGTGCAGACGCCGAAGAACGTCCTCGCCATCAACGGCGAAGAAGTTCTCCTTCTTGTTGCGGTCGGAGATCGTCGTCCAGGCGCCGGCACCCGGCGCGAGCGTGACGCCCGCGGAGAGGCTGGAGTCGGAGTAGAGCCAGTAGCCGCCGCTGGAGCGGAAGATGGTCTGGTTCTGCGAGGTCGGGTTGACCGCCGTGTCGCTGGAGCGATCGGTCCAGACGAAGCTGCCGTACGCGGTGTTGGTCGACAGCAGGTGGCTCAGGCGCAAGCCGGTGTTGACGGCGGTGTTGGTGAAGAACCAGAGGCCGCCGGTCGCGCGCACGTTGAAGCTGTGGTTGACCGCAGCCTTGAAGGACTCGTCGGTAGCGAAGTTGCCGTCGTCCACGACCGAGCGGTCGGAGAAGACGAACGAGCCCTGGCGCGCATTCGTGTGGGCGTAGTAGCCCATGGCCACGGAGGCGGCGCCGCTGGCCGTGCAGTAGTTGCCGAGGGCGGTGGAGTCGATGTTCGCGGCGACGGACTCGCGTCCGGCGCAGAAGGCGTAGTCACCTGAGGCGCGCGCGTTATAGCCGAACGCCGTCGACCAGTAGCCAATGTTCGCGTCATCCCACTGCGTGCCGTTGACGTAGCCGCCGCGGACCGCGCCCTTGTACGGCATCCACATGAAGCGCGTGCCGGCGCCCTCGGCCGGAATCCCGCCGAGGTCCGTCTCGCCGTACGCGACGAACCCGCCGGTGTTGTCGACCTTGAACCGCTCCTGGTCGCGCGCGTCGGGCGAGCCGCCGGAGTAGAAGTTATAGGTGCCGCTGGCGGAGAGGGAGAGGAGGTCGGAGTCGTTGACGGTGCCGAGGTTGTCGGTGCCGACGAGCTTCACGTCGATCAGCGCACCGGTTTTGCCCGTTGCCTGCGTGGCGGTTTGCGTGGTGGCTGGGAGGAGCTCGACATCCCCCGAGACGTGGGCGGTGGTGATGGACGAGCCGCTGACGTTCACGGCCGAGACGATGTGGTCTCCGGCCGTTGTGGTGGTGGCGATGGAGGGGTTGGGATAGGTGCCGGTGAGGTCGCCGCCGGCGGTGGAGCCGGTGATGTCGCCGGTGGCGCCGGTGGCGCCCGTGGCACCTGTCGATCCGGTCGCGCCCGTGGAACCGGTGCTGCCGGTATTGCCCGTCGCGCCGGTCGCACCCGTCGAACCTGTGGCGCCGGTCGCGCCGGTTTGGCCGGTTGCTCCCGTCGCGCCGGTGGCACCTGTGTCGCCAGTGGCGCCAGTGGAACCGTCATTGCCCGTGAGGCCGGTCGCACCGGTGGCACCGGTCGCGCCGGTGGCTCCCGTGGGGCCGGTCGCGCCCGTATCGCCGGTGGGACCAGCGCTGCCCGTTGCGCCCGTCGCGCCGGTGAGACCGATGGAACCAGTGTCGCCCGTTGCGCCGGTTGCGCCGGTGGGACCGATCGGACCGACGTCGCCCGTGGCGCCTGTGTTGCCGAGAGCACCCGTCACGCCGGTCGGGCCGGTCGCGCCTGTAGCGCCATCGTTTCCTGTCGCACCCGTTGCGCCTGTAGCGCCGGTGAGGCCGATTGCGCCGGTGTCGCCGGTAGCGCCCGTCGCACCGGTTGCGCCTGTGGAGCCGTCGTTGCCTGTGGCACCGGTGGCACCGGTCGCTCCGGTGAAGCCGATCGCGCCGGTGGCACCCGTCGCGCCGGTGGCGCCTGTGGCACCGTCGTTTCCTGTTGCGCCGGTCGCGCCGGTCGCGCCGGTGAGGCCGCTCGCGCCCGTGTTGCCGGTGGCGCCTGTCGGACCCGTCGCGCCGATGGCGCCGTCGTTTCCGGTTGCGCCAGTGGCTCCCGTTGCACCGGTGAGGCCGATCGGCCCAGTGGCGCCGGTAGAGCCGGTTGCGCCTGTGACGCCGTCGTTACCGGTTGCGCCAGTGGCTCCGGTCGCGCCGGTGAGGCCGACTGCGCCGGTGGCGCCCGTCGCGCCAGTCGCACCGATTGCGCCGTCGTTGCCCGTTGCACCCGTAGCGCCGGTTGCGCCGGTTTGGCCGATCGCGCCCGTGGCGCCAGTGGCACCTGTCGCGCCGGTAATGCCCGTGGCGCCGATTTGGCCGTCATTGCCGGTCGCACCCGTGACGCCGGTTGCACCGCTGGCACCCGTGGCGCCGGTCGCGCCGGTGAGTCCCGTAGCGCCGGTCGCTCCAGTGGCTCCCGTCGGTCCGGTCGGACCTGTCGCGCCTTCCTGCGCGAGGAGCTGCCAGGCCGCGCTGCTGTCCGGAACCTGCCCGGTACTCGGCGCGACGGCGATGTATGAAGAGCCGTTGTACGAGACGCCGTCGTTCGTCGCGTACGAAGTGGCAGCGCTCCACGGACCTCTCCAGTTGATCCCCACCGGGCCGCGAGCGCCTGTCGCACCCATCGCTCCGGGCGCGCCGGGCGCGCCATCGAGACCGGCAGGACCTTCCGGACCGGCTGGTCCCTGCGGACCCGTCGGACCGGTGGCGCCGGTCGCGCCACGAGCGCCGTTGGCTCCCGATGAGGCGAGAAGCGTTTGTGGGAAGGCCATTTCGAAGCCGGAGGCATCCTGGCTCGTGTTGGCCACCTGCGAGCCGAAGACGATGGCCCGGCCGTCGCCGCCGCTCGCCGCGATCCGCAGCGAGCCGTCGACGAGCGTTCCCTGCACCATGGAAGCGGAGCTGATAGTGCGATGCTCCCACGGCTCGAGATGCACGTGCGCCGCGCCGACTTGATTGCCGCTGACGTCGAGCACGGCGAGATCGATGTCGATCGTGCTACCGCCGGTCTCGACGAAGTAGATGTTGTAGCGGAAGTCGGCCGACTGGCGGATGCCCTGCAGCACGCCGCTCTGTCCGGCCGTGATCCCAAAGTCCGACGGAATGCCGGCGCTGAAGAGTCCCTGCGTGCTGCCCACGGTCTGGCCGTCGTTCTGGTTGTAGATGCGTGAGGAGACGAGGAGCTGCTGCGCGGAGCGGATGCGGATCGCGCCGAGGCCGGTGGTGGCGAACATGGAGACGGCGGCGTCCTCGTATGCCTTCGTCGCGCCGGCAGGAATCGTGTCGTGGAAGACGACCGGCGTGAGGTTGCTTTGCCCGCTGCGAAGGAACGCCGCTTCAAAGTCCGCGGGCTGCGATGGCGAGGGGTTCGTGATCCACACGGTCGTGTAGAAGTGGCTTCCGCCGACGCCGTCCACGCGGCCTGCTGCGGGAAGAATGAGGTCAGTCCCACCGAATCCGGCGAAAAGCGGCTCGAACGGAGCGAGGGTAAACAGCACGAGGACGAGCCAGGACAGGGGCTTCTTCATAGAGGTCTGCTTTCGATTGGGGTACGGACGGAATTGGACGGAAGAATGGTACCTGTCCGCGAGCGGAGTTTCCAGCTTTAGTCGCTGAATGACCGAGCGCGGCTTGGACAAAGCTTGCTGATGCTCGCGCGTTGCTCGTGGTCGGCTTTACCTCGCCATCGCCGTCAGCTTCACGAAATCCGCATCGTCTTTCATTGACGCGAAGACGTAATCGACGCGCGCTTCCCACATCTCCATGGCGCGCACGCCGTCATAGCGCTCGTACTGATAGAAATGGCGGTGTAGGAGCTCCATCGCTTTTCCTTTCTGACCGAGGAGGGCGTAGATGGCGGCGAGGTTATAGGAGGCGCTGAGGAGGTTTTCGTGCTGCTTGGCGATGCGCAGCGCTTCGTCCGCGCGGCCGTTGTCGGCCATGTACGTCGCGGCGAAGATCAGGTTGTACGCGTCGTCCGGCGCGAGGCGCAGCGCCTGCGCGACATACGCATTCGCTTTTTCGCGGACGCGCTCGGAGTTCCAGTAGACGGCGAGATTGCGATAGGTGAGCGGGAGCGGATAGACGGCGATCGACTGCTCGAACAGCGCGAGTCCTTTTGCGGAGTCGCCCAAATGAATCGTCATCTTGCCGAGTCCGTGCAGCGCGACGGCGCGCGAGAGCGGATCGGGCTGAATGGTGAGGAGGTGGTGGAACGTTTGCGTGGCCAGCGTCCATTCGCCGGTGTGATGGCGATAGAGCTCGCCAAGAAAGCGATACGGAACCGGATCGGCCGGATCGATCTTCGAGGCCGCCGCGTACAGCGTCCGCGCCTTCGCATAATCCTCGGCTACCTCCGCGCGGAGCGCGCGATCCATCGCAGCAATCATGCGCGAATCCATTGCGGGTGTGATGACCGGATCGGTCTCGCGCAGTTGCGCGTCCTTCACTTCGACGCCGAGGTTGTGGAGCGCTTTCTGTGCGGCGCGGCCTTTCTTCGGCGCGAGGCAGCGCTGCTCCCACACTTCTTGGTACGCAGCGATGGCGGCATCGCGATCGGCAGCGACTTTTTTCTTCGCTTCATCGAGCTGCTTATCGAGCGCGTCTTCGCGTGCGCTCAGCTCGCGACGAACCATGTTCTCGACGTCGGAGAGACGCAGTTTGCCGTTCGCGCCGTCGACGCGCGCGACGATCTTTTCGCCGGAGACGAGAAGCGCCACCGGCAGCTTGCCCGCCACTTCCCACTTCGTCTGCGTGGCCGTGTCCTCGGGATGAATGATGATCATGCCGACGCACTGCGCGGAGGCGAGTGTGAGCGCGCGCGAGGAGACGAAGTCGCTGCCGCGCACGTCGGCCACCGCAGCCGGCGCCCAATAAAGCGCCAGCGGTTTCGCCACCGCCGTCGCGGCTTCGGGCGTGTTGAACGTCACCCACGGCACGACATACGCCTTCGGCTGCGCCACGTCGCCGCCGCCGCCGCCGGGCATCATCCCGCCGGTGCCGCCACCGCCACCACCTCCGCACGTCGCGTAAGCCGCGGAGGAAACAGTGAGAGCGACCGCGGTGGCGACGGCGAGGTGCAGCAGGCGTGAACGCATGAGAGGCGGAACCGGAGCGAGCGGGAGCGTGTTCCCGGCACTGGCTCCGCGTTTATCGGATGGCGCCGCGCGGTCGATAGGTGAGTGCGATCGCGCCGCAGAGTGACGCGATCAGCAGAATCGGAACGATGATGAGCAGATCAATGCGAATCGGCGCGATGACGGAGCGCGACCAGATCTGCATCCGCCATTCGTAAATCGCATACGCGATCCACGCGATCACCGGCAGGATCGCCAGGACTCTCGCTCCTGGCAGGAGCGAACGGAAACGCAGGCGAGTGAGAATGAGGAACACTGCCGCGGGAATCAGCGCTGCTGCGGGACTGATGAGGAAGATCGCCCAAGCCTGCATGTCGTCACCCCTCATTCACTGGCCGCGGATCAACATCACCGGTTTCCACGCGTCGGTTAGCGCGGGCTGACGAAGTGCCGCCGCGCGCGCCGTGGCGACCGGTGTGGAAAACGAGTCGAGCGTCAGCTGGCCGCCGGTTACCTTCACGCCGGTGCGCATCTGCGGATCGGCTTGCAGCAGGAACGGTTGCCGATCGCCGCACGCAATGTAGAAGCCGCGGCTGTCCAGTCCATACCAAGCCACGCATTGCTCATCGACTCGCTCCACGGAGTACGTGTCGATGTCGACCTGCACGTGAACGTGTTTGCTATGGCGCCAGAGCGACGGGTGGTAGCCGCCCGCTTCCGGGATCTGCGAGATCTCGGTGACGACTTCCCACCCCGGCGCCACTTCCTCCGTCTCGTGCCGCACGAGGCAGCCCTGCAGCAGTGCGAGCAGCAGCGCGAGAACGACACGTCGCATGAGCGCTCATCTTAAGCGAATCGCATCACCCCAATTGTTTGCGCAGCTTTTCCTTCGCGCGCATGTAAAGCGGTCCGACGGAGCCCAGCGGAATCTCGGCCGCGGCGCTCACTTCGTCGTAGGTGCGCTGTTCGATGCCGATCATTTCGCACAACACGCGCGAGCGCGGGTCGAGCTTCTGCAATGCCGCGCGCAAGGCGAGCACGTCTTCCGACGCGGAGAAGACGGGCAGCTCCGGGATCTCGTCTTCATCGCGGCGCGAGCGCACGCGGCGATCGATCTCCTGCCGGCAGAGATTGGCGATCGTTCCGGACAGCCACGCGCGCGGCTTCTCCACATCGCGCCGCTTCTCCAGAAACAGGCACCAAGCCTCCTGAATCAACTCCTCCGCATCCTCCGCGTCGAAGCGGAAGCGTCCGCGCACGATGCCGCGCAGGCTGCCGATCGTAGAGCGGTACACCTCATCGAGATCCTCGCTCCGCGCGCTCTCGACTTCGGCGAGCATGCTCGTGAGCACTTCCACGAGCTCGCGCTCTTCGAACGGCTTGCGCAGCACGAGTCTCGCGCCGGCTTCGAGCAGACGACGCTCCGTCGCGGCGGTCACGTAGCCGCTCATCGCCGCGACGCGCGTGCGCGGGCTCAGACGCCGCACCGCTTCCACGATCTCCATGCCGTCGTTCTCACTGCGCATGCGCAGATCGGTGAGCACGAGCGGAAAGAACTCCTCCTGCAGCATGGCCAGCGCGGTGACCGGATCGGTGGCGGTTTTGGGGGTGAAATTGTTGAGCTCGAGCAGAATGCTCACGCTCTCCACGACGAACGGATCGTCATCGACAACCAGAATTTTCCTCATCTCGGACCTCTTCCTCGCCGTCTCTCTTCTACAAACGGGCAGCCAGGTCCGGATTGACGCTAAGCGTCATGGATGCAGCAACTTAGTGAATTTGCGCCGGCAGCGAGGCCGTTCGTATCGCGAACGTGCGTTCAATCGCTGGACAGCTCGACGCGCGTTCAGCGGCCGCGAACGACGACGGCCGGGATGCCGAGACGCTCGAGCTGGCGAACGACGGAGGCGGCTTCGTCGCGCGACGCGTAGGCGCCGCTGCGGACGACGGTGAAGTCGCCGGCGTCGACGACATGCGCGTCGATGCCGTTCTTCTGCGCGCGCTCCACGAGCTCCAGCGCGTTCGCTTCGATGCGGAACGTGCCGAGTTGCACGCTGAACGGATGCTCGATGACGGCGGGTGCATCGGCGACAGCGACCGGCGCAGTGACTCCGAGGTCGACGCCGGTGATGAGCGCGGGATCGCGTGGCAGCGAGATCGTGCGCGTGGTCGCACCGGCGCGCAGCGTCACCTCGCCCGCGGGCAGCGAGCGGATCGTGAAGCGGCCATCGGCGGCGACAGGCACGCTGCGTCCGAGCGGCTCCACGACGATGGACGTGATGCCTGCTGGCGCGTGACCGCTGATCGAACGATTCGCGCGCAGCGCCATCGCCGCTTGCTGCGGTTGCTCGCGATCGAGTTGCACCGCGCGATCGTTGTTCGCATCGGAGGTGTAGCCCGCCGGCAGCGTCGCAGTATCGACGGCGAGATTCCATTCGCCCGGCGCCGCGCTGAAGGAGAACGTGCCGTCGCTCGCAGATGTCGTTTCGAGTCGCTTCGGTCCGCGCGTGAGCGAGATCAGCACGTTGCCCACGCCGTTGCCCGCGTCGCTCGTCACGGTGCCGAACAGGCGCGCGGGCGTGAACGCCACGCCGAACGACACGCGCTCGCCCGGCTGCGCTTCGACGCGCGAGGGCGTCGTGAAGTACGCATCGCGCCGCGGCACACGCGCGACCACTTGATGCGCGCCGCGCTGCACATTCGCGAAGGAGAACGATCCGTCGCGCGCAGTCTCGGCGCGACGCGTGCCGTCCAACTCCACTTCCGCGCTTTCCGGTGTCGCACCCGCGTCGGGACGGCCGTCGAGATCCTCGTCGACGAAGACGACGCCCGCGATCGTGCCGTGTCCTCCACCGATCGACGGCAGTTCGTCGAAACGATGACGAACGCCGGCTTCGAAGATCGGCTGCACGATCTGTTCGCCGCCACGCTGCTGCGACATCCACCACGAATACGACGCGAAGACGTCCGTCGCATCCGTCAAGCGCCGCGACGCGCTGAGCGTGGCGATGACCGTGTCGCGGCTCGTGGCGACGCCGTCGATGCGGTTGTAGAGCAACCGCGCCCGCAGCTGCGGACGCGCCGCGCCGCTGCCGAGCCACGCCAATTCCATCGTGCCGGTGGTGCGCGACGGCGCGAGATCGACGGTGATGCCTTCGATGTAGCCGAGGTCGATGAGGGCGCTGTTTTCACGAAGGGCGCGGGCGATGTCGGCGGCGCTCGTGGCGCGAATGCCGAGTTCCGCGAGCGCGAGCGCGAGATCCGGCTGTTCGCGAAAGATCAGCGCGAGCGTCGGCGCCTGTTCCTGATAGTCGATCGATACGTTGCCGAAGAAGTGACCAGCCGACGCGCGCGCCGCGATGCGAAATCCCGGCGCGCCTTCGTTCGTCGCGGAGCTGCGGCTCCAGCGCGCGAGCGCGCTCACACCGAAGCGCGCGTAGTCGAGCTGCACGCCGGCAGGAATGGTGATCGTGTGCGTGTCATCGAACGAACCGAACGATGCTCCGGTGACGAACGAAAGATGATCGGTGGCGCGCAGCCGCACGTTCGTCGTGGCGTTGATCGTCCGCTGTTCGAAGTTGCGGAAAAAGTACTGATTCGCGGAGAACGACGCGTCGGCGGACGAGCCGCGCGCGAAGTCGCGCGACCACGCGGCATCGGCGAAGAAGCCGCGCGGCTCGCCGGGTGTGGCGGTGGGGAAGCGGCGCGGGCGATAACGCAGATCGACGTGCGCACGTTCGCGCTCGCGATCGTAGTCGAGCTGAAACGCACCGCCGATGCCGCGGCTCACGGCGAGCTCGCCGCGCATCGCGAGCGCATCGCTCTTGCGGTAATCGACGAGCATCGACGCAATCGCGCCGCGGCGATCGTCGTCCGCATCCGGATAGATAAACAGGCCTGGCGTGATGCGCGTCCGCGCGTTCGTGTCGAACGCGTACGCCGCGCCGAGAACGGTGTCGCTTTCGGCCGGCAGCAGGAATGATTGATACGCGGCGTACGCAGTGCGTCCCGCGTGAATACGCCAGTGGTCGTCGAGGTAGTGGATGCCGCGCACGATCGTGTTCGACGCGGTGAGTGGCGAGTGATCGACGACGCGATCGAGCAGCGTCAGCTCGCGGCTGCCAGTGAAGATGCGATACGACACCGCGGGCAGCGTCGACGACGCCCGCACTCCCGCCTCCTCCCCGTAATGCGCCACCTCCACATGCACCTCGGTCCGCCGCGTCGCGCTCTCCTGCCGCACGACATTCACGCTGTTCGTGACCTGCTGTGCGGCGGTGGAGTAGCGCGTTTCGATCGTGCCGTCGGTGTCGGTACGCTTCGTCGTCGCGGTGAGGCTTCGCGGCGGTTCGACGGTGACGTTGAAGGCAGTCTGGCCGGTGATGCTGACGACGATGACCTGCGTTGTTCCGGGGCTGCGGCCGAAGATCGTTACTTCGTTGCCGGCCAGACTGGCGTCGGCGATGTTCGCGTCGATGGAGTACGCGGCGGTGACGCCGACGAACTCGAGGATCTGAGAGCCGCGAACGGGCACGCGCACCGCGCGCTCCGCTGCCTGTGCAGCAAACGCCGCCAGCAGGAGAAACAGCGCGCTGGTCAGGCGTTTCACGGCACGTCCACTTCCGCTTCGTGCGTGCTGGTCTTGCCTTCGATGTCGTACGTCACGAGCACGCGATAGTGGCCGGGCTGCAGTTCGGCCGCGTATTCGGCGCCGAGGTCGGCGGATTCGCCGGGGAGGAGACGATGCGGTTGCAGCGCCGTTTTGCCCGCGAGTTTTCCGTCGCTGCCGAGCACCGCCAGGATGCCTTTGGCGACGAGCGGCTCGCTGCCGGAGTTCGTGCAGGTCTGCGAGACGGCGAGATTCGCGGTGGCGGTCTGCGGCTGGACATGAAGCGGCGCCGCGCTCATCGTCACTTGATCGGAAAGCGCGAACGTCATCAGCGTTCCGATGTTCGCGGTCATCGGCATCGTCCCGTTCATCAGCTTGTCGGCGCCGTGGAAGATCACCACCACCGCGCGGCTGGACGGCTCGTGCGGAACCGTGAGCGTCACGTCGACATGCACGCTCGCTCCGCTTTCGATCACGACGTGCTTCTGTGAAGTGACGGCGGTGGCGGCGATGCTGCCGGCGATGCTGCCGGCGCGCGCGAACTCGCGCTTACCGTTGCGCACGATCACGTCCGAGGCTTCCACGTCGAACGTCAGCGTGCGCGAAGTGCCGTTGTGCAGGAGGAGCGTCTGCGTGGTGCTCTGTCCCGGCTCGCCGCGCAAGGTGATGGTGGCGGGTGAGAGCGAGACCGAGCCGTCGCCGGCGAACGCGGACGACGCGAGAAGGAGCAGGAAGGGGAGCAGTCGTTTCATGTCAGTCCGTGGTGGCTTCCCATCGCAGCGCCGCGTTGATGGCCCCTTCGGGCATGTCGGCGGGCACTTCGATTTCGAGCGTGTGTTGCGTCGTCTTTCCGATCGTCATCTGCGCGTCGATGACTCGCGGCGTCGTGGTGATGACGACGCCATCGATGCGGATCGTGCAGCGGTCGTCGGAGGATTCGAGTGAGACCAGAAGGCGCGCGGTGCCTTGTGGGGCGCCCGCGCGCTCGAGCCGGATTCCAAAGAGCTTCGTGGTGAAGGCGCGCGCGTTCCGGCCGTGGCCGTGTACCGCGCGCGCCTGTGAGATCGATCCCGCGTCCGTGTAAGCGTCGCTTCCGTTTCCTTCCACGCTGGTGAAGACGATCGCGATCGGATTCACCCTGGTTGCGGAGGCCGCCGCCGCTGGGCGACGGCCTCCGGCCAGCACGGGGCCTGCGAGGGCTGCGTTGAGGACGAGAGAGAGGATGAGGAAGGAACGCATGGCCGTCTCACCTCTTGTGCGGAGGGTTGAGCCCCGGACGCGGGAACATGCTTAGTTCGAAGTGGCGGTGAAGCTGACGCTGTTGTCGATCGCGGCGGCAGCAGCGGAGTCGGCGACCACGATGTCCCAGGAGTAGGAGCCCGTCGAGCCGTAGGTGCCGGTGCTGGTGAGCGTCGTGGCGGCGGAGTCGCTGAGCGTCGAGCCGTTGAGCTTCCACGTCACGCCCGAGGCGGGAGCGGAGCCGAGCTGCGCGGTGAGCGTGTAGTCGGTGCTGGTCAGGTTCGCTTTGTCGACCTGCACGCCGACCGTCGAGGAGAGCGTCCAGTTGCTGGCGCCGCGCGCGAGCGTGAAGCCGGTCGGGGCGGAGCCGTACTTGCTGATGCTGCCGAGGGCGGAGGTGGCGGCGGCGGTGCCGGTGCCGCTGGTGGTGCCGCCGGCGGATTCGATGGTCAGGTTGATCGAGCTGTCAACGGTGGCCGTGACGGTGAGCGTACCGCTGGCGGTGTCGGCGAAGGCGGCGGTGGCGGAGAGAGCAACAACAGCGGCGAGAACAGCAAATGTCTTTTTCATTTTTTCTTCATCCTTTCGAGGTTTTATTGACCTTCTGTGGATGAAGTCCGCGAGAGGCGCGGAAAAATACAGCGGCGCGAAAATATTTTTTCGCGCCGCTGCGGGGACGCGGCTCTACGCGTCGAACTCGTCGAGTCCCCAGTTGCGAAGCACGAATGCCGGAGCGCCGTGCACCGATCCTTCGCCTTGCGCGATGGCGAGCTTGCGCTGCCGCACGTCGTCGCGCCAGCGTTCGAGCGCGTTGTCGGCGACGGCGTTGGCGATGGCGATGCGGATGTCTTTCTCCGGCGTGTCTGCCGTGATCTGCGCGCGCACCTGTGCGGCGGCGGCTTCTTTGATCCCGCCGTTCTGCACGTGGATGTCGAAACAGAGCGCCGTCCCAAGCTCGCTCTTCAAACCGAAGCGTGCGGCGGTGGCGCGCGCGGGCTCGTAGTAGGAGGTGACGACGCGCTCGCGTTGCAGGCGCTGCGCGAGCGGCGTGTCGCCGAATTTCGCGAAGGCGCTCTTCCACGGCTCGGCGAGGCGCGCTTTGGTCGTGCCTTCGCTGATGGAGTCGGCCCAGGCGATCTGCTCGTCGACCGGCTTGTCGAGATTGGTGAGCAGCTCGTCGGCCTTGTCGCCGAAGCAGGAGCGGACAAGCTCCGGATCTTCCGCGAACGCTTGCTTGATGATCTTCGTCAGCTCGCCGTGCTTGAGCGTGAAGCCGATGATGCCCCACGTGATGCCGGCGCCGTCGAAGTTGCCCTGCGCGAGCGTGTAGCCGTGGCCTTCGAAGGTGGAGGTGAGGCCGAGACAACGCTCGTCGACGGCAGGGATGTCGGCGTTCATGAGCGCTGTCCAAGTGTCGGTGTCGATCTGCCCGTTCTGCGGCAGACCTTTGCTTTCCTGAAACGCGAGGACGGCGGTCTTCGTGCCGTTGCCGTAATCGCCGTCGATCGGTTTGGTGTAGAAGCCGAGGTCGGAGAGTTTGCGTTGCATGCGACGGACGATGTCGCCCTTCGCGCCTGAAGCAAAAAGAAGACGGCTCATGGTGGCCTCCGGAAGGAAGGAAGTTTAACGCGGGTGGAGGGAGGGAGGAAAGGGTGGGGGGCGGTGGGGCGTGGACATGCGCGAGAATGCATGAGGAGGCGATTGGCGTTGCGAATCACAGGATTCATCTGGCTCGAGCAGTACGTTGAAAAGCTCGAACGTAAGCATGACGTGACGCCCGAAGAGGTAGAGGCGATGTTCTTTGCGGGACCTCGCTACCGTTTGGTTGAGAAGGGGCACGTGCCGGGAGAAAGCCTGTATTCTGCGATGGGACAGACGGAGGAAGGCAGATACCTGATCGTCTTCTTCATTCACAAGCAGAACGGGCGCGCGCTGATCATTTCGGCGCGATCGATGGATGAGGCAGAAAAGAAGCGCCATGGCCGAAAATAAGTCGTCATTGTCCGGCAGCCGTTCCTACGAAGAGCTGAGCGAGTATTGGGACACGCACAGCCTCGCTGATCATTGGGATCAAACGTCGCCCGCGGAGTTCGAGCTAGATATCGCGTCTTCCGCTCTCTACTTTCCGGTGGATCGCGGCCTCGCAGAGAAGCTGCGGGCTGTCGCGTCGGCGCATGGTGTGTCGACAGAGACGTTGCTGAACCTGTGGCTGCAGGAGAAAGTTGCGGACGAATCGCGTAAGGCCGGGTGAACGGGGCTGGCTGCGGCCCGACCGAATCGCCGGTTAAGCTGCGACCCGGGGCCGGTGCAAAGGGCGGAGCGCGTGCGGTCGCGCGGAACGTGAGGCACGGCGAAATTTCGCAATCGGCGGGTCGTCAGCTTCAACCGCTCTAGCGCGCCGCCGCCGTCAACTCCCCCGCCAAATCGCGCTGCATCTCCGCCTTCACGCGCGACGGCGCCAGCCCGCGGCTGAACAGCCAGTACATCTTCGCCAGCGCCGCTTCGGCCGTCATGTCGAAGCCGCTGATCACGCCGGCGCGGGCGAGCGCGGAGCCGGCGGCGTATTCGGAGAGGTCGACCGTCCCTTCCAGGCATTGCGTGCAGGCGACGATCACCACGCCGCGCGCGGTCGCTTCGGCGAGCGCGTCGACGAATGCCGCGTCCTGGTCCGGGCCGTTACCGACGCCGAAGGCTTCCAACACCAAGCCCTGCAGGGGCGGGCGGAGGACGTTGCGGATCAGCTCGGGCGAGATGCCGGGGAAGAGGCGCAGCGCTGTCACGACCGGCTTCTTTGCGGGATCCGCCACGACCACGCGTCGCGATGCGCGCGGTTTGCGCACGAGGTCCCAATTGATGTCGATGTCGATGCCGACGTTGCCGAGCGGCGGGAAGTTCGGCGAGTCGAACGCGGCGAATCCATCCGCGCTTACTTTCGTGGAGCGGCAGCCGCGTAGCAGTTTGCCTCCGAAGTAGAGGCAGACT
>DASSMK010000085.1:0-10918 GCA_035688915.1 Thermoanaerobaculia bacterium
GCCGCTCCAACGAGAGCGCTACGCTGCTTTGCGCTGCGTGAGCCGGCCGAGCATGCGCTTCAGCGTCAGCGCGTTGTAGACCGCGAACGCCGAGTCGTCGTTGTCAAAGTAGACGTAGATCGCTTTCAGTTTGCGGCTCCACGTCTTGATGCGGTCGGCCCACTCCGCGAGCTGATCGTCGGTGTAGCTCCCCTGATACTTGAACTGCGTGGGGCCATGCAGGCGGATGTAAGTCCAGTCGGCTGTGATTTCGATCGGCGACATGTAGCCCGCCAGCTCGTAGATGCAGAACGCCGCGTTGTACTTGCGCAGGAGCGCGTACACCTCGTCGGTCATCCAGCTCTGGTTGCGCAGTTCGAACGTGTAGCGATGGCCGCGCGGCAGCGCTTGCAGAAACTCTTCGAGCCGCTCGTAGTTGAGATTCCAGCCGGGAGGCAGCTGCCAAAGCACGGGACCGAGTTTCTGGCGCAGCCGCTCCGCGCGCGGCATGAAGTTGTTCAGCCCGCGCAGCGGATCCTTCAGCTTGATCATGTGGGTGATGAAGCGGCTGCCTTTCACGGCGAAGAGAAAGTTCTGCGGCGTCGATTTGCGCCACGTATCGAACGACTCTTCTTTCGGCAGGTGATAGAAGGTGTTGTTCAGCTCCACCGTGTCGAAGTCGCGCAGGTAGTGCGCAAGCATCTGCGCCGGTTTGATGTCCGCGGGGTAGTAGCGCCCGACCCAGTGCTTGTAGTGATAGCCGGAAGTGCCGATGTGGATCTCTGCCATGGCGTCACCTCGTCGCAAAAAGAACGGCGGGGCAAGCCCCGCCGCTCCAACGTGTAGCGCGTTATTTCTGGCCGTTCGTGTTCGTGATGAGAACGGAACCGTCCGCCGAGCGCTGCACCTGAACCGCCGCCGTGCTCTTACCGACACGCAGGCGTCCGGAGGCGCGACCCGACGATGACGCGGTCGTGCTGCGCAGCGCACTGCTGCGCGTCGACAGCGTGCTGGTCGTGCCGGTCGTCGACGAAATCGCTGACGTCACCGACGTCGTCGCGCCCGGATTGAGCGTCGCGGTCGTGGCCGGAACGTTCGCCGAAGAAACGGTCGGCGACAACGTGCCGGTAGTCGCGAGCGCGCCCGTGGCGGTCTGACCGCTCGTCGTGCCTGCGTTGGTGGCCGTGCTCACCGCCGTCGACGTCGTGCCGGGGCCGGCGGCGAAGGCGCCTGCCGGAACCGCGATCGCAGCGGTGGCGGGAGTGAGAACCGTGGAGTTGGTCGAGAACAGCGCCGCGCCGGAAGCCGCGCTCGTGTTCGTGTTCGTGGTGGCCGTGCCGAGGGTGCTCGCTGCCGACGTCACGTTCGCAGTGGTGCCGCTCGTGACGGCGCCGCTGCTGAAGCCCGTGCCGGTGTTGATGCTCGTGGTGCCGGTGGTGGCGACGCCGCTGATCACGCCCGCGTCGCTGCCGACGGCCACGCCTTCACCCGCACCGCTGCTGATGACGGCGGTCGGATTGGAGCTGATCGATGAGTTGACGGATTGCTGGGGGTTGACCTGCAGCGCGGGCCAGGAGAATTCGCCGGTCTGCACCTGCTGCGGCGCCTGCGGTGTCGCGCTCGGGCTGACGGGGCCGAGGTAACGGCCTTGCGGCGCCTGCAAACGGGAGACGACGGCGAGCGCTTCTTCGCTCGAGCCGGTCAGCGACGACGAATACATCGGCGGCGTGGTCGTGCCGCTCGACGTGCCGGTCGGCGCCGCGCTCGGTGCGCCTGGTCCGACGCCGGGGCCGCCGCGTGCCGGGTCACCGTCGCCGGGCATTCTGTTGGTGCTGCAGCCGAACATGGCCAGGGAAGCAGAAAGCGTCAGAGCAAGCATCGCCGGGACTCCTCGGCGACTGGATAAGGTGCGATTTTTCAAAGTGTTGCGCATGTTGGTCTCCTTGTGAGTTGCGCTAGCAAAAGCACTGTTATTAAGAGCAATCGACGTGCCCTGAATGGCCGCAGAATGGCTCCGGAATGCATGTTGCTAAGCGACTGACCGTGAAGGAGTTCCACCGATGAGCCGAATGCAATCAACTGCTGTGTTGTGCCTCATGCTGATCACCGTTTCCGGCGCCTGCGCGCACCGAGACGTCCCAATGTCGACCGACACCATCTCCACGCCGCAAGTCCGCGATGACAACGACATCGCCGGCGACGTGCGCAAGGCGATCGCCGAAGCAGCGCCTGCCGCGCGCGGCGTGGAAGTGACCGTGGCGAGCGGCGTGGTCACGCTGAATGGACAAGTGGCGTCCGAGGAGCAGCGGCGGACGATCGGCGCGGCGGCGCTGAAAGTGCGCGGCGTGCGCAGCGTGATCAACAACCTGGCGTTTGATTGAGGTTGGAGCGGCGGGCGCTCTCGCCCGCCGAACCCCTCAGCAATAGCCGGCGGATGAGGGCGCCCGCCGCTCCAACGTTCTCCCCCGGCTACAATCCCCGCGTCCAATGTTTCGCATTGCAGAGCGCGGGTCCACCGTTCGCGCGGAGGTGATGGGCGGCATCACGACCTTCGTGTCGATGGCGTACATCATCGTCGTCAATCCGGCCATTCTCTCGTTCGCCGGAATCCCGCAAGGGCCGAGCACCGTCGCCACGATTCTCACCGCGGTCTTCGGCACGCTGCTGATGGGGCTTTATGCGAATCGCCCCATCGCCGTCGCGCCGTACATGGGCGAGAACGCGTTCATCGCCTTCGGGCTGGCCGCATTCGGCATTGCCTGGCAACAGCGTCTCGGCGCGGTGTTCGTCAGCGGCATCCTCTTCCTCATCATCACCGTGCTGGGCGTGCGCACCTGGCTGGCGCGCTCGATCTCGCAATCGCTCAAGCACAGCTTCGCCGCAGGCATCGGCCTGTTTCTGACGTTCATCGGCCTCTTTGAAACCGGCATCGTCAAAAGCGCGCAAGCGGTGCCGGTGCAACTCGGCGACGTGCGCACGCGCGCGGTGCTGCTCGCGGTGCTCGGCTTCGTGATCATCGCGGTGCTGCTATATCGCCGTGTTCCCGGCGCGATCCTGATCGGCATCGTCCTCACCGCCCTCGCCGGCCAGCTCCTCGGCGTCGGCAAAGCGCCGAAAGCCGTCGTCGCACTCCCCTTCACCGGCGCGTACGACCTCGCGCCGATCGCCTTTCAGCTCGACATCGCGTCCGTGCTGCGCGTGAGCTTCCTGCCCATTCTGCTGACGCTCTTTCTGATGTCGCTGCTCGACACGCTCGGCACGCTCGTGGGACTCGGCGCCGCAGCGGACATGCTCGACGAGAAAGGCGAGTTTCCGGAGATCGAGAAGCCGATGCTGGTCGATGCACTGTCGTGCATCTTCGGTGGCCTGATCGGCACGTCGACGAGCGGCGCGTACATCGAATCGTCGACCGGCATTCGCGAAGGCGCGCGCACTGGACTGGCGTCGGTGATCACCGCCTCGCTCTTCGCACTTGCGCTGTTTTTCATCCCGCTCTTCGAGCCGCTGCAAAGTCTGCAGTACGCGTATGCGCCCGCGCTGCTGGTGGTAGGGATGCTGATGCTCGGCTCGATCGCGAAAATCGACTTTGACGATTTCACCGAGCTGGTGCCGGCGTTCGCCACGATCGTGGTGATGGTCTTCACGTTCAATATCGCGAACGGACTGACCGCGGGATTGATCCTCTATCCGGTGATGAAAGTGCTGACCGGCCGCTGGCGCGAAGTGCGCGCTGGGACGGTCGCGCTCGCGGCGTTGTGCGCGGTGTATTACATGTGGGGATTACCTCACTAATTTCGCGCCGCGATGGCACCTGCCGTGCTCCGGCGTCTGGTCATGAAGATCCTGGTCACCGGCGGTACAGGCGTCATCGGCGAAGGCGTGATGCGACAACTGCTCGCGCGCGGACACAACGTGCGGCTGCTGTCGCGGCACGCTGAAGAAGATGCAAAGCAGTGGGAAGGTGTCGAAGCGATTCGCGGCAACGTCGCCGATGCGTCGTCGCTCAATGGCACCGCCAGCGGCTGCGATGCGATCCTGCACATCGCCGGCATCGCTCGCGAGAATCCGCCGGATGTGACGTTCGAAGCTGTGAACGTCGGTGGCACGCGCAACATCCTCGCCGAAGCCGAACGCGCCCAAGTGAAGCGCTTCGTCTTCGTCTCCTCCCTCGGCGCCGATCGCGGCTCCTCCGAGTATCACAAGTCGAAATTCGAAGCGGAGCATCTCGTCGAGCGCTCGTCGCTGAACTGGACGACTGTTCGTCCCGGCAACGTCTACGGCCCGGGCGATGAAGTGATCTCCACGATCCTGAAGATGCTGCGCGCTCTGCCCGCGGTTCCGGTGATCGACAGCGGCGACCAGGAGTTCCAGCCGATCTGGCACGAAGACCTCGGCAAGGCGCTCGTGACGATCATCGAGCGCGAAGATCTCGATCACGCCGTGCTCGAAGCGGCAGGTCCGGACATCACGTCGATGAACGATCTGCTCGAGCGTCTCGGCAAGCTCACCGATCGCTCGCCGCTGCGCGTGCCGGTTCCGTCGCCGCTCGCCGCGATCGCCTCGCGCGTCGCGGGTGTGGCCGTCGAACTGCCCGTCGACGAAGTGAAGCTGGCCATGCTCCGCGAGCGCAACGTCCTCGGCGGCGCCAACGCGCTCGATCTCCTCGAAATCCGCGCCACGCCGCTTGACGATGGCTTGCGCATGCTCGTCGACTCGCTACCCGAAGTGCTGCCGGAAGACGGCTTCGGCGCGCTGGAGCACAAGACCTTCCGTGCTGAAATTCGCGGCACGCGCTACAACGCTGCGTCGCTGATGTCGCTCTTCCGCGAGCGCGTGAATGACGTCATGCCGATCGAATTCGCGGCGGAGCCCGGAGCACCGACGCGCATCGAACAAGGGTTGACGATGACCGGCAACATTCCGGGACGCGGGAACTTTCAGGTGCGTGTGGAGGTCGCGGAGCCGACACGCGTCGTGCTGGCGACCATCGAAGGGCATCCGCTCGCCGGCACCGTCGAATTCACGACGAGCGATGTCGCAGGCGCGGTGAGCTTCGCCATCGACGTCTTCGCGCGCGCATCGAACTTTTTCGATTGGGTCGGTATCCGCACCGTCGGCGCGCCGGCGCAGAACGCGAACTGGCGCACCGTCGTGCAGCGGATGATCGATCTGAGCGGCGGCACGTCAGACGGCGTGCATGAGGAAAAGCAGAAGCTGTCCGAAGAAGAAGCGGAGAGCGTGGAGCGGCGTGTCAAAGCGATGGTGCAGGAGCGCAAGCGCGAAGAATCAACGACCGAACAGTCGCCGCAGCGCTGAGCGCGCCGCCCAATAGCCGCACATGCCGTGCACGCCTCCGCCTGGAGGTGTGGAGCTCGAGCAGAGATACAGCCGCCGGTTCGGCGTGGCGTACGGATCGAGCGCGGGAAACGGGCGCGCCAGAAACTGCGTGACGATGTTCGCGCCGCCGGCGATGTCGCCGCCGATCATGTTCGGGTTGTGCGCCTGAAAGTCGGCGCTGTTCATGGTGTGGCGCGCGAGGATGAGATCGCGGAAGCCGGGCGCGAATCTCTCGATCTGCGCTTCGATCCGCTCCGTCATGTCTTCCGTCGAGCCATGCGGTACGTGGCAATAAGCCCAGCCGGTGTGCTTGCCGGCGGGCGCGCGCGTGGAGTCGAACATGCTCTGCTGCGCGACGAGCACGAATGGCTTCTCAGAATTGCGTCCCTGCCAGATCTCGCGTTCGTGCAGTGCGATCTCTTCGATCGTGCCGCCGACGTGCACGGTGGCGGAGCGCGCGCACTCCGGCGCGCGCCACGGAATCGCGCCGTCCAGCGCCCAATCCACTTTGAACACGCCCGGGCCGTAGCGGAACGCGCGCAGTTTCTCCACGTAACTCGCCGGCAATTCATCCGCGGCAATGTCGGCGAGCTGGCGCGGCGAGACGTCGAACAGCACGGCGCGCGACAACGGCACGTCGCGCAATGTGCGGACGGGATGCGATGTCTGCACTTCGCCGCCGAGGGAGCGGAGGTAGGAGATCATCGCGCGGATGATTTCGTAGGAGCCACCTTTCGCCGCGGGCCAGCCGGTGGCGTGACCGGCCACGATCAGCGCCAGTCCGAATGATGCGGAGGCCACACTTTCCAGTGGAAGAAACGAATGCGCCGCCGAACCGCCGAACAGTGCGCGAGCGCGCGGCGTTTTGAAGCGCTTCACGAGATGCATCGCGGACTGCAAGCCGGCCAGGCCGAAGCGCGCGAGAAGAAACGGATGCTTCGGCACGATCGGAATCGGCCGCAGGATTTCGGCGTACAGCGCTTCGGCGTGTTCGGCGAAGAGCTCCATCAGCGCGCGATAGGCATGCGCGTCGGGGCCGAGGCGGGAGGCGGTGGCGTCGAGGGACTGCTCGAGAGTGGCCGCGGAACCGTCGTCGAGCGGATGGGCAATCGCGGACGGCGAGTACGCCCATTCGAGGCCGTGCTGCGCGAGCGGCAGATCCATCATGAACGGCGAGACCACGCCCATGGGATGGATGGCGGAGCAGATGTCGTGGCGGAAGCCGGGCAGCGTGAGCTCGACGGTGCGCGCGCCGCCGCCGGGAGTTTCCTTCGCTTCGAGGACCAGAACGGAGAGTCCGGCGCGGGCGAGAACGATCGCCGCGGCGAGGCCGTTCGGGCCGCTCCCGACGATCACTGCGTCGTACTGCGTCACGAAGGCGGATTGTTACATGGTTCGCGCCATGGGGCCGCGCCCGCCCGCGTCCCCCCCCGTCCCCCTCCCGCCCGGGCTCATAGGCTCATAGGCTCATAGGCTCAGAGGCTCAGAGTAGCGCGTGCAGCGCGAGAGGTGGGGTTGGCGCAGGTGGCGTGCGTGTGAAATGCGAGAGAGCGAGAGAACACGCGTAAGACATGCGCGAGGCAACGGCGGTGACGGAGTCGCGTAAGCGCGACGCGCGGCGCAAGCGCGCGGCCAAAGGTGTGAGGCAAGCGCGCAGCAGGCGCAACTCGCGCCGCGCGTGCTGCTATGAGCCTATGAGCCCATGAGCCTATGAGCCTGGGCGGGAGGGGGACGGCGGGGACGCGGCGCGGCGGGAAGGGCCGAGGCCGCCTCGCGGCGGCCCCGGCGAATTCTGACGAGAGGCTTTGAAAATTCAGGGTAGGGAAATGTTCGTCCCGGTCACTCCTAGATCGGAGCACTCCGAATGCATCTCATTCCTCCGACCCAGGACTCACGGCCGAGCAGCGAGCTCGAGACGATCGTCCTGTCCCAGAAACATCTGGACTACCTCCGCCGGCTGAGCGGGGAAATCAATCCGGGCATGCCGGCGTCGTTCGCGTGGCCGCACGTCATCCGCACGATCCTTGATCGCTTTGAACAAAGCGGTATCGACCTCACCGAAGCGAGCAGTGAAGAAGAAATCGCTCGACTCGCCGCAGGACGGCTGCGGGGACGGAACGCTCGCACGCGAGCGCAGCGGCCTAACGAGCGGACTTTTTCTTCGTCGCCTGTCCCACGAGCAGCTCGACGATCGTATCGATCGAATCTGCCTGAGAAAGATCGATGCCGGACTGGAACGCCGCCTCGATCAAGCCGCGGATGATTTCCGCGCGGCTGATCGCCTTGCCATGCTTGAGACGAATCTCAATGGCCAGACGATCGAGGTAGGCGACATGCCGATCGAGCAGGACGACGGTGATCTTCGCCCAGGGCTCCGTGTGCACAATGGGACGACCGCGATTGCTTTTTGCAGTACTCACACGCACTCCTATGTTGTCGTTGGATTTTGAACCCGAGATCGGCAGCGAGTTTACTGCCTTCCGCTGCCGAAGTCTATCTTTCCGTACCTAACGAATCCCGGTGCATCCGCGCCGGTGTGCTTCCACTCAAACTTGGGATAAACGGGAACGCCGGACCAAGTGCGTTCGCCGCGGGGGATCGTCTCGCTTCGAGGAGCTCATACGCTCCTCTCCGCAGGCCCATATTACCTGCAATCCGGATAATCGCAACCGAAAAAGGTGATGAAAATTATGTCGGCTAACCCGGACCGGCGCGTTCCTACCGCGGTAGTCGTATCGTCATCACCGCTCCCCCACTCTCCTCATTCGCGGCGCTGACGGTGCCGCCATACGCATCGACGATCGACTTCACGATCGCGAGCCCCAAGCCGGTGTGCGCGCTGCCGCGCCGCGTGGCGTCAGTGCGATGCGTGAAGAAGCGATCGAAGATGCGCGCGAGATTCGCCGGCGGAATGCCCGGCCCCTGATCGGCGACGCTGGCGATCACTGACTCCCCTTCTGCATACGCGCGAATGGTGACGACGCTTTCGCGCGGCGAGAAGCTCACCGCGTTGTCGAGCAGATTCTCGAAGATCTGAAAGAGACGATCTTCCGATGCTTCGACGAGCAGCGCCTCGCCGGTGAGCTCGAGCGCGAAGGTCACGTTCGGTTCGCGCAGACGAAAGCCTTCCACGATCTTCGTCAACAGCGCGGCCAGATCGACTTCGGCCGTCGTTTCGCGCACGAGCTCCGCGTCGAGCACGGAGATCTCGCGCACGCCGGAGAGCAGCCGCTCCATGCGCGCCACTTCTTCATCGATGATACGCACGAAGCGCCGGCGATCGGCGGGATCGCCGACTTCCGCCGCCATCTCGTTCGCATTGCGGATCGACGCGAGCGGATTCTTCAACTCGTGTGAAACGTCGGACGCGAAGGTCTCGATGAATTTCACGCGCGCGTCGAGGCGCCGCATGATCCGTTCGAGTGCGCGCGAAAGCTGACCGATTTCATCGTGCCGCTTCGATCCTTTGAAGTGACCGCGAATGCGTCCGCGGCGATCGAGAATGGCGCGCGCGTCGACGCGCAACTGCCGCAGCGGCCGCACGATCGTCGTCGAAAAGAAGATGCTGAGCAGAATCGCCGCGGCGACCGACGCGAGAAAGATGCGCATCACTCGCAAGCGCACGGCGTAGAGATCCTGCAGGATTGTGAAGGTGCTCTTCGACGCTACGACCGCGCCGACACTCCAGCCGCCCACGATGACGGGCACGGTCTTGTACAGCGTGACGGAGCGTTGCCCTTGCGCGGTGATGCGCTTCTCGAAGCTCTCGCTGCCGCGTAGTGCCGCGGCGATCTCCGGACCGGAGAGCACCGCAGAGTTGTGGTACGCATCGATCGGCAGCGGCGCTTCGGGCGGACGCACCAGTCGCGCGACCGGACGAATCAGAAAGGCGCCGAAGCGATAGAGCACGTTGTGACGATCGGTGCGCGGCTGCGGCACGGGCGTGGCCACGATGTGCTGCGAGTCGGCGACGACGTGTCCCACACGATCGATGAGCCGCATGCGCACGTCGCCGATCGCCGCGCGACGGATCGTGTCTTCGAACAAGTCGGCGTCGAGTGTGCCGCTGCGCGCGAGCATCGCCGTGACGAGCCGCGCCTGCGCGGTCATCGAGCGAATCTCCGCCGTCTCCAGACGACTTTCGTATTCGCCGAGGAGCAGCACGCCGGAGATGGGAAGGAAGACGAGCAGCAGATTGAATGCGAGGAGGCGCGTGCGAAGTCGCGAGGCGACGCGGAGCTTCATCACTCGCGCCAGCGGTAGCCGAGGCCGTAGACGGTTTCGACGCGATCGAAGGTGCTGTCGGAGTCTTCGAACTTGCGGCGGATGCGCTTGATGTGGCTGTCGATGGTGCGGTCGCTGACGTACGCGTCGTGCGGATAGCCGTCCTGATGCAGCTGCTTGCGCGTCTTCACATGGCCGGGATAGCGCACCAGCGCGTGCAGCATCATGAATTCGGTGACGGTGAGGTTCAGTGGCAAGCCTTTCCAGCGGACGCTGTAGCGCTGCAGGTCGAGCTCGAGATCGCCGTGGCGCACCGGAACGTCGGTGGTCGGCCGCGACGTGCTTTGATCGAGCGCCGCGCGGCGGAACAGCACCTTCACGCGTGCGAGCAGCTCGCGCATCGAGAATGGTTTGCAGAGGTAGTCGTCGGCGCCGATCTCGAGGCCGAGTACGCGATCGAGCTCGTCGTCGCGCGAGGTGAGAAAGATGATGGGCAGCGATTCCGAGCGCGCGCGCAGCTTGCGGCAAAGCTCGAGACCATCCATCTCCGGCATGATGATGTCTAGAATAACCAGGCCGGGCAGCGTGCGCTGGAACGAATCCCACGCTTCGAGTCCGGTGGCGTACATCTCCACCGGATAGCCTTCGCGACGCAGCGCGAAGCCGACGGTTTCGCGGATGTTGTCTTCGTCATCGACAACGGCGACGACGCTGTTGGCGGGGCGCACGGCGGGATTGTATCGCCCGCGCGGCTGGCCCGCCCACGCGGGCAGGCTCAAAGGCTCACAGGCTCAAAGGCTCACAGCAGCATATGCGCTGCGAGCGCGAAGCGTTACGCACTAGCCACAGGCGTGAAGCACGGCGCTTGCGACGCGCGCGCTACTTTGAGCCTGTGAGCCTGTGAGCCTTTGAGCCTAATCCAGTGGGCCCGACGGCGCGACGGTCATCGCAGCGTGATCGTGCGCGGTTCCTTTGCCGTCGCGTCGATCGTCTTCGTCCACGCCAGTGTGCGCGCCAGCCGGGCGCGCGCGTCGGTCGATGACGGCACGTAGATCACGGCGCGCAGTGGCGCGTACGGCGCGTGCGCTTCGGTGAGCGTGTCGACGGTTGCTTTGAAGTGGCGGTCGCCGGTGATGACGATTCGTTCCGCGCCGCTCATCGCTTTCACCGCCGCGACATGCGGCAGCGACGGCAGCGACGTGAAGATCGCTTCGGCACGCGCGCGCCACGCGGGTGCGGCGAGCACGTTTGCGAAGCGGAGCAGGTTGAATGCGGCGACGGAGTTGGCGTCCGGCAGCGATTCGTCGGTGGGCTTGGCGATGTCGCGCAAGTACGCGGGCACGTTCGGCTCGCCGGCGTAGCGCATCGCGGCGTCGCT
>DASSMK010000086.1:0-4513 GCA_035688915.1 Thermoanaerobaculia bacterium
CTCGCCCGCAGAACGGACGCCAAACCGGCGGGCGAGGGCGCGCGCCGCTCCAACGAGCGTCTCACGATTCACGCTCTTGCCGGGCCGCACGACATCGGCTTGCGCGATGTCGAAGCCATCGTCACGCCGCAGCTCGATCGCGTCGGCATTCGTTTGAAACCGCGCACACCGATCGAAGCGAACATCCCTGCCGATCTGAAATCGATCGGCATGCAATGCGGCACCGTGCAGCTGCATCCCGACGGTTCGCTCGTGGCGATGGGGCCGGATCATCCGGTCACGGGCGGCTATCTGCAGCCGATGACGGTGCTCACGGCGGAGCGGTGGAAGCTCGCCCAGCTGGTGCCGGGCGAGCTCGTGCGCTTCGTGATTTATGAGCCGAGGTCGTAGCCGGAGCGGGCGGTGACGCGGAGGGATGGGTCTCGCAGCGAGACGTCGACCTTCTGGAAACCGTGCTCGCTCTTCGCGTGTGGCGCGCGATACGTGATCAGGTAATAGCCTGCGGCTGCTTTTTCCACGCGATCGATGGCCGTGCGGAACGACGTGTTGAAGCGAAAGTATTCGCCGTTCGTGGCGTTGGTGATCTCCTCCAGGCGTTGGTGGAAGAGCGGCTCGGTGAGCAGCGCTTGCCGGTTCAATTGCACGCCGTAGACGGTCACGTTCGCCGCGTTGAGCGAGCGGATCATCGGATCGAAGTACTGGCTGCGCGTCGTCAGAACGCCGTCGCGTTCTTCTTCGCCGATGTCGGCGATGCCGGGCGAGAAGAGCACCACGTTCTTGCGCGCTTTGATCGTGCGCGTCGCGTCCGCGAGTGCGTCGAGCGCTTCGTACACCGTGCCGGTCTCGTTCTTTAAACGCTTCGCGGCGAGGTTGCGCAGGATCGACACGCCGTCGCCGGCGGGCGCCTGCGAGAGACCGTTGCCGAAGGCACCGGACGCGGTGAGCGCCTTCTTCAGTGCTGCTTTGTCGTTCGTGAAATCGCTGTAGATTTTCAGGCGGAAATCGTGGCCGGCGATGGCCACGCGATCGTTCGCCGTCATCTGCTCGTCGATGAACTTGCGCACGTCGTTGCGCGCGACGGCCAGATCGCTGAAGAGCCGGTTGTCGGAGGGCTTGTCGAAAAAGAAGATGAGATAGCGATCCTCGCGCACCCGCTCGACGGGGAACGGCGCGTTTTCTTCGCGGTCGCTGAGGAGCTTGCGCGACGTGAAGTAGTCGACCGATTCGACCGGCTGCACGACGCCGTTTTCCTTCACGATGAAGTCATCCTTGGTGAGGCCGAGGATTTGGTTGCCGCGGTTGTCGGTGACGACGGCGTCGATGAGGGCGACGTTGACGTCGATCTGTTCCTGAAACGAAGGCTTCTCCTGCGCATTCGCGGAGAAGGGGAGGGCGAGGACGAGCAGCGCGAGCGCTGCTGCAAAGCGTTGCATCAAGTGCCTCCTTTCAGAGAGGGGAACACGATGCCGGACGCGCGATTTCCCGCGGGAGGATTGTTTCTTGCGTCGTGACAGCATCATGCGTCACGCCGTTCGCTGCCTCGCACCGCTCGCACTGCTTCTGCTCGCCACACCGCTTCTCGCGCAGCGCCGCGTCGATCTGTTCTTCGACGTGGAAGGCGCGCGCCGCGCGGCGAAGACCGAGTTCGTGCCGAACGAAACGCGTTACGTACCGTCGTTCGATGACGGCGGCGGCATTGGCGGCGGCGTGAACTGGTACTTCAGCGGACGGATGTCGCTCGAGCTGAAAGTGGCCGGCCTCGCGTCGCATCTTCACGTCCGCCGCACCGGCGGTGATTTCGTTACCGTCGCCGATTTAGGCAACGCGCAGATCTATCCGATCACTGCGGTCATGCAATGGCATCCGGTGGAGCACGGCACGTTCCGTCCGTACGTCGGCATCGGCGCGGCGCACGTCATCCTGCGCAACATCGAAAAGCGCGCGTCGGTGATCGGCGACGTCTCCTTCGACGACCCCACAGGCCTCGTCGTCGACGCTGGCTTGCAGATCCCGCTCGGCAAACGCTGGAGCCTGACCGGCGACGCGCGGTACATCCCGATCGAGACGCAAGCGCGGGCCGTCTTCGCCGAATCAACAACGGACCTCGACGTACGCCCGCTCCTAGTCTCCTTCGGCCTCGCGTACCACTTCTAATCTCGGGCTAGGCCAACCAATTGGGGCCGGGGCCAATGGCCCCGGCCGCCGGAGGCCCCCGGTCGTCCCCGGAATGTAAGGTTCACTCCCCCCGTTTGACGCTCGGACGCGGAGGCCTTACAATCCGCGCTCCTTTGAGAGGCCGCCGCCTCTCTCCAAGAAATCGGGGCATAGCTCAGCCTGGTCAGAGCGCACGGTTCGGGACCGTGAGGTCGGAGGTTCAAATCCTCTTGCCCCGACCATTTTTCCCGCCGAATGAAACGCCTTCTCCTCGCGATCCTCGTCCTCATCGCCGCGGCACCCGCGTTTGCGTGGGGTGAGAAAGGCCACTACATCGTCAACGAAGCGGCCACCCTCGGTCTCCCCACCGACATGCCGCCGTTCTTCTACAAAGCCTTTCCCGATCTGGTCTGGCTGGCGTACGACCCCGATCGGCAGCGCGGCGGTGGCGCATCGCTCGACGCGGCGAATCCGCCGAATCACTTCCTCGATTACGAATTCACGGCGGGTCTGACTCTGCCGGCCGATCGCTACAAATTCATCGAGCTGATGACGCGCAGCGGACGGTTGGAGCAGAAAGCGATCACGAATTCGGAAGCGGGATTTCTGCCGTGGCAGATTGCGGAAGAAGCGCAGCGGCTGCTGGTCGAGTTCCGTTTGTGGCGCGCGAGCGTGCCGGGATCGAGCGACCGCGCCATCATCGAGCGCGACATCATCCACATCGCCGGAGTGCTGGGGCATTTCGCCGGCGACTCGTCGAACCCGCATCACACCACCATCGACTTCAACGGCTGGATCGAGCCGAATCCGAACGGCTATGCGAACGATTGCGGGACGCACTCGCGTTTCGAAACCGCGTTCATTTCGCGTGCGGTCACGACGGCGAACGTGACGCCGAAGCTCGCTGCACCGAAGCTGCGCACCGACTTTTTCGCGGCGGCGGTCGAGCAGGTGCAGGCCTCGAATCATCTCGTCGAGCGGCTGTATCAGATCGATAAAGACGGCGGCTTCAATCCGATTGGTCCGATCAAGCCGGTGGCGCTCGAATTCGCGAGCGATCGGTTGGCGGCGGGCGCGTCGTTCCTGCGCGATTTGTGGTGGTCGGCGTGGGTGAATTCGGCGCAGCCGCCGAAACGCAGCAGCGGCGACTAGCGCGTTCTACGCCTTGCGCCACTCCACGTCCGCCACGCTATGTTTCGCATTCGCGAAGCGCGCGGCGACGAAAAGGTAATCCGACAGCCGGTTCAGATACGCGATCGAGGAGTGCGTCGCGTCGCTCTCATCGTGCAGCGCGACGACGAGACGCTCCGCGCGACGGCAAACCGTGCGCGCCACGTGCAGCTGCGCGGCGGCGAGTGCGCCGGCAGGCAGGATGAAGTTCTTCAGCGGCGCGAGCTCCGCTTCCATCACGTCGATGCCTTGCTCCAGCTCCGCGATGCGCGCCGGATCGACGCCGGTGAATCGCGACGTGCCGGGCGAGGCGAGGTGCGCGCCGATCTCGAACAGATCGTTTTGCGCCTGCTGCAACTGAAGATCGATCGGTGAGTGCGGCCACGCGGCGCGGGCGAGGCCGAGGTGGGAGTTGAGCTCGTCGATGGTGCCGTAGGCTTCGATGCGCGCGTCGTTTTTGGCAACGCGCGCACCACCGAACAGCGACGTCTGGCCGGCGTCGCCTGTGCGCGTGTAGATCTTCACTCGTTCTCGAGCTGGCGGATCCGCTCTTTCACGACGACTTCGGCGAGATCGGGGATCACTTCCCAAGCGATGTTGCGCACCACCTGATCGGACATCAGCTGCACCACGCGGCGCGCGATGCGATCGATCATCTCTTCATTGAGGTCGAACGCCTGCGCGGCGGCGACTGCGGCGGGCGGCATCGAGCCGACCATCGGTTCCGGCTCGTGCTGCGCGTCCGGCTCCGCTGCGGCGGGCGACCAGAGCGGCTCGGCGGCCGGAATCTCCGGCGCGGGCTCGCTGGCCTGCAGCGTTTCCGGCTCGCTTTCGGAATCGTCGGCGGCGAATGGCGAAATCGCGGGCGCTTCGCTTTCCATCGATTCGGCGAACGGCGACGCGGCTTCGGTGGCGAAGCTTTCGGACGACGCGCTCGTATCGATCGAGCTGGTGTCGGCGGTCGGCGACCACGACGGCGCGGCGGGCTCCGGTTCCGGCTCGCCCCACGGCGCCGGTTCCGGTTCAGGAGCGGACGGCGCGGCGGATCCCGACGCCATCTGCTGCATCTCGTCGAAGCTCATCTTCGGGAAGGCGCGCGTCTCGCCGCCGAATGCGGGTTGCTCATCCCACGGCGACGAGGCTTCCGGTTCGGGAGCGGGTGTGGAGACCTGCGCCTGCAGCTCTTCGA
>DASSMK010000087.1:0-9268 GCA_035688915.1 Thermoanaerobaculia bacterium
TCTACGCGATCGGCGTGGTTTGGATGTTAGGCACGCTCGCGGTGGGAATCCTAAGCCTGCGTGGAATCGCACGCCGCGCGACGTTCGTGCGCGAGATCGACGGCGTACGCGTGCTGCAGAGCGAGGAGATCGCCTCGCCGCTGACGTTTCATCGCACGATCCTCGTGCCGCCGCATGTTGCCGATGACGCGGCGCTCGCGCATGAGCTGGAGCATGTGCGGCGCTGCGACTGGATGCTGCAGTTGCTCGCGCGTGTGGCTTGCGCATTGTGGTGGCCGCATCCGCTGGTGTGGCTGGCGTGGCGGCGGTTTCGCGTGGAAGCGGAGCGCGCGTGTGACGACGCGGTCGTGGCGCGCTTCGAGCCCACGGCCTACGCGCAGCAGCTCGTGTCGCTGGCGCGGACGAGGCAGCGGTTGCCGGCGCTGGCCATGGCTTCGCCGACGCGGCTCGCCGAGCGCGTGCACGCGATTCTCGACGAGGCGCAGCCGCGCGGACGGAGCTCGCGCGCGGCGCTCGCCGCCGCGTTAATGCTGATGGCGGCGCTGGCGTCGGTGACGCTCGTGGCGGCGGTGATTCCGGGCGACGGCACGCCGCTCATCGAAGCGGCACGACGCGGCGATCTGACGGCCGTGCGCGCGCTGCTCGACGGCGGCGCCGATCCGAACGAAGCGGCGCCGAAGGACGGCAATCCGCTCATCGCCGCTGCCGCCGCGAATCGCACGGACGTGCTCGACCTCTTGCTGAGGCGCGGCGCGCAAATCGACGCGGTTGTGCCTGATGACGAGAACGCGCTGATCACTGCCTCGCGCACTGGCGCGTCCGACGCCGCGCGCCTGCTCATCGCGCGCGGCGCCGACGTGAACGCGCGCGTCTGGAGCGGACGCGAATGGCGCACGCCGCTCTCCGTCGCGCGCGACGCGCGGATCGAAGCGATGTTGCGCGCGGCGGGCGCGCGTTAATTCGGCAGCGATCGCAGAATCGCCTCCGCTTCGTAATTCTTCGGATCGAGCTCCAGCGCTTTCTTCGCTTCCGCTCGCGCGCCCGCCAGATCCTTCGCTCGCGCCAGCGCGTCGGCCAGCATGATGTGCGCCTCGGCGGAGCGGGGGAGGGCGGTGGCGGCCAGGCGCAGCGCGTCGAGCGATTTCGTATCCAGCGCGCCGCGCAGCAGTTCGAGCTCACGCTCCGCGTAACGATGCACGGGATTGG
The DNA here is from genome assembly GCA_035688915.1 of Thermoanaerobaculia bacterium. Lineage (GTDB taxonomy): Bacteria > Acidobacteriota > Thermoanaerobaculia > Gp7-AA8 > Gp7-AA8 > DASSMK01. Next base: position 1,207 of record DASSMK010000087.1, read on the forward strand.
CGTCGAACGCGGCCAGCGCCTGCTTCGCGGCCTCCACGCCGCCGGTGGCAAATGCGCGCGCGAACGTTTCGCGCAGCGTTGGCTCCGGCGTGTAGTGCATCGCCGCTTCGAGCGCGGGATCGATGTTGCGTGCGTAATCGGCGAAGCGGAGCGGCGCGGCGATGTCGACCGGCAGCCACTGCATGTCCGATTCGGCCGGATGGCGCTGCCACCAATAGATCGAGGCGCGCACGGTGATGCCGCTGTGCGGCAGCGTGATCTTGCGCGAATCGCCGAAGACGTTCGGCTTCGAGCTGGTCGGCTCGCCGATGAAGATCGCGCTCGTCTCCGTCTGCAGGTCGTCCACCAGAAACTGCGCGGCAGAGAACGTGGCGCGGCTCGTGAGCACGAAGAGGCGCCCGCGCACATCCGCCATCGGGCTGCGGATGATCGCTTTCATCAGCGGCGTGCGCAGATGTCCGTTGCCGCCGCGATCGAGGCGCAGATCGAGAATGAGCGTCTTCGGCTTTGTCTCCGCGTTCGTCTTTTCGATGCGCGCCGCAAACGCCTCCAGCGTCTCGTCCGGCGCATCGTTGACCTGATTGAGCTGCACGTACAGCGCGTCGCCGATGCGTGCGAGTCGATGAAGCTCGCGTGGATTCTCGAGCCAGAGCGGTGGTTTGGAGCCACGCGCGTCGGTCCAGCCAGCCGGGATTTCCCAGCTCGTATCGGTATCCGCCGGCATCGGCTCGAACAGCGCGTAGGGCTGCAGCGTGACCGTGCGTCCGTCCGCGAACGTGAAGTCTGCCGCGTCGATCGCGCGCGAGAGCTTCAGCGCGTGCAGCACCTCCGGCATCGCCAGCAGCAGCGGCGCGAACTGCTTCACACCGAATTCATTGTCGCGGCTGATCAGCTCTCCAACGCGGCGGTACGCTTCATCGACCGGCACACCGCCGATCTGCGTCACGCGCGCTCCCACCAGCTCCGGCGCCGCTGCCGCGCGCACGTACAGCCCGTCCTCAAAAAAGTAGAGCCGCACCGGCAGCGCGTGAAAGCCGATCTTCGCGTCGCGCGTCGGCGCCACGTTCGTGTGGCCGTCTCCTACCCGCGCGGCGAGCCGCATCAGCTCCACGATGATCTCGTGCCGCTGCAGCGACGGAATGCGCGCGTCCAGCGCCTGCACCTCCTTCGCGAACTCTTCGCGCGAGATCGAGTGGTACAGGTCCTTATGCCTGTGCTCCATCTCCGCGGCCATGACCTGCAGGTCCGCGCGCCAGTTCGCCGCCTCCTCCGGAGACTGCTGCGCCTGAGCGGTGACGGTAAGAAAGAGGAGGACGACGGCGGCGATCCATTTCATGTGCGCTTTCCTTTCGCGGTGCTGCAAACGTAGCATGCTATGAACGTAGCATGCTGTGAAAGTAGCATACGCACGGCACGCGATTTGGTTACGAAGGCGGGCGGAGATACGATTCGCCCATGTCCGACGATTTCGGCACCGTCAACGTGACACGCGGCCAGCGAGCTCGTGAGATCGAGGTCATGCGGCAGCACTACCGCAAGCACCGCGAGTCGCTGATGAACATGGTCGCCGACGCGCCCACCGAACATCTGGCCACGGAGTACCAGCGCCTGGTGCGCGACATCGACTCTTCGCTCGTGAAGCTCGACGAGCTGGAAGGGCGTCCCACGGAGCGCCACAAGACCGAGCCCGGCATGCGCCCGCTCGTGACGCCGCCGGTCGTTGCACCGCCCGCCGTTTCACCGATGGCTGCGCCCATTTCGCACGGGCACTCCGCGCAGCCGCTGCTCGACGACGACACGCAGATCGATTACCTGCCCGGCGCCGAGCCGGTGGAACGCCAGCCCCGCGCGGGCGGCGGCGCGCGCTCGATGATGATCGTCGCCGGCGGCATCGTCGTGCTCGCGCTCATCGCCTGGCTGTTGTGGCGCGCCAGCTCCGATCGCACGCCGGCCATCACCGCCACGCAGCCGGTCACGGATACGGAAGCCGTGGCCACGGAAGATCGCGAACCGTCGGCAACGACCGGCACGGTCATCCCAGTGCCGCAGGACGGATTGACCGTCACGCCCACCTCGCACGACTACGGGGTGATTCGCAAAGGAACGCGCGCGGTGCGGCAGTTCGAGCTCACCAATCGCGGTGACGATTCCGTAACGATTCAAGTGGCGCGCTCGGCGTGCCGCTGCCTCTATTACGAATACGGCAACGGCGTCATCCCGGCCAAAGGAAAAGCGACGATCACCGTCACGATCGACGGAGCGCGCGCAAAAGCGGGCGAATTGCACGAATCGATCGCCGTGACGCCGAAGGGAAACACCGAGCCCGCCGCGCATCTCGACATCCGCGCCACGATTCGCTGAAGCGCGAAACGGCGGCGTCCGGCGTTCACCGCGCTGACATAACCCGAACAATTGTTCGTGTTCTAATCCGCCGCGTGAAACATCCCCTGGTTTTCCTCGGAATTGCCGTGCTTTGCGCCACCGGCGCGTGGGCACAGCAGGCGCCGCTCACACTCCAGGAAGCGGTCCAGCTCGCATTGACGCGCAATGAAACCGCGGCCATCGCGGAGAGTGCCGTAGAAGCCGCCGACGCGCGCTTACGTCTGGCGCGCACCGCCTTCCTGCCGCGCCTCGACATCAACGGCAGCGCGCGCCGCGACTTCGAGTCGAACGACAGCAGCACCATCGCCACCTCCGCGCTGCTGACGCAGCCGCTCTTCAACGCGCGCGTTTTCCCGCTCTATCGTCAGGCGCGTTTGCTGCGCGAAGCCGCCGGCTATGACGCCACCGAAGCCCGCCGCCTTCTCGGCTTCGACGCCGCCACACAGTTCCTCTCCACGCTCAGCTTCGAGCAGGTGCTGCTCGCCGCCGAGCACCGCCGCGATTTCGCGAACACGAATCTCGCCGACGTGCGCGCGCGATTCGAAGCAGGGCTGGTCAGCTCGAACGACGTCACGCGCGCAGAGCTCGAGCTCGCGACCGCCGAGCGCGGCGTGGCCGAAGCGCGCGGCGACGTGCAGGTCGCGCGCATCGCTCTGGCCACAATCGTCAACGCCGACGTGCCCGAAACGCTAGCGGTGCCCGAAGCCTTGTTGCAGGAAGCGGCGAACACGCCCGCTGTCGATGCGACGGCCATCGCCGGCGCGCAGCAGCGCCGCACCGACATCGCCGCGACGCGCGCGCGCATCGAAGCGTTGCGTGCGTTTGCCGAAGAGCCGAACGCGCGCTTCCTGCCGTCCGTGCTCTTCAACGCGCAGACGGCGAACATCAACGACGGGCCGGTCACCAATCGGAACAACGAAGGATTCTTCGGAGTTAGCCTCGCCTGGCCGGTGTTCGATGCGGGCGTTCGCAGTGCGGAGCGCGCCGAGCGCACCGCCGAAGTGCGCGGCGCCGAGTTTCAACTGCAGCAGACGCTGCGCACCGTCGAGCGCGAGATTCGCGGCAACGCGGTGCAGCTCGCCACAGAACAAGCAGCGCTCGTGCAGGCTGCCGCCGCGTTGCGCGCCGCGCGCAAAAACGCGGATGAAACGACCGAGTTGTACCGGCAGGGCCTGGCCACCGCGCTGGAGCTCGCCGATGCGAACCAGAGCCTGTTCGAAGCCGAGGTGGCGGAGGTGACGGCGCGGTTCCGGATGGCGGTGGCGTATCTGGCGTTGCGCGAAGCGAGCGGCGGAGAAGCCGTAGAGAGATCGTGATGATGATGACGATGAAACGAGCGCTGATCCTTTGTCTTTTGCCGCTGGCCGTGACCGCGTGCGGCGGCAGCAGCGATGCGAAAGAATCGGGCGGCGGCAAAGCGAAGAAGGCGATGGCGTTCCCGGTGGAAGTGCAGCCGGTCGATTCGCGCGCCGTCGAATACTCCGTCACCGCCGTCGGCTCGCTCGACGCGTTCGAGCAGGTGGCCGTCACGTCGCGCGTGGCCGGCGCGATCGAGCGCGTGAACTTCCGCGAAGGACAGTTCGTCTCCGCCGGTCAGGCGCTCGTGGAGATCGAGCCGGAGCGTTACCGCCTCGCGGTGCAATCCGCCGAAGCGACGCTGCAGCAGCGCATCGCCGAGAAGGCGGAAGCGGAAGCCGGACTGGCGCGACGCCAGGCCGCCAGTGCGAAGAATCCCGGCCTGATCCGCGGCGAAGAGATCGAAACGTGGCGCACGAAAGCGCAGACCGCCGCGGCCGAAGTGGCGCAGGCGCAGACTGCTGTTTCGCAGGCGAAATTGAATCTGCGCGATGCGTTCGTGCGCGCGCCGGTCGGCGGCATCATCCAGACGCGCACGGTGCAGACCGGCCAGTACGTGCAGCCCGGCTCCGTTCTCGCTTCGCTCGTGCGCCGCGATCCGCTGCTGCTCCGCTTCCAGGTTCCGGAGCAGGACGCGACGTCGGTGCGCGTCGGCCAGAACGCGAAGTTCTCCGTCGCGGAAGAATCGAAGCAGCACGACGCGAGGATCACGCACGTCGCGGCGTCCGCGAGCAATGCGTCGCGCATGGTCGACGTCACCGCGAATGTATTGAATGCAAACGATCCGAATCTCCGTCCCGGCGCGTTTGCGCGCGTGACGGTGCCGGTGGGCGGCCCGCGCAACGCGCCGGTCATTCCGCAAACGGCCATTCGTCCGAGTGAGAAGGGCTTCCTGGCCTACGTCGTCACCAACGACACCGCCGAGCAGCGCGTCCTCACCCTCGGCATGCGCACCGCTGACGGCAAAGTGGAAGTGAAGGGCGGTTTGCAGGCGGGCGAGTTGCTCGTCGTGCGCGGCGCGGAAGCACTGCGCGACGGCGCGAAAGTGAAAGTGCAAAAGTAGTCGAGCGGCGCGAGATCCCGATCATGAAAATCACCGACGTCTGCATCAAGAATCCTGTCTTTGCCTGGATGCTCATGGCAGCCACCGTCGTCTTCGGCGGCGTGGCGGCTTCGCGCATCGGCATCTCGCAGTTTCCGGACGTCGACCAGCCGACGGTGAACGTCAGCGTGGCGTGGGAAGGGGCCGCTCCGGAAGTCATCGAGCACGACGTCGTCGAGCCGATCGAAGAAGCGGTGATGCAGGTCGAAGGCGTGCGCAACGTCACCTCCAGCTCGCGCCAGGGCTCCGGCAGCGTGACGGTGGAGCTCGACCTCGCGCGCAACGTCGACCTCGCGCTGCAGGACGTGCAGACGCGCGTCGCGCAAGTGCAGCGCCGCCTGCCGCGCGACATCGAGCCGCCCGTCGTTTCCAAATCGAATCCCGAAGACCAGCCCATTCTGTGGGTCGGTCTGGCCGGTCCGTATTCGCCGCAGGTGCTCGCCGATTACGCGCGCTACCGCGTGAAGGAAAAGCTGCAGACCGTTCCGGGCGTCGGCGAAATTCAGCTCGGCGGCTATCTCGAGCGCAACGTGCGCATCTGGATCGACGCCGACAAGCTCGATGAGCGTCGCGTCACGGTGAAAGAAGTCATCGACGCGATCGGCACGCAGCACGTCGAGCTTCCCGCCGGCCGCCTCGAAACGTCGGGACGCGAAGTGAACGTGCGCGTGCTCGGCGAAGCGTTCAATCTCGACGAGTTCCGCCAGCTCGTGGTGAAGACCGTCGACGGTGCGCCGGTGTATCTCAGCGACGTCGCGCTGGTCGAAGACGGCTTCGAAGACGTGCGCCGTCTCTCCCGCGCCAACGGCAATCCCGCGCAAGGTCTCGGCATCCGCAAGCAGCGCGGCTCCAATGCCGTCGCCGTCGCGCGCGGCGTCAAAGAGACGATGGCGGAGATCCAGAAGACGCTGCCCGAGGGGATGGAGCTGGCGATCAACTTCGACTCGACGCAGTTCATCGAAGAGTCGGTGCACGAGATCGAATTCGAGCTGCTGCTCTCCGTGATCCTCACCGCGTTCGTCTGCTGGCTCTTCCTCGGCTCCTTCGGCGCCACGATGAACGTGATCATGGCCATCCCCATGTCGCTCCTCGGCACGGTGGCCTGTATCTACTTCTTCGGCTACACGCTCAACACATTCACGCTGTTGGGACTGGCGCTCGCCGTCGGCATCGTCGTCGACGACGCGATCATGGTTCTGGAGAACATCTTCCGCCACGGCGAGATGGGCAAAGACCGCGTGAGCGCCGCGCGCGAAGGGACGCAGGAGATCAGCTTCGCCGCGCTCGCCGCGACGCTCGCGGTCTGCGCGATCTTCCTCCCGGTCATCTTCATGAAGGGCGTGATCGGCCGCTTCTTCCTGCAGTTCGGCGTCACGTTGTGCGTGGCCGTGCTGCTGTCGTACGTCGAAGCGGTGACGCTCGCGCCGGCGCGTTCGGCGCAGATGCTGAAGGCCGGTCACGGCCGCCAGTCGAAGCTCGGCCATTTCGTCGACGTCGTATTCGACAAGCTTTCCGCCAGCTACGCGCGCGTGCTCGCCCTCGGCCTGCGCCATCCCATCTCCGTGCTGGCGATGGCCGCCATCGTCTTCATCGGCTCGATCTTCATCTACCGCAAGCTGCCGAGCGAGATGGTGCCGTCGCAGGATCAGAGCCGTTTGATGATTCGTTTGCAGACTGCGGTCGGCGCCGATCTCACCGAGACCGATCGCGTCTTCCGCCGCGCCGAGACCTATCTGCAGAACCGGCCGGAAGTCGTGCGCGTGTTCGGCAACGTCGGCGGCGGCGGTGGCGGCTCGGTCAACAGCGGCATCATCTTCGTGACGATGGTCGATCCGAAGCAGCGCAAGCTGACGCAGGCGGAGATCGCCGCGGAAGTGCGCAAAGAGCTCAACTCGTATCCCGGAGTGCGTGCGGTCGTGCAGGATCTCTCGCAGCAGGGCTTCACCGCGCAGCGCGGCTTTCCGATCGAATTTTCGGTACGCGGTTCGGAGTGGGAGCACCTGATCGGCTTCTCGCAGGAGATGCGCGACAAGCTCGCGGCCAGCGGCTTGGCCACTGACATCGACACGGACTATCAGGTCGGCATGCCCGAGCTCCGCATCGTTCCCGACCGCGATCGTTGCGCCGACCTCGGCGTCTCCGTCGAAGATGTCGCCACGACGATCAACGCGCTCGTCGGCGGCGTGCGCAGCGGCAAGTACTCGACGGGCGGCCGCCGCATCGACATCCGCACGCGGCTGCTCGCGCAGCAGCGCACGCGTCCCGAGGATCTGGCGCGGCTGCGGATGCGGACGGCGTCGGGTGATCTCGTGCCGCTCTCCGCGCTCGTGAAAGAGAGCGAGCAGCCCGCGCTGCAATCAGTCACTCGTCGCGATCGCGAACGCGCCATCTCGATTTACGGTAACGTCGCGCCGGGTCATTCGCAGAGCGAAGCGCTGGCGTACATCGAGAAGATCAGCAAGGAGCTGCCGCCGGGCTACCGCGCGGTGCTTGGCGGATCGTCGGTCGCGTTCAACGAATCGAAGGCGCAGCTCTACTTCGCGCTCTTCCTCGGCATCGTCGTCGCGTACATGGTGCTCGCGTCGCAGTTCAATTCGTTCCTTCACCCGGTGACCGTGCTCTCGATCCTGCCGCTGTCGATTGCCGGCGCGGCGTTCGCGATGTTCATCACCGGCAAGACGCTGAACATCTTTTCGATGATCGGCCTGCTGCTGCTCCTCGGCATCGCCAAGAAGAATTCGATCATCCTGGTCGACTTCGCCGTGCAGAAGCAGCGCGAAGGCTCGACCGCGGCGGAAGCGATGCAGATCGCCGGACCGACGCGTCTGCGCCCGATTCTCATGACGTCGCTGGCCACGCTCATGGCCGCAGTGCCGCCCGCGCTGGCGCTTGGACCGGGCGCCGAAACGCGCGGCCCGATGGCGATCGCCATCATCGGCGGTCTCGTGATCTCGACGGCGCTCTCGCTGCTCGTCGTGCCGGCGTTTTTCGTCGTGGCCGATGCGATGAAGCAGAAGACGGCGGCGTGGCGCGGTCACGAAGAAGAAGAGAGCGTGGAGCCGATCGAAGCGCACTGAGCCCGCCGGCTTTGCGCGAGATCCTCGGCGGGCGAGGGCGCCCGCCGCTCCAAATCGCTCTCCGACGGCGCGCTCGCTGGTCGTCGTGCCGTCACGAAGAAGAGAACGCGGAGCCGATCCGAAGCGCACTGAGTGTTGGAGCGGC
>DASSMK010000088.1:0-26767 GCA_035688915.1 Thermoanaerobaculia bacterium
TTTCGAGACGCGCGCCGCTTTTTTCTTCGCTTCGCCCAGCAGCAGTGCGGGGATGCGATTGCAGTTGGCGCGGTGGATGGCGTCGCTGCGGGTGATCCAGCCGAGGTTGGTGACGCCGCAGCGGGCGGAGACGTGGCTGGTGAGATTGTCGATGAACGGCTTCACGGCGGTGTTGAACGAATCCTCCACGCCGTTGAAGAGATTGAGCACGTAGTGCACGCGGAACTCGTCGATGGTGTTCTGCACGGTGCGCGTGATGGGGTGATCGCCGAGGGACTGCAGGAGATCGAGGCCGAAGGCATCGAGGTTCTGCACGGACGAGTCGTAGACGTCTTCCACGCGATCGATCAGATCGTTCGTCAGGCGCCAGAAGTCCATCTTCCCGTCGATGGTGTCGAAGAACGGCGATTCCTTGCTGAAGATCAGGCGCAGCTTGCGGAAGAGAATCGCTTTGACGATGTCGGACGCGGCGAGCGTGGCGCTCGGCAGGTGCGGCGTGAAGACGAGGACGCCGGAGTTCGAGAAGGGGAGGAAGTCGATCACGTTCGCGTCGAGGCCGGCGCGCATGTCGAGGATCACGTAATCGGCGTCGAGGGTGTTGATGGCATCGATCAGGCGCGCCTTGTGTGCCGCGCCGAAATTCGTGATCTCGTCGATGAGGTGCAGCGGCCCGGCCACGAATCCGAAGTTGCGGTAGAGGCGCTGCGGATCGAGCTTGTCGTCGAGCTGCGTGACGCAGCGGTTGAGCGATTCGCCGCGGCGGAAGAAATGATAGAGATCGCGCTCGATCGGGACGTCGATGGCGTTGCGGATGGCGGAGGTGCCGGTGTCGAGATCGACGAGAATCGTGCGGCCGTGGCGGGAGAGAGCGAGCGCGAAGTTGATCGCGAACGTGGTTTTGCCGACACCGCCCTTACCGGACGAAACGGGGATGATCCGCTTGATGGCCACGGTACGAGCGGACAACGTACAACGAACGTCAGAAAGCGACAACTGCTAAGATGAAGCTGTCGATGAACATCGCGTTCTTCCGCAAGTTCCCTCTCTTTGCCGACCTCGATGACCGCGATCTCAACACCATCGCGGCCGTGGCCAAGACGCGCCGTTACGCCAAGGACGACGTGATTTTTCACGCCGACGAAAGTGGCGACGTCTTCTTCCTGATCCGCGAAGGACAGGTCAAGGTGACGATGATCTCCCCCGAAGGGAAAGAGATCATCCTCTCGCTTCTCGGCCCCGGCGATTTCTTCGGCGAAATGGCGTTGCTCGACGATGAGCCGCGCTCGGCGACCGTCGTGGCCACCGAGAATCTCGAGCTGATCACGATCTGGCGCAGCGACTTTCTGCAGATCCTCGCTGAGAACTTCGCGCTGACGAAGAAGGTGCTGGCCGAGCTCTCGAAGCGCCTGCGCACCGCATCGAACCGAATTGAATCGCTGGCCACCATGGACGTCTACGGCCGCTTGGCGCGCTTCTTCCTCGACCAGGCGCGCGACTCCGGCAAAGTCCTCGACAACGGCTACGTGGCCGTGCAGCGTCCAACGCACCAGGCCATCGCGAACATGATCGGCACCTCGCGCGAAACCGTCTCCCGCCTGATCCACGATTTGATGCGGCAGGGGCTGTTGTTGTCGGAAGGGAAGACGATTTATCTGCGGCGGACGGCGCTGGATCAGTTCCGGGCGGAAGTGTGACGCGCCTGCCGGGGCCGAATTGAGAATTGAGAATTGAGAATTGAGAATTGGCGGCTTGCGCCGTCGTCGCTTCGGCGCCCGGTTGAACGTGAAGAATTGAGAATTGAGAATTGCGTCGCGCGCGTGCGGGCGCCCAATTCTCAATTCTCAATTCTCAATTCTCAATTCAGCCCCCGGAGCCGCCGGTGACGCTACCCAACATCCTGACGCTCTTCCGCTTCGCGCTCGTCCCCTGCTTCCTCTACGCGTCGCTGCGGGAAATGTGGGTGGTGGCGTTTGTCATCTTTGTCACGGCGGCGGTCACCGACGTGCTCGATGGGGCGCTTGCGCGGTGGTTGAATTTGCGCTCGCGGCTTGGGGCGTTTCTCGATCCGGCGGCGGACAAGACGCTCATGGTTTGCGGGTTTTTGTTTTACACCTTCGACCGGCATGTGCCGCTCGTGCGCATTCCGGGGTGGCTCACGTTTGTCGTCTTCATCCGCGATTTCCTGATCATCCTCTTCGCGTATCTGCTCTACACGCGCGTGCAGGTGAAGCGTTTTCCGCCGTCGTGGGCCGGTAAGGCGTCGACCGGCTTGCAGGCGTTGACGCTCGCCACGACCATCGCCGTGAACGCCTTTCTGCCGGTGCTTCTCGGCTTCGCGCACGCGCTGTTTCGCATCTCGCTGGTGGTCACGTTGTACTCGGCGTGGGACTACCTGCGGCGCGGCGAACGGCTGCTCGACGAGCGGCTGGCCGCGAGCGCTTGACAAGCGCAGCAAAGCGAAATACTTTCCGCCTCCGCTTGTTGTAGCGGGCCCTGCCTCCATAGCTCAATTGGTAGAGCAGCGGACTCTTAATCCGTTGGTTCCAGGTTCGAGTCCTGGTGGGGGCACCAAACTCCGATTCACGTACAGGACCGATTCTCTCGGTCCTTTTTTCCATTGGGCAAATCGCCCCGGTCGCGAAAGTGGCGGAATTGGCAGACGCGCTGGACTTAGGATCCAGTGGCCTTAGCCGGCCGTGTGGGTTCGAGTCCCACCTTTCGCACCAGTGATGAAAGGCGAATTGAGAATTGAAAATTGAGAATTGAGAATGGTGGTGGAAAAACCTTGCGGTTTTTCATTCTCAATTATTGATTTCAGTTTCGATTTCGATTTTAAACATGACGGTAATCAATTTCGAAGATCTTTCTCCCATTCAAAAGTCCATCGAGGTCGAGATTCCGGCTGCGATCATTGAGGCCGAGGCGAATCGGGTGACGCAGGAGTTTTCGCGTCAGGCCAATGTGCCGGGCTTCCGTTCCGGCAAGGTGCCGGGCAGCGTCGTCCGCAAGCGCTACGCGAAGGAAATTCAGGAAGAGGTCGTCTCCCGCGTCCTCGGCCAGAGCTTCCGCACCGCCGTCGGCGAGAAAGGCCTCGAGCCCGTCGGCGAGCCGAAGCTCGAGCACCTCGATCCGTTCATCGACGGCGCGCCGATGAAGTACAAGGCCGTCTTCGAAGTGAAGCCGCAGATCGAGCTGCGCGAGTACCGCGGCCTCGACATCGAGAATCCGAAGATCGAAGTCTCCGAGACCGACGTCGACGCGATGATCGAGCGGCTGCGCGATCAGGCCAGCCACTACCGCGTCGAAACCGAGCGCGGTCTGCAGGACGGCGACTTTGCCGTCATCGAGATCACCTCCACGCCCGAAGGCGGCGAGCCGCACACCGACTCCGGCCACTTCCAGCTCGGCGAAGAAGGTCCGCTGCCGGAGATGCATGAAGCGCTGCGCGGCAAGAGCGCCGGCGAGAGCGTGTCCATCGAGAAGGCGTACGACGAAACGGCGCAGAACGAAGAGTGGCGCGGCAAGAACGTGCGCCACGACGTGCTGCTCAAAGAGATCCGCATCCAGGAAAAGCCGGACGTCGATGACGCCTTCGCCACGAGCGTGGGCGGCTGGGACAGCGTCGACAAGATGCGCGAAGCGATCGGCGAAGACATCAAGCGGCATCGCGAAGCCGAAGCGGTGCGGTTCAAGCGCAACCAGGTGGGCGACAAGCTGCTGGCCGCGCATGAATTCGACGTCCCGGAAACGCTCGTCGAAGACGAGCTCGGGAAATCGCTCAACAACTACGCGCGCTATCTCGCGTCGCAGGGCGTCGACCTGGAGAAGGCGGAGCTCGACTGGCGCAAGATCGGTGAAGAATTCCGTCCGGAAGCCGTCAAGCGCGCCAAGCGCTCGCTGATTCTCGAAGCGATCGCGCGGAAGGAAAACATCCGCGTCAGCGAAGTGGAAGCGGACGCCGAGATCCGCCGCGCTGCGAACGAGCAGGGACGCGATTTCGCCGAAGTGAAGCATCGCCTGAAGCACGACGGCGGCTACGAAGCGCTGCGCGCGTCGCTCGAGCAGGAAAAAGCGCTGGAGCTCGTGATGAGCGAAGCGCGGGCGCGCGACTGACGTGCGAGACACGCACAACAGCTAGAATGCTGCGCGTGAAGGAGACCCTTAAATGGTTTTGATCCCGATGGTGGTCGAGCAGACGTCGCGCGGCGAGCGCGCCTACGACATCTACTCGCGGCTGCTCAAAGACAACGTCATCTTCCTCGGCTCGCCGATCGACGACAACGTCTCGAACCTGATCATCGCGCAGATGCTCTTTCTCGAAGCGGAGAACCCGGAGAAAGACATTTCCATCTACGTCAACTCGCCCGGCGGCTCCATCACTGCCGGCCTGGCCATCTACGACACCATGCAGTACGTGAAGCCGGACATTGCCACGATCTGCATCGGCCAGGCTGCTTCGATGGCGGCTGTGCTGCTCGCGGCCGGCGCGAAGGGCAAGCGCTACTGCCTCCCGAACTCGCGCGTCCTCATCCATCAGCCCCTCATGCACGGCCTCGGCGGCCAGGCCACCGAGATCGACATTCACGCGCGCGACATCATGCAGATGAAGGCGCGCCTCAACAGCATCCTCGCGAACCACACCGGCCAGCCGATCGAGAAGATCGATCGCGACACCGATCGCGATTACATCCTCCAGGCGCCGCAGGCCCTGGAATACGGTTTGGTTGATCAGGTCATCGCGAAGCGCGATTAGTTTCGCGAATCGCGAATGAAGCAGGCAGCGGCGGGGGATGCCCCGCCGTTTTCCGTTTGACGGAGGGGCGGCAGCGCGCTGGAATGCTGCGGCTACCCCGTTCAGTTGACTTGCACGACGCTGAGGAGTTCAATTCTTCAGCGAGCTCACAAAAAGGACCCAATCGGAAATGTCGAAGAAGGGGAACAGCGGCGACGTCCTCCGTTGCAGCTTCTGCAACAAGTCACAGCGCGACGTCAAAAAACTCATCGCCGGTCCGACGGTCTACATCTGCGATGAATGCGTCGACATCTGTCTCGACATCATTGCCGAAGACCGCAAGGACGAGCCGGGTGCGCTGGAAGGAGCGGGTCACCTTCCGAAGCCGAAAGAGATCAAGGAGTTCCTCGACCTCTACGTCATCGGGCAGGAGCGCGCCAAGAAGAAGCTGGCCGTCGCCGTCTACAACCACTACAAGCGCATCGATTACCAGCAGCGCAACAGCCGCGCTGACGTGGAGCTGCAGAAATCGAACATCCTCCTGATCGGTCCCACGGGCACCGGCAAGACCCTCCTGGCGCAGACGCTGGCGCGCATGCTGTCCGTGCCGTTCACCATCGTCGACGCCACCACGCTCACCGAAGCGGGTTACGTCGGTGAAGACGTCGAGAACATCATCCTCAAGCTCTACCAGGCCGCGGGCAACGACAAAGACAAAACGCAGCGCGGCATCGTCTACATCGACGAAGTCGACAAGATCTGCCGCAAGGGCGATAACCCGTCCATCACGCGCGACGTGAGCGGCGAAGGCGTGCAGCAGGCGCTGCTGAAGATTCTCGAAGGAACCGTTGCGAACGTGCCGCCGCAGGGTGGCCGCAAGCATCCCCATCAGGAATTCATTCAGATCGACACGACGAACATCCTCTTCATCTGCGGCGGTGCGTTCGTCGGTCTCGACAATGTGATCGAGCGGCGCCTCTCGCAGACGTCGATGGGCTTCGGCGCGAAGATCGCCTCGAAGAAAGAGAAGAAGACCGGCGAGCTGCTCGCGCAGGTGCATCCGGAAGATCTGATCAAGTTCGGTCTGATCCCGGAGTTCGTCGGCCGCCTGCCGGTCGTGGCCACGCTCTCCGAGCTCGACCGCGGCGCGCTCATCGAGATTCTCCGCGAGCCGAAGAACTCGCTGGTCCGCCAGTACCAGACCATCATGGGCTTCGAGAACGTCGAGCTGAAGTTCACGGACGACGCGCTGGAAGCGATCGCCGAGGAAGCGCTGAAGCGCAACGTCGGCGCGCGCGGCCTGAAGATCATCATCGAAGAGCTGATGCTCGAGATCATGTACACCATCCCCTCGCAGAGCGCGATCAGCGAATGCGTGATCACGCGCGAAGTGGTGGAGAACCGCAGCCAGCCCATCACGGTGCTGAAGAAAGCGGGCTAGTCGCGCGTTGCGCGACCACAAAAAGGCCGCCGGAAGGCGGCCTTTTCGTTTTTCCAGGCTCACAGGCTCACAGGCTCATAGCAGCGCCCGCGGCGCGAGCTGCTCGTCCGCGCTCGTGACCACACGCCTCAGCGCAAGACTTCGCTGACTCCCCGTCACCGCATGCCACAGGCGCACAGGTACCGATCGCGCAGCGCGCGCTACTGTGAGCCTATGAGCCTATGAGCCTATGAGCCTGGGCGGGGGCGGCGGGCCCCCGGCATTTTTTCCTCCGAATCGGCGTATAACAGAGTCGAATGTCGAATCCTGAGACCAAGATCATTCAACTGCCGCTCGTTCCGTTGCGCGACATGGTCGTCTTTCCGTCGATGATGGCGCCGTTCGTGGTCGGCCGCAGGGCGTCGATTCTGGCGCTCGAAGCGACGCTCTCCACGACCGAGAAAAAGATCTTCCTGGCTACGCAGAAGGACCCGAAGATCGACGATCCGTCGATTACCGAGATCTACCAGATCGGCGTCATCGCCACGGTCGTCCAGAACCTCAAGCTCCCCAACCAGAACGTGAAAGTGATGGTCGAAGGCCTCACGCGCGGCGAGATCCTCTCCGTGCAGGAAGCCAACGGCTACGCCACCGTCAACGTTCGCGAGATCGATACGCGGTACCCGCTGACGCCCGAAGTCAGCCAGTACATGCAGAAGCTCCTCGAGATTTTCGAGCAGTACGCGAAGATGTCGCACCACCTCGCGTTCGAAGGCGTCATGTCGACGCTGAAGCTCGACAACCCCGACCGCTTCGCCGACACGCTCGCCTCGCACCTGCTGATCACCACCAGCGAGAAGCAGCAGCTTCTCGAAACTCCTTCGCCGTACGAGCGCCTGCAGAAGCTGCAGGACTTCATCGAGATCGAGATCGAAAAGATCAACATCGACAAGCGCATCAACTCCAAAGTCAAAAAGCAGATGGAGCGTGCGCAGAAGGAGTACTACCTCAACGAAAAGATCAAAGCGATCCACCACGAGCTCGGACGCAAGGACGACCGCTCGGATGAGATCGAAGAGCTCCGCCAGAAAATCGAAGAAGCGGGGATGCCGAAAGAGACGAAGGAAAAAGCTCTGCAGGAGCTCAAGCGTCTCGAAGCGATGCCCGGCGTCAGCGCGGAAGCCACCGTCTCGCGCAACTACATCGAATGGCTCGTGGCGGTGCCGTGGAAGAAGTCTTCCAAAGAGATCAAAGACATCGAGCTGGCCGAGCAGATCCTGAACGAGGATCACTTCGGCCTCGAAAAGATCAAAGAGCGCATCCTCGAATTTCTGGCCGTGCGCCAGCTCGTGAAGTCGCCGAAGGGAACCATCCTCTGCTTCGTCGGACCTCCCGGCGTCGGCAAGACCTCGCTCGCGAAATCGATCGCCCGCGCCACCGGACGCAAGTTCGTCCGCCTGTCCCTCGGCGGCGTGCGCGATGAAGCCGAAATCCGCGGCCACCGCCGCACCTACATCGGCGCGTTCCCCGGCCAGATCATCCAGCGGATGAAGAAGGCCGGCACGACCAATCCCGTCTTCCTGCTCGACGAAGTCGACAAGATGGCCATGGACTTCCGCGGCGATCCTTCGGCCGCGCTGCTGGAAGTGCTCGATCCGGAACAGAACAACGCCTTCGTCGATCACTACCTCGACGTCGAATACGACCTCTCCAAGGTCATGTTCATCGCCACGGCGAACGTGACGCACACCATTCCGGCGCCGCTGCGCGATCGCATGGAGATCATCCAGCTCTCCGGCTACACGCATCTCGAGAAGCTGGCCATCGCGCGCCAGTTCCTCCTGCCGAAGCAGAAGCAGGAGCAGGGACTGGACGACGCCAAGATCGCCATGGACGACTCGGCGCTCGAAGAAGTGATCCAGTCGTACACGCGCGAATCGGGCGTGCGCAATCTGGAGCGCGAAGTCGGCTCCGTGCTGCGCAAGATCGCGCGGCAAGTGGTGAAGCAGGGTCCCGATCTCGAAGTCAAAATCGACCGCCCCAAAGTCCGCGAGCTCCTCGGCAAAGCGAAGTTCCGCAGCCAGCAGATCCACGATCGCTCGGAGATCGGCCTGGCCACGGGGCTGGCCTGGACCGAAGTGGGCGGCGAGATTCTGTCGACCGAAGTCGCGCTCTCGCGCGGTAAAGGCAACCTCACGCTGACCGGCAAGCTCGGAGACGTGATGCAGGAGTCGGCGCGCGCGGCGCTCAGCTACGTGCGCTCACGCGCGGAGATGTTCGGACTCGATCCCGACTTCCACGCCAATCTCGACATTCACATCCACGTTCCTGAAGGGGCGATTCCGAAAGATGGTCCGTCGGCCGGCATCACCATGGCCACGGCGCTCCTTTCGGCGGTCACGAAGATTCCGGTCAATCGCGACATCGCCATGACGGGCGAGATCACGCTGCGCGGCAAGGTGCTGCCGGTCGGCGGCGTGAAGGACAAGATCCTCGCCGCGGCGCGCGCGGGACTGTCGCGCATCATCCTGCCGATGGAGAACGAGCGCGATCTCGATGAGATCCCGAGCGACGTTCGCGAGCGGATGGAGTTTCACCTCGTCGAGTCGATGGACGAAGTCGTCACGGTCGCGCTCGATGGCACGATTGTTCCATTGGCGGCGAAGGAGAAATTGCCGGAGCCCGAAAAAGTCATCGTGTCGGATCCGCCGGTCACGCATTGAATTCGTGCGATGCGCGGCGGCTGAAGCCAAAACAGCTGCCGCGCCACTCGCTCCCGTTCATTGACAGCCGCCGCGAATAGCCCCACAATTCGCCGCGTTACCACCCACAACCTCGCCGTACCTCTGTAACGTAATCAATACAATGTGACGTTGTTCCGGCCCTCCGGCCTGCCATCGTTGCATCCAGTCAAGTATTCTTTCTCTTGGACATCCGAACAGTCGAATTTCATCGGGCGGCGTACCAGCCGGGCGATTTTCCGCGTGACCGCAGGCCGCAGTTTGCAATGGTCGGCCGCTCCAACGTCGGCAAATCGTCGCTGATCAACGCCGTGCTGAATCGGAAGGGCATCGCCCGCGTCAGCCAGACGCCCGGCAAGACGCAGGCGATTCATTTCTATCTCGTGAACGAGCAGTTTCACATCGTCGATCTGCCGGGTTACGGCTACGCGAAAGTCTCGAAAGAGATCGCCCGCTCCTGGGGCGATCTCGTGCGCGGCTATCTCGAAGCTTCGGAAGATCTCCGCGTGAACTTCCTGCTCTTGGACGTGCGCCGCGATCCCGGCGAGCACGACCTGCAGATGCACGGGTGGGCCCGCGACATCGCCGTCGACGAACGGATCGTCCTCACCAAGAGCGACAAGCTTTCCAACAATCAACTCGCCGTTCGCCGGCGGGACATAGCCCAGGAACTGAAGATCGATGCTGCGGATCTCATCCCGTTTTCAGCGGTGACGAAACGTGGCGTCGACGACATTCGACGCGAGATCTACGCGCGATTGTGACGCGAGCTCGGCTTGCGATTTGACGAGGAGCCACATGGCACAACACGAGATCGAAAACGAATCGAACAGCGCGGTTGCCGGCGCCGATCCTGCCGTGATCGAAAAGGCAGTGGAGAAGGCCGAAAAGCCGAAGCGCGCACCGCGTAAGAAAGCGGCCGCCGCACCCGCAGCCGAAGAAGAAGCGCCCGCGGCGATCGCCGAATCCGTTGGACCGGCGGGCGCCCCCTCCGGCCGGGATGAAGCGGAAGGTTCGGCGGGCGAGGCGCCCGCCGCTCCAGCCATCGTCGCCGTTGAAGTGGCCGTGCCGTCGAATGGCAACGGTCACGGCAAAGCCGCCAAGACCGAAGCGCCGCAGCAGCAGCCAGCTTCCTCGGAGACGCTCGACATCCGCGCGCTCAAGGAACTGAAGCTCCCCGATCTCTCCAAGCTCGCCAAAGACCACGGCGTCGAAAATGCCTCCGGCATGCGCAAGCAGGATCTGATCTTCGGCATCCTGCAGGCGCAGACTGAAAAGTCCGGCTTGATCTTCTCGGAGGGCGTCCTCGAATGCCTGCCGGATGGCTTCGGCTTCCTGCGCGCACCCGAGTACAACTACCTGCCGGGTCCGGACGACATTTACGTGTCGCCCTCGCAGATCCGCCGCTTCGATCTCCGCACCGGCGACACCGTCTCCGGCCAGGTCCGTCCGCCGAAGGAAGGCGAGCGTTACTTCGCGCTGATCAAAGTCGAAGCGGTCAACTTCGAGCACCCCGACGTCGCGCGCGACAAGATCCTCTTCGACAACCTGACGCCGCTCTATCCGCAGCACCGCATCAAGCTGGAGACGCCGACGCACATGTCGTCGCGCGTGCTCGACCTGATCGCGCCGGTCGGCAAAGGGCAGCGCGGCCTCATCGTCGCGCCGCCGCGCACCGGCAAGACCATGCTCCTGCAGAGCATCGCCAACTCCATCACCGCCAATCATCCGGAAGTCACGCTCATCGTGCTGCTCATCGACGAGCGTCCGGAAGAAGTCACCGACATGCAGCGCAGCGTCAAGGGCGAGGTCATCTCCTCCACCTTCGACGAGCCGGCCTCGCGCCACGTGCAGGTCGCCGAAATGGTCATCGAGAAAGCGAAACGCCTCGTCGAGCACAAGCGCGACGTGGTGATCCTGCTCGACTCCATCACCCGTCTGGCGCGCGCCTACAACACCGTCGTGCCGCCCTCGGGCAAGGTGCTGTCGGGCGGCGTCGATTCCAACGCCCTGCAGCGTCCGAAGCGCTTCTTCGGCTCCGCGCGTAACGTCGAAGAAGGCGGCTCGCTGACCATCATCGCCACGGCGCTGATCGACACCGGCTCGCGCATGGACGACGTCATCTTCGAAGAGTTCAAGGGCACCGGCAACCTGGAAGTGCACCTCGACCGCAAGCTCTCCGACAAGCGCGTCTTCCCGGCCATCGACATCAACCGCTCCGGCACGCGCAAAGAGGAACTGCTCCTCGAGCGCCAGGAGCTCAATCGCATCTGGGTTCTGCGCAAGGTCTTCTCGCCGCTCTCCACCGTCGAATCGATGGAGCTGCTCATCGAGAAGCTCGACAAGACGCGCACGAACGCCGAGTTCCTGAACGCGATGTCTTCGATGTAACGCTCACCAACATAGCTTTGCCTGAAACGAAGGCGGTCGGAGTCTTCCGGCCGCCTTTGTCGTTTGTACTGGGAGTAGTGGTCAGTGGCCAGTGGTCAGTGGTCAGTTAGGATGTCGCGATCGCACCCGCGCCCCGCTAATCACTAATCACTAATCACTAATCACTGAGAGCCCACGAGCACGACCAATCTCGCGCCGCCCCAACTGACCACTGACCACTGACCACTGACCACTGACCACTAGCCACTAGCCACTGACAACTAACCCACACATGCCGCGCTCTCGCTTCAAAGACTTCCTGTGGCGCCACTCCGCGGCCATCGCGGTGCTGGTGATGATTGCGTTCGTCGCCTTCATCGGCTTCGTCGGCTACGCCTATGTCGTCGTGACGAAGAAGTTCGATTCCAGCCGGCGCTGGGATCTGCCCAGCCGCGTCTACTCCGACGCCACGCCGCTCGTGCCGGGCATGACCTTCCCGCGCACGCTGCTCGAAGCGAAGCTCAATCACGTCGGCTACCAGGAAGTGCGCAAGCGCGTCGAGAATCCCGGCGAGTACCGCTACGTCGGCGACGATCTCGAGATTTACCTGAACAACTTCGAGTATCCGGACATGGAGTTCCACGCCATGCCGGTGATGGTGGAGATGTCGGACGGTTCCGTTTCCGGCATCCGCCGCCTCAATGACAACGTCTCCATGCGCGGCGTGCGCATCGAGCCGGAGCTCATCACCTCCATCTACAACAACGAGATGGAAGACCGCGTGCCGGTCTCGCTGAACGCCGTCCCGAAGGTGCTCACCGAAGCGATCATCGCCACCGAAGACCGCGGCTTCTACCGCCACGAAGGCATCTCCATCCGCGGCACCTTGCGTGCGCTCTGGACCGATCTGCGCAGCAAATCACTGAGCGCGGGCGGCTCTACGCTGACGCAGCAGCTCGTGAAAAATCTCTATCTCAATCCGGAGCGCACGTTCCGCCGCAAAGCCGTGGAAGCGCTGATGGCGGTGCTGCTCGAAGCGCGATACTCCAAGGAAGAGATCCTCCAGGGTTACCTCAACGAGATCTACCTCGGCCAAAACGGCTCGGTGCAGATCATCGGCGTGGAGCAGGCCTCGCAGGTCTACTTCGGTAAGCACGTCACGTACATCTCGCTGCCCGAAGCGGCGACGCTGGCCGGGATGATCCGCTCGCCGAACGTCCTCTCGCCGCTCAAATACCCGGAGCGCGCCAAGCCGCGCCGCGACGTCGTGCTGAAGCTGATGCTCGACCAGAACATGATCAGCCCGCGCGACTACGAACAGGCCATCGCCACGCCGCTCTCCGTGCCGCGCTTCCCGAAGACGTCGCGCAGCGCGCCGTTCTTCGTCGATCTCGTGCTGAAGGAGCTGCGCGAGACCTATCCCGAGACGCAGCTGAAGACCGAAGGGCTGCGCATCTTCACGACGCTCGACACCATCATGCAGCGCTCGGCCGAATCGGCGCTCGACAAAGGGATCGGCGATCTGACCAAGCGCTACTCGCACATCCGCAAAGCGGAGTCGCCGCTGCAGGGCGTGGTGATCACGATCCAGCCCGGCACCGGCTACGTGAAGGCGCTCGTGGGCGGCCGCAGCTACTCGAAGACGCAGTTCAATCGCGCCATCCAGGCCCGCCGCCAACCCGGCTCGCTGTTCAAGCCGTTCGTCTACGTGACGGCCATGGATCCCGCGCGCGGACACCAGGCCTTCACCGCCGCCACGGTTCTCGACGACGAGCCGATCGCCATTCAATCGGGATCGACGATGTGGCGCCCGCAGAATTACGACAACCGCTTCCACGGCCGCGTCACGGTGCGCACGGCACTCGTGCATTCGTACAACATCCCCGCGGTGCGCGCGGCCATCGACGCCGGCGTGCCGAACGTGATCAAGACGGCGGCGAAGATCGGCATCGAGTCGAAGCTTCAGCCGTATCCATCGATTTCTCTCGGCTCATTCGAAGTGACGCCGCTCGAAATCGCCTACGCCTACTCCGCCTTCGCCAACCTCGGCGTGAAAGCGGAGCCGGTCTCGATCCTGGCCGTCGTCACGCGCGACGGCAAGCTGCTCGAGAGCCGCAACGTGAAGATGAAACGCGTCGCGCCCGCCGGTGTCTGTTACGTGATGAACGACATCCTCAAGGACGTCTTCGATTACGGCACGGCCACGAAAGCGCGCACGCTCGGCTTCACGCGGCAGTTCGCCGGCAAGACCGGCACGACCAACAACTATCGCGACGCCTGGTTCGTCGGCTATTCGCCGCGCATCCTGACGCTGGTGTGGGTCGGCTTCGACGATGGCAAGAGCGTGCGCCTCGCGGGCGGCGATGCGTGCGTGCCGATCTGGACCGCGCACATGAACGCGATCGTCGGAGCGGTGCCGGATGTCGATTGGCGGCAGCCGGAAGATGTGACGGAGCGCGAGATCGATCCGCTCTCCGGCATGCTGGCTACGCCGTATTGCCCCGACACCAAAACGGAAGTGTTCGTCAGCGGCACGGAACCCGAATCGGTCTGTCCCATTCACGCCGGCAGCGGCGAGCCGAGCCCGTTCTGGCCGGAGCCGCAGGCCACGACCGACGAAGGCGTACCGCCCGCACCGAACGCGCAACGCCCGCCGACCGTAGAAGAACAGAAACGCCGCCGCGAACGCGACAAGGGAATCAAGGGCCTCCTGCGCAGGATTTTCGGAGGAGACTGAGGAGTAGCGGCGCCGACCCCACACACATGACCACACTCGCAAACACCCGCGCCCGCGCGGAAGAATCGTTCGAATACGTCGGCGGCCTGGCCGATCTGGCCGCGCAGACGGTTCGTGCGGCGTGGAAAGGGCCGGTCGAGCGGCCGCTGCTGATCGCGCAGTTCGATCAGGTCGGCGTGCGCTCCATCTCCATCGTCGTCATCACCTCCGCCTTCATCGGCATGGTGCTCGCGCTGCAGACCGCCTATTCGCTCGCCGAATTCGGCGGCAAGCTGTTCATCGGCAAAGTGGTCTCACTCTCGCTCGTGCGCGAGCTCGCGCCGGTGCTCATGTCGCTGATGGTCGGTGGCCGCGTCGGCGCCGGCATCACCGCGGAGCTCGGGACGATGAAAGTCACCGAGCAGATCGACGCGTTGCGCGCGCTGGCCACGAATCCCGTGCGCAAGCTCGTCGTGCCGCGCGTCATCGCCACCACGGTGATGTTCCCGCTGCTGACCGTGATCTCCTGCGCGCTCGGCATACTCGGCGGGCTGCTCATCGCCGTCGCCAATCTGCATCTCTCCGCGAATTTCTATCTTCGCAGCGTGATCACCACCGTGAACTACAACGATCTCGCTTCCGGTGTCGGGAAGACGTTCTTCTTCGGCTTCACCACCGGCCTGATCGCCTGCTTCAACGGCTTGCGCACCAGCGGCGGCGCCGACGGCGTCGGCCGCGCCACCACCACCACCGTGGTCACCGGTGCGATCACCGTTTTGATCATGGACTTTTTTCTCACTAAGCTTTTCCTTTTCCTCTTCTGACCCTGATGACCGAGATCGTCGCAGACCGCCGCGCCACCGAACGGGGCACGCCTGAACGGCGCCGCCACGCGCGCGAAGCGTTTGTCCAGTTCGCCGATGTGCACAAGGCGTACGGGACGAAACACGTGCTGCGCGGCGCCGATCTGGAAGTGTTCCGCGGCGAAGTGCTGGTCATCCTCGGCGGCTCCGGCACCGGCAAATCCGTCACGCTCCGCCACATGCTCGGCCTCGAAGCGCCGGACGCCGGCCGCGTCTTCGTCGAAGAAGAAGACATCACCGATCTGCCCGAAGAAGAGCTGTACCGCGTGCGCAAGAAGTTCGGCATGCTCTTCCAGAGCGGCGCGCTCTTCGACTCCATGACCGTCTTCGAGAACGTGGCCTTCCCGCTGCGCGAGCACACCGACATGAGCGACGAAGAGATCACGCGCGCCGTGCGCGAGAAGCTCGATCTCGTCAATCTGCCGAACACCGAGAACCTGATGCCGGTCGACCTCTCCGGCGGCATGCGCAAGCGCGTCGGCCTGGCGCGCTCGATCGTGCTCGATCCGAAAGTGATTCTTTACGACGAGCCCACCACCGGGCTCGATCCCATCACTTCGCAGAAGATCAACGAGCTGATCGTCGATCTGCAGGCGAAGCTCAACGTCACGTCGGTGGTCGTGACGCACGACATCCAATCCGCATTCTCGGTCGGCGACCGCATCGCGTTCCTCAACGGGGGCGTGTTCGAATGGGTCGGCTCGATGGATGAAGCGCGCGACGCGGCGCACCCGCAGCTGCGCGAATTTCTCAGGGCTTCGGCGGTCGTGGCCGCACAGCCGACGAAGTGAAGCGAACTATGGCGAAAAAAACAAAAGAGAAATCGATCCGCGTGGGCCTGCTCGTCACGGCCTCGCTGGTCATTCTGATGATGTTCCTCTTCTTCATCGGATCGGAACAGAAGATCTTCGCGCGCAAGAACGAATACGCCGTGCGCCTGGCCAACGTGACCGGCCTGGCCGAAGGCAATCCCGTGAAGATGTCCGGCGTGACCATCGGCGTCATCCGCGACATCACGCTGCCGCGCGATCCGAAAGAGAAGACCGTCGACATCACCATCATGATCGACCGCAAGTTCGCCGAGCGCGTGCGCGGCGATTCGCGCGTGCGCCTCAAGAAGCTCGGCCTCCTGGCCGGCGACAGCTACATCGACGTCTCGCCCGGCACACCGCGCTTCCCGACGCTCGAGCCGGGACAGGTCATCCCCGCCCAGCGCCAGACCGACGTCGAGTCGCTCATCACCTCGGGCGAAGATCTCGTCGACAACTTCGTGCAGATTTCCTATTCGCTGAAGAGCATCCTCGCGCGCGTCGATCGCGGCGAAGGCCTGATCGGCGAAATGACCACCGCTCCCGAAACGAAGCAGCGCCTCACCGACACGCTCCTGACCACGCTGAACAAGACCAACGCCGCGCTGTCGCACATCGAGAGCGGCAAGGGCCTGGTCGGCAAGCTGGTGTACGACGACAAATACGGCGAGCAGCTCTCCGCATCGCTCGCCAGCGCCGCGCAATCGCTGGCCGCACTGACCGGCGACGTGCAGCAAAGCCTCGCTACGAATCAAGGTCTCGTCTCGACGCTGCTCAAGGATCCGGAAGGCAAGCGCCGCATCACGGAGCTGATCGAGAACCTGCGCATGACGTCGCAGAACCTCTCGACCTTCACCGGCTCGCTGCAAACCGGCCAGGGTCTCCTCCCGCGCCTCCTCAATGACAAGGAGTACGGCGACCAGGCCCTCGGCGAATTCACCTCGCTGATCCAGCAGCTCAACGGCGTCGTGTCGAAAATCAACAACGGCCAGGGCACCGCCGGCCGCCTCATCACCGACCCCACCGTCTACGAGTCGATCAACGACATCCTCATCGGCATCAACGAATCGAAGCTCCTGCGCTGGCTGATCCGCAATCGCCAACAGGCGGGCATCGAAAAGCGAGTGGACGAGCAGTCGAAGCAGCCCGCCGTATCGCTGCCCGCGCCGCCGCCGGTCGTGGATACGGTACCGGTGCCGGATACGAGCAGTGATTCGGTGACGACGACCACGACGACGGAGCCGCCGCCGCCCACGACGGATACGACCGCGACGACGACGACCGCGCCACCGCCGATGTGACGTGCAGCGCGCCACCCGCCCTCCCAGGTTCCTCGCTACGCTCGGAATGACATAGCGCCCCTGTCATCCCGAGCGTCGAGGGCCCCGGGCGGTCGGGCGGCGCCCCAATCCAGCCATTCCACCCGCTTCTGCTACGATGCGCGCCGCGCGCGCGGCCCGGCCCACGTCGCCGCGCAACATCTCTCTGGAGGAATCCAACCGTGGACATTGCAGTCATCGGGACCGGCTACGTCGGCCTCGTCACCGGCGCCGGCCTCGCCGACTTTGGCAATGACGTCATCTGCGTCGACGTCGACGTGAAGAAAATCGAAGCGCTGAAGAACGGCGCCATCCCGATCTACGAACCGGGCCTCGACAAACTGGTGAGCAAGAACGTCAGCGAGGGCCGCCTTCGCTTCACCACCAACCTCGGCGAAGCCATCCAGGGTTGCCGCGCCATCTTCATCGCGGTCGGCACGCCGCCCAAAGAAGACGGCTCCGCCGATCTCAAATACGTCGAATCGGTCGCGCACTCCATCGCCAAAGAGATGAATGGGCCGAAGCTCGTCATTACCAAATCGACCGTGCCCATCGGCACCGGCCGCCTCATCCAGAAAATCATCGACTCCTACAACACCGGCCACAAAGCCTCGGTCTGCTCGAATCCCGAGTTCCTCCGCGAAGGCTCCGCCATCGAAGACTTCATGAAGCCGGATCGCGTCGTCATCGGCGCGTCCGACGACGAGTCGGCGGCCATGATGAAAGAGATCTACGCGCCGCTGCATTCGCTCGAGATCCCCTTCGTCGTGACGAACGTCGAATCGTCGGAGCTGATCAAATACGCCGCGAACGGTTTCCTGGCCACGAAGATCACGTTCATTAACGAGATCGCCGTGGTCTGCGAAAAAGTCGGCGCCGACGTGCAGGACGTCGCCCGCGGCATGGGCCTCGACACGCGCATCGGTCCGAAGTTTCTGCAGGCCGGCCCCGGTTTCGGCGGCTCCTGTTTTCCGAAAGACACTTCGGCCATGGCCGACATCTCGCGCCGTCACGGCTACGAGTTTCAGATCATGGAAGCCGTGCTGCGCGTGAATGACTCCATCAAGGAGCGCATGGTCGACAAGATCGCGGAAGCCGCCGGCGATGTGAAAGGCAAGACCATCGGCATCCTCGGCCTGGCCTTCAAACCGGAGACCGACGACATGCGCGACTCTCCGACCATTCCCATCATCCACGGACTGCAGGAGCGCGGCGCCACCATCCGCGCGTATGACCCGCAGGCCACGGAGAATGCGAAGACCTTCTTCGAGAACGTTCAATACTGCGACGACGCGTACGAAACCGCGGAAGGCGCTGACGTGCTCGTCATCGCCACCGAATGGAACGAGTTCCGCGCGCTGAATTTCGATCGCGTGAAGAAGGCGCTCAAGCAGCCCGTGCTCGTCGATCTGCGCAACGTCTACGATCCGCATCGCATGCAGGCCGAAGGCTTCCGCTACTACTCCGTCGGCCGCGCGTGAGGACGTGCGCGCCGGGCATTAACCGGCACTGACATAGCATTACGTCTCGCGCCAGACAGGTTCTCGAAAGGACTGCGAATGGGTCGTGCGCTGATTACCGGTGGAGCAGGGTTTCTCGGCTCTCACCTCTGTGAGCTGTTTCTGGAGCGCGGTCATGAAGTGATCTGCATGGACAACTTCATCACCGGCTCGCCGAACAACGTCAAACATCTGTTCGGCCACGACGGCTTCTCCTTCATCAAGCTCGACGTCACGACCTACATTCACATCGACGGTCCGCTCGACTACGTTCTCCACTTTGCATCTCCTGCAAGCCCGATCGATTACCTCGAAAAGCCCATCCAAACCCTCAAAGTCGGCTCCCTCGGCACGCACAAAACGCTCGGCGTGGCGAAGGACAAAGGGGCGCGCTATCTCATTGCTTCGACGTCCGAGGTTTATGGGGATCCGCTGATTCACCCTCAGAAAGAGGATTACTGGGGGAACGTGAATCCGGTTGGTCCGCGCGGCGTGTACGACGAAGCGAAGCGTTTCGCCGAAGCGATGACCATGGCCTACCAGCGCTTTCACGGCGTGGAGACGCGCATCGTGCGCATCTTCAACACGTACGGCGAGCGCATGCGCATCAACGACGGCCGCGTCGTTCCTGCGTTCATCGCGCAGGCGCTGCGCAACGAGCCGCTGACGGTATTCGGCGACGGCTCGCAGACGCGCTCGTTCTGCTACGTCTCCGATCTCGTCGAAGGCATCTATCGCCTGCTCATGTCCGACGAAAAGCTGCCGACGAACATCGGTAACCCGAGCGAGATGACCGTTTTGCAGTTCGCGCAAGAGATCAAACGGTTGACCGGAACCAGCGCGCCGATCGAGTTCCGCCCGCTGCCGGAAGACGATCCGAAGATCCGCAGGCCGGACATCACCAAAGCGCGTCAGGTGCTCGATTGGGAGCCGCGCGTGCCGCTCGAAGAAGGCTTGAAGCGGACCATCGATTACTTCCGCGACGTCGTGCGCTGAGCGCCTCGCGAGGGCGTGACACAATCTTCGTCATGCGCCGCGCTTTACTCGCGTTTCTCGCCGGCTTCCTCGCCACGCTCATTTTTCACCAGCCCGCGCTCTGGCTGCTGCGCGCGATCCATTTCACCGATCGCGCGCCGTACGCGATGAAGCCGGTGCCGCCGTTCGGCATCCCGAGCGTCATCTCGCTCGCGTTCTGGGGCGGCGTGTGGGGCATCGTGATGATCGTCGTGATCGCCAAAGCGCGCCGCAATGCGTACTGGCTCGCCGCGACGGCATTCGGCGCCGTGCTCCCGACGCTCGTGGCCGGACTCGTAGTCATGCCGCTGAAAGGGCAGCCCGTCGGCGGCGGAGCGCACGCCGGCTCGATGCTCGTCCTCGGCCTGATCGTCAACGCGGCGTGGGGACTCGGCACCGCCATTCTTTATCGCGCGTTCGGCGGCAAGTAGCTCAGGTTCGTCGCGCTCCAGCAGCGCTTCGTGCTCGGGCTGTAGGTGACGCGGTAGAGCGCCTGCTCGCTCAGCGTTGCGTAGAGGTCGTGCATGACGATCACGTCGCCGACATGCTCGAGCGTCGCGTAGAACGATTTCGTATTGCGGCCGGTGGCGCGCTTCGACAACAGGCGCGCGGTGACGACATGCGCCACGCCGCGCTGCAGATCGCGCAGGTTGTTCCGCACGTGCAGCGCGACGCCCGCCGTCACCGCAATCAATAGCAGCCCGCCGGCGCACGCGAAGATCGTGACCGGCAGCGCGTGGAAGCGGCGCGCGATGAACAGCAGCACCGCGCCAATGACGAACACGATCGGAATCGCGAACAGCGCCGGAAAAATCGCGTTCACGCGCAGCCAGTTGCGCTGTTCGTCGGTGAGCGGCACGGTCGCTTCGGTGGGCAGCACGCGCGCGTAAGGCTACACGGTCCGGTTACGTTTCGCGGCAGCCTCGGCCGCGTGACGAATCGCAGCGATAGAATCCGGCGCTTCCATGAGACGCAAAGTCATCGCCGCACTCGCTCTCATCGTACTCGCCGCCTGCACGAAGGAATCGACGCAGCCGTCGCAACCGGCGACGCCCGCCGCAGCCGCGACGAAAGCCGCGCCGCCCGCGGCACTCGTGCGCGATCCGCATTCCTTCTCGCATCCCGACGAGGCGCGCGTCGAGCATCTCGCGCTCGACCTCAACGTCGACTTTGCGAAGAAGCAGCTCTCCGGCACCGCTACGCTGAACATTCATCGCGAAGCGAATGCGAACACGCTCGTTCTCGACACGCGCGATCTCGACATCCGCAGCGTGACGCTGCTGCCGTCGAACGCCGCCGCGCAGGTCACGCTCGGCAATGCCGACGCGATCATGGGCCGCGCGCTGACCATTCCTCTCGCCGCGGACACGAACGCGGTGCGCATCGATTACTCCACCAACCCCAGCGCCGGCGCGCTGCAGTGGCTCGAGCCGCCGCAGACCGCGGGCAAGAAGCATCCGTTCCTCCTGTCGCAGTCCGAAGCGATCCTCGCGCGCACCTGGGTGCCGATTCAGGATTCGCCCAGCGTGCGCTTCACGTACGAAGCGACGCTGCACGTGCCGAAGGAACTGCTCGCCGTGATGAGCGCGGAGAATCCGCAGCAGAAGAGCGCCGACGGCGTCTATCACTTCAAGATGCCGCAGGCCATTCCGTCGTATCTGCTCGCCATCGCCGTGGGCGATCTCGAGTTCCACGCGTTCAGCGACAACAGCGGCGTCTACGCCGAACCCTCCGTGCTGCCGAAAGCCGCGCACGAGTTCGAAGACACGCCGAAGATGATCGCCGCCACGTCCGAGCAGTACGGCCCGTACCGGTGGGGGCGTTACGACCTGCTCGTGCTGCCGCCGAGCTTCCCGTACGGCGGCATGGAGAATCCGCGCCTTACGTTCCTCACGCCCACGGTCATCGCCGGCGACAAGTCGCTCGTCTCCCTCATCGCGCACGAGCTCGCGCATTCGTGGTCCGGCAATCTCGTCACGAACGCGACGTGGAACGACTTCTGGCTGAACGAAGGCTTCACGACGTACATCGAGCATCGCATCACCGAGAAGCTCTACGGCCGTGACTACTCCGAGATGCTCTGGGCCCTCGGCCGCACCGAATGCGAAGAGGAGCTGGCCACGCTCTCGCCGGGCGATCAGCATCTCTACATCAATCTCGCCGGCCGCCAGCCGGATGACGCGCCCGGCATCGTCTACGAAAAAGGCGCGCTCTTCCTCCGCGCGATGGAAGAAGCGGCAGGCCGCGAACAGTTCGACGCCTTCCTCCGCAAATACTTTGAATCCCATGCATTCCAGTCGATGACCACGCAGCGCTTCGTCGCGTACCTGCGCGAGAACCTGCCGGGCATCTACGAAAAAGTGAGTGCCGACGCCTGGATCAACGGGCCGGGACTCCCGCCGAACGCGCCGAAGCCGCAGTCGCAGGCGTTCGCGAAAGTGGAAGCGCAGGTGAAGGCATTCGAGAGCGGCACGAAGGCCTCCGAGCTGAAGACGGAAGGTTGGTCTTCGCATGAGCGCGTGCACTTCATCCAGTCGCTCCCGCCAACGCTCACGCCGCAACGCATGGCGGAGCTCGACGCGCAATTCCACTTCAGCGACAGCGGCAACAGCGAAGTGCTCTCCGCGTGGCTGGAGAAGTCGATCGACACGCGCTACAAGGCCGCGTATCCCGCCATCGAACGCTTCCTCACCACGCAAGGCCGCCGCAAGTTCCTCACGCCGCTGTACAAGGGATTGCTCGCGCATCCGGAAGACGTCGCGTTCGCCAAGCAGATCTACGCGAAAGCGCGGCCGACGTATCACTCGGTCTCGCAAGGAACGCTGGACGCGTTGCTGAACGGGAAGTGACGACCCGTTGCCATAGAGTGGCAGGGCGGATTTTGCTCTGGTGACGCGTTTCGTAAAGTCGATGCATGCAGGACGAATGCATGCTGGAGACGGACGATGATGGGCGCCGGCTTTTCGAAGCGGCGCGCGATCTCGTCTGGCGCGGCGAGCTCGATGCCGCAATCCGTCTCTTTGACCGCGCGCTCGCTGCAACGCCCTCCGAAGAGCTTCGCGAGGAGTTGATCGTGGCGAAAGCGGAGGCGCTTCTCTCGGCCCACCGCGAAGGCAAGGAGCTCGATGAGCTGCCACGGATCGTCGTCCGCCACCGCACGCCTCGCATCGTCTATCGCGCCGCCGGCACTCTGATGCGGCGCTGGCTCGACGCCGATCCTCGGAAGGCGATCTTTTACGGTGAGATCGCACGCAAAGCGGCGCGCGAGGTCGGCGAACCGCTGGCGGAAGCTTCGTTGCTGAACAATCTTGGCGTGGTCATGACGGCCACCTCGCGTTTCGATGAGGCCACTGCAGCGTTCGACGAAGCGCTGGTTCGGCTGCTTCGCCTGCCTATGGACGCGGCTGCGGCCCGCTTGCGTTGGATCATCGTGGCGAATCTTGGCGGCGTGAAGGTTGCCAGCGATGATTACGAAAGCGGCGTTTCTCTGCTGCTTTCGTCAATTCCGCACCTCGAAGCCGATTACGACCGCGTGGAAGCATTGCTCGATCTCACGCTGGCCTACCTGCAGACCGAACGTTACGACGAGGCGGAGAGGGTCGGGAGCTCGGCATTCGCGCTGGCCACCGACCGGCGACAGGTCCGCAATGCCAATTACGTCCTCGGCGAATTGAGGCGGCGACAGCGGCGATGGGCCGAAGCCGGTGCGTACTTCGACGTGGTGGCGTCGTTCTTTCGCGATCGCGACAACGTGCGCCGTCTGCTTCTGAATGTCGACCTCACCGCCGTCGTGAATTGGAAGGGGTGCTGACGTGAAATTCGTCGCTGCCGTACTGTTCTGCCTTTCTGTCTCGTGCGCCGCCCATGCGGCTGTTCACGACTGGGTGCTCGCGAGCGACGGCGCGCTCGTCGGCGTCGACGTGGCCGACGACGGCACATCCATTTCGCTCGTCACGCGCAGAACTGAAGGGATGGCGGCAACTCTCATCCCGGCGGCAGCAAATCGGGAACGGCAAAGCGACGCACGATTGCTACTCGACGCAACGACCGGAACCCTGTTCGTCATTTGGAACCGCGACGGCGCCATTGTGGCCGTGTCGCGTGCAGCGGACGGAACCTGGGCGCCGGAACTGACCTTGGCAAGGAGTGCTCCGGGACGTCACGGTCTCGTCGCGACACTGACGCGCAGTGCGGGGACTGAATTCGTCCACGCTGCGTGGTGGGATGGCGACGATCGTGCGACAGCGCGCGCAGCCTACGCGCTGGCCGCGTATGAAAATGGTGCAGTGACGTCGGCGTGGAGCGGGTCGCTCGATGAACTGGAGCGTACGTCCGATGTGGCTGCCGTCGACGCGGCTGGGAGGCTTCCCTTGCTGGCCTTCAGCCCGTCAGAACGCGAAGAGGTGGATCTTTATCACGGTGCGTCGGATGGCGAGGGCATTGTCCGCGTGAAGGTGCTGCCAAAACTGCAGGCGGAGGGAAGGATCTGGGTCCCGCTGCCGAGACAGACCTCTAGAATTGAACGTCCGCTTCTCGAGAACATCAACGACGCCAGCCTGCGGATCCTGACGTCGACCGATCGTCTGGCGATCTACACGCGAGCCGGAGATCGCATTCGATACTCAACCTATGACGGCGAGACCTGGTCGGCGGAACATGTCGTCATCCTTGATTCCGAAATCTCGGCGGATGCGGTCGTTCGCGAGCTGCAACGCATGCTCGCCAGCGACGTCCACAATGCACCGCGGCCGTCGGCCAACTGAACGCCTGATCGAGAGTGGCGTTACGGCTATGCGCGCCCAGACGGCGCGTGCCGCGTATAATTCGCGACCAATGCCCGAACGTGATTCAGTCGCACGACAGCTCCGCGAGGTGGCGGTTAGCCACATGTGGCGCGGGGAAGCGGCGGAAGCGCTGGCTGTGTACGACCACGCGCTCGAAGTCGCCGAAAGCGATGACGTTCGCGAGCTGCTCGTGATCGGCAAAGCGGAAGCGCTGCTGGCGTGCGAGCAGGAAGGCCGCGAGATTCAGGATCTCGCCAAGATCGTCATGCGGCGCCGTTCGCCGCTGCACGTCTATCAGGCCGCCGCGGTGCTGATGCGCCGCTACGACGAAGTCGACAACGCCAAGGCCATCTTCTACGGCGAGATCGCGCGCGACGCGGCGATGGAGCTCGGCGATTCCGTCACGCTCGCCCGTCTCCTCAACAACCTCGGCATCGTCATGACCACCGCCTCGCGTTTCGCCGAGGCCATCCAGACGTTCGAACAGGGACTCGTGGCGCTGGCGGGACAGGAAGTCGAAGGCCCCGCCGGTCTGCTTCGCCCCACGCTCCTCGCCAACCTCGGCGGCGCGAAAGTGCTGAACGACGATTTCGCGAGCGGCATCTCGCTGCTCGAAGGCGCGCTGCCGAGTCTCACCGCCGACTACGCGCGCGCCGAAGCGTTCGCCGATCTGACGCTCGGCTACCTGCAGAGCGAGGAGTACGAGAAAGCGGAGGAGTACGGCCGGCAGGCGCTCGAGCTCGCGAGCGGACGCCGGCAGGTGCGCAACGCGAATCATCTGCTCGGCGAATTGATGCGGCGCCTGGAGCGCTACGACGAAGCGGCGCAGTTCTTCGAAGTGGTCGCGTCGTTCTATCCCGAGGGATCGAACATTCGCGGGCTGCTGATGTCGGTGGATCTCACGGCCGTCGTGAACTGGAAGGGCTGCTGATGAAGCGCGTCCTCCTCGCCGTCGTGCTGCTGATGATGCCGCTGGCGGCATTCGCCGCGCCGCGCGAATGGGTGCTGCTCTCCGACGGCACGCTCAACTCGCTCGAAGTGGTCGGCAACGGCGAGGCGCTGTCGCTCGTCGCGCACACCGGTCCCTACGTCGACACCAACATCGTTCCCGCGACCTTCGGCATCGAGAGCGAAAGCGATCCGCATCTGCTCGTCGATCGCCGTGGCGACAAACTCGTCGCCATCTGGAATCACGACGGCGCGATCGTCACCAGCACGCGCAACCTGCAGGGCGACTGGACGCCGATGCTCGTCATCGCCGAAGCGTGCAGCACGCCGCGCAAGGCGCTGCATGCGACGCTCACGTCGACCGCCGGCACCGTCTTCCTTCACGCGGTCTGGTGGGATGGCGAAGGGAGCGATCTCTCCGCGTCGTACGCGCTGGTCGCATTCGGCAGCGACGGCAGCGTTTCGAAGTGGAGCGGCGCGGTCGAGAGTCTCGTCGCCGGTCCGGTCGCGTCGAGCACCGAGACCGCGGCGCCGGACGCGCTGCCGATGCTCGCGCTCACGCCGGCAGGCGCCGAATCGGTCGACGTCGTCTTCGGATCGCGCACGAAGCGCGACGCCACGCGCGTCCGCGTCACGCCGAAGCTGCAAGGCGAAGCGAAGATCTGGGTTCCGGTCGGCCGCCAGAACGGCGCGATCGAGCGTCCGCGATTGGAAGGCGTTTCCGCGGCGAGCGTCGAACTGCTCGTCAACGGCGCGCGCGTCGTCGCGTACGTCCCGGGCGAAACGTTCCGCTACTTCGTCTTCGATGGCGAGCGCTGGTCCGCCGCTCGGACGTTCAGCTTGTCGGACGAAGTCACCGCCAGCGACGTCGTGCACGAGCTCGCGCGCGCGCTCGCCACGGAAGATTTGCGGCAGACGCCGGCCGACAGCGAGTAATCGCCGCGACACAGTCGCCGGCACTTTCGCGCCTTACCGCAGGATCGTCTCTTCGCGCCGCGGTCCCGTGGAGATGATGGCGATCTTCGCTTCGGTCTGGTCCTGGATGAACTGCACGTAATCCTTCGCGGCCTGCGGCAGCTCGTCGTACGACGTGATGCCCGCGGTCGGCGACTTCCAGCCTTTGAAGACGCGGTACTCCGGCTTGTAGTCGTCATGCGCGACGGCGAAGGCGGGGAAGGTGTTCCAGGTCTCGCCGTGCACCTTGTAGGCGGTGCAGATCGGAATCTCGTCGAACTCGTCGAGCACGTCCAGCTTCGTCAGCGCGATCTCGTCGAGGCCGTTGATCATCGCGGCCGTACGCAGTACCGCCAGGTCGAGCCAGCCGGTGCGGCGCGGACGTCCGGTCACCGTGCCGAACTCGTTGCCGCGCCGGCGCAGGTGCTCGCCGTGCGCGTCGTTCAGTTCCGTCGGGAACGCGCCGCCGCCCACGCGCGTCGTGTACGCCTTCGCCACGCCCAGCACTTTGTGGATGTGCTTCGGGGCGACGCCGAGGCCGGTGCAGACGCCGCCGACGATGGTGTTGGAGGAGGTGACGAACGGGTAGGTGCCGTGG
>DASSMK010000089.1:0-21370 GCA_035688915.1 Thermoanaerobaculia bacterium
ACGGCGACGGAGAGGAAGATGCCCCACGCCGAGTTCTTGCGCGCCATCACCGTTTCTTCGGCGACGTGTGCGGAGGCGTCGTAGCCGGTGTACGTCCACTGCGCCTGCAACAGCGCCAGCACGAACAGCAGCGCAGGCGGCGCCGCGCGATAGAAATTGGCGAGCGACGGGAACATGCGAAAGAGCGGCGACGGCGTCGAAAAATCGGCGATCGCCAACGAAGACGATGCCGCGTATGCATCGGTCGATGCCTGAAACGAAAAGACGAACGGCGCCGGATTGTGATGCTTGCCGAGAAGCGCCAGCAGCAGCACGATCACGCCGACGCCGGCGATGTGCCACCAGACGCTCACGTCGCTCAATCGCGCCGTCAAGCGGATGCCGTAGATGTTGATGACGACCTGCGGAATCATGATCGCCACCATCACCAGCAGCTGAAACGACCACGTGGTGGTGAAGCCGCTGCTTTCGACGCCGAAGATGCGCGTCGCCGCGCCGATCAGGTAAATCGCCGCGGCGATGTTGATGCCGGCGGTGATCGTCACCTGCCCGATCATGTTCAGCCACGCCGTGGTCCACGCCCAGCCGCGGCCGCCGAGGCGGTACGACCAGAAGTAGAGTCCTCCCGCGGTGGGATACGCCGACGCGATCTCCGCCATCGACGCGGCAACGGCAAGCGTGAAGAGACTCACCAGCGGCCAGCCCACGGAGTTGACGATCGGTCCCGCAAACTTCAGGCCGTAGCCGAAGAGCAGCACCGCGCCGGTGAGCACGGAAATGATCGAGAACGAAATCGCGAAGTTGGAGAAGCCGCCCATTTCGCGAAAGAGTTGCTGGCCGTAGCCGAGGGAGCGGAGGTAGGCCTCGTCGTCGTGATCGTGCATCGGGCGCAAGTGTAGGCGGGAGGTGGCCGCGCGCGATGCGCTGTCTATACCCTCCGGCCCTGGTGCCAACGGGCGCGGACGGCGATCGCTTCTTCCTGCGCGACACAGAGGCGTATCTGACGTTCGATCGCGCCGCAGACGGCACCGTCACGGCGCTGCATCTGCACTCCATCCGCGACAATCTGACGGCCACGCGCGTGCACTGAACAGAAACGTACTTATCGCGCGCCGCGCCGCCGCTCGATTTCCGCGCTGACCAGTCGCAGCTCGCGATCGGTCTGTCCGACGACCGACGAATTCTCCTGCGCGCGCCGCACGAGATACGGAATGGCCGTGCGCAGCGGGCCGTACGGAACATACTTTGACGAGTTGTAGCCGTGCACCGCGAGCGCACGACTGAGGTTGTCGCTCATGCCCAGCAACTGCGAGCACTCCACGCGCGGATCGCCCGGAGCGATGCCGTGCCGCGCCATCTGCTCGAGCAGCTTGGCGACCGAGGTGTCGTTGTGCGTACCGACCAGGACGGCGATGCGATCGATGTGCTCGATGCAAAACTGCACCGCCGCATCGAACGCCGCGTCCGTCGCTTCTTTGTCGGGTTGAATCGGATCGGGCAATCCGCGCGCGGCGGCGCGTGCGCGCTCCGCTTCCATGTACGCGCCGCGCACGAGCTTCACCGCCGGGAAAAAGTCTTCGCTCACGCCGTGCGCATGCAGCCGGTGCAGGTAATCGAGCCGATCGACGCGATACATCTGCAGCGTGGTGTAAACGATGGGCTGTTCGCGATTGAACTGCGCCATCATCTGCTCCGCCATGTCGTCGATCGCCTGCTGGATCCACGACTCCTCGGCATCGATCAGGATCCGCAACTTCGCCGCGGCGGCCACCTCGCAAATCTGCCGGACGCGCGCCACGACGCGGTCGAACGCCGCCCGCTCCTCGGCGCTCAGTGCCGCGCCGGAGGAGACTGTTTCGAGCAGATCTTTGTCGCCGAGACCGGTGGTTTTGAAGACGCCGAACGGCTCGTCGCCGGAGGTCGAAGCGTGTCGCAGCGCATGCAGCACCTCATCGCGCGTGACGTCGAATCCCTTCTCGTTTTTCAAACCCTCCGCGGAGTAGTCGAGAATCGAGCGGATGCCGCGCTGCCGCAATCGCTTCACGGTTCCTTCGGAGTCTTCGATGCTGGTGCCGCCGCAAAAGTAGGCGAACGGTCCGACGTGCCGCACGAGCATTTTGCCGATCACCGGAATGCGCAGCGTGAGCAGCCCGAGGCGCTCGCCGTGCTCGACCAGCCGCGGCAGGATGGTGCGGAACATCAGCCGCATCAGGCGCAGCTTCCACGTGGGCACGCCGCGGAAAGTCAGCTCGGTGTCGTACAGGTCAACGGAGGCGTTCGGTGCCATGCGGTAGGAGAGATTACTTCACTGCGTCGCGCGCGCCGGAGGAGATCGTGAAGCGGAAGCCGTCCGGATCGCGCAGGCGGAACATGCGAGGGCCCCACGCCGTATCGACCGGCTGCGATTCGAGCGTCCCGCCTTGCTCTTCGATGCGTTTCGCGATTGCGTCGAGATCCTGATCGGTCGTGATCTGCAGCGAGAAGCCGTCGCCTTTGACGCGATCGAACCCTTTCGCGCCGTCGTCCTGCGTGAGGAGGATGCGCACGTCGCCGGCCTGCAGCGACACGGCCATCAACTTTCCTTCCCGCTCGAACTGGCGGCTGACGGCGAAGCCGAAGACGTCGCGATACCACTGCAGGCTCGCGGCGAGATCTTTCACGGTGAGCGAGGCGGAGAGGTTCTGGCCGAGGAGCTGGTCGGAAGTGGAGGTGCTCATGTGCGAAGAATACTCGGAGCGCGCGGCGTGGTAGCGTCGCGAAATGTTCGATCGCGCTGACCAGGAGCGCTCTTCGCCGCCTGCGGATGGTGCCGTGAGCATCACCGGCATCGACGGCGCGCACTTCACGACGCGCGACGGCACGGGGATCATTTTTCTTGGCCGGCGCGATGGCGTTCCTCTTTACACGGACGACGTGACGTTCGACTTTCGCGCGGCTGCGGCGGCGATGGATGCGGAAGATGTGGCGCTGTTGTCGTACGCGCAAGGGATGCTGAACTGGACGCGCCGCACGCGCTTCTGCAGCGTCTGTGCGGCGGAGCTGGAGGTGCGGCACGGCGGGCACGTGCGGGTCTGTCCCGCGGGCGACGGCGAGTTTTATCCGCGCACCGATCCGGCGGTGATGATGGCGGTGACGCACAACGGGCGGCTGCTGCTCGCGCAGCATAAAGGGCGCGGCCATGCGATGTGGTCGACGCTGGCGGGATTCGTCGAGCCAGGCGAATCGCTCGAAGACGCCGCGCGGCGCGAGATGTTCGAGGAGACGGGACTCACCGCGAAAACGGTCACGTACTTTGGATCGCAATCGTGGCCTTTGCCGGCTTCGCTGATGATCGGTTTCGTGATCGAAGCGGAGCACGACGCGATCACTCTCGATGAGAATGAGCTCGCGGCGGCGCGGTTTTATGAGCCGGGCGAGCTCGACGCGCTGCCGCTGTCGGGGCCGATCTCGCTGTCGCGCTGGATGATCGAGTGGTGGCGGCGATCGGCGCGTTGATCGGACTTAGCGCGGCGCGCGTTTGCGCGATGCGGTCGATCGCCGTTCCGTACGTCCCGCGAGATAGTGGAAGCGGATGAGAAAGACGTTCTCGCCGCTGCCGTGTTTGGCGACTTTGAGGAGATCGGCGACGGTGGCGAAGCCTGATGCGCGCGCGAGCTCGGGCGTGATGTCGGCGAACGTGATGGGCGTGATGGAGTCGACTTCGATCTCGCCGCCTTCCATCGGATAGCGGTTCCCGGCCTTCACGTGTGCGCGCGTCCAGACGCGGACGCTGCAGGTGATCTCGCCGCTGCGCACGCCGTCGCGGAGGTACTTGGTGAATTGCACGCGGTGAGTTTAGACGCGGCGCGACGTCCCGTCATCGGCGCGCATTGATTCGCAAAGACATTTCGCCATAAAGGCAGCGAATCGCCCAAAACCGGCGCGCCGTATGCAGTTATTTGGAGTCGCGGAAAGGTTCCCGTTTCCGCAGAACAACACGAACCGCCCAAGGAGACAGCCACATGCGCAGCACCCGCCTCGCAGTCCTTCTCCTCCATTACTAACCCACCAGGAATCCTTCGAAAAGGTGATTCTCATGCGACTTCAACGATTCGCACTCGCCCTCTCTCTATCCACGCTCTTCCTTGCTGCGACCGCTTCTGCCGGTACCTATTACGTTGCCACGAACGGCAATGACTCGACCGGCACGGGCACGATCACCAATCCCTTCGCTACCATCAGCGGCGCCTGTGTGAACGGCACGCTCTATAGCGATCTCACGGCAGGCAACCCGGTCACGATCAATGTGCGCGGCGGCATCTATTACGGCCACGTCGGCGTCTGGATCGACGGCACGGCCAATGGCCGTCTGACCATTCAGGCGTATCCCGGCGAATACCCGATTCTCGACGGCAGCTCCAATATGGGCACCAGCACGGACGTGGTCGGCGTGGGCGGCGCTTATGTCGACTTCATCGGTTTCGAAATCCGCAATTCGCCGCACGTGGGCTATGTGGGCTGGGGCCAGACGTACGGCAAGGTTCTCAATTGCACCATTCACGATTCACAAGGCGACGGCATCTGGATCGGCGAAGACACTCCAGGCGTTGCGCACGACATGCTGATCGCTGGCAACAGCGTCTATCACAATTGCCTGTCGAACTCGGCGCGCACGAATCTCTCCGGCGGCTGGCCGCAAGCCATCGGCATCAGCGCCGTGCCCAATACCACGGTGCGCAATAACCGCGTGTTCCGCAATTACGGCGAAGGGATCATCATGGGTCCCACGGACAACAGCTTCGTGATTGGGAACGAGGTGTTCGACAATTTCTCGAACAACATCTACCTCGAGCATGCGCAGACCACGGTGGTGGACGGCAATCTCTGCTACAGCTTCGACACGAACTACTATCGCAATTACGGCAGCAACAACTGGCAGCCGGCGATGGGAATCGTGCTGGCCAATGAGCATCCGGACGCGCCCACCACGCACACGCTGGCCAATGACACGATCATCAACAACGTGATCATCCATCCGTACTGGGGCATCGGCTACTGGCGCGACGACAGCGGCTTGAACACCATCAAATTCGCGAACAACACCGTGTACGATCCGACCGGCGACGCGCTGCACATCGATTACGATTCGACAGCGACGGGCATCATCGTCGAGAACAACATCTTCGCCCTCTCGAGCGGCTCTACGGCGCGCGTGGTGGGCGGCTACGACCTGAGCGGCAACTCGACGACCACGCTGCAGTCGACCGGCTTCACCTTCCGCTACAACCTCTGGTCAAGCGCCCCCTCCGCGCCCGCGCACACCACCACCAACAATGACCAGGTCGGCTCCCCGGCCTTCGTCATGGCAGGCGGCCACAATGCCGAGGATTACAAACTGACTTCGACTTCGCCGGCCAAGGATCATGGTTCGACGCTCTCGTATGTGACCGTCGATTACGCGCGCAAACCGCGCGGCGGCACGTACGAGATGGGGGCTTGGGAGTATTGATTTTGGTTTGCCGTAGCAACAGCGACTCCTGAAGGGGAGTCGCTGTTCGCGCGGCGGCTTCAGCGCTTGGCGCGGCGTCCGACCACGATGCCGCGCAGGCGAAACCGCTCGGCATCTTCGTCGATCGTGCGCGGCGGATGATCGGGATGCGCGCTCTCCAGCACGAGCTTCCGGCCGCTGATGCGCAGGAGCTTGAGCAGCGGCACGCCATCGACGGTACAGACGACGATCTTGTTCTCCGCGGAACGAACGTCCCGCGTGCTCGCGACGTAAACCGTATCGCCTTCGTGATAACCGGCGCCGGTCATCGACTCGCCGATCACAGAGAACACCGCGTCCGCGCCGCGCTTCCGAAACTCTGCCGGAATGCGCGCCGCCGGCAGCTCGAAGCTTTCCGGCTCCAGCGTCGCACCGCGGTCTGCGGCGACTGGAACGACAGGTTTCGGGCCGCTGCTCTTCGCGCGCGGCGGCATGTCGAGCATCGTCGAGGTCTTTGTGCGCACCGCGCGAGAAGCCAACCAGCTCGTGTCGGCCGCGAGACGCTCCAGATCCTGATTGCTCCACACCTGCGGTGCGTCGCCAGCAATCGCGCTGATCGGCTCATTGATCACCAGCGCGATGCGCAGAATCGTGAAGAAACTCGGATCTTCCGTCTCGCCGTTGAGAATGCGGCTGAACGTGGTCGGGGTCATCCCCGCCTCCGTCGCCACCCATGAATGCGTGAGGTTCTTCGCATCCACGAGCTCGCGAATCCGCTCGCCGAGTTTCATCGCGACCACCGTAGCGGCGGAGAGGAGGATTCGACGGGAGTGCTCCTGTAGGTGCGGACAAGATGCAGCCGCGATCTTGGCGCTACCTATACTGACTCTTATAAGTTACTACAAGGACGGAGGGAGCGCTTGTCGGTGGCGGTGAAAAGCCGACCGTCGGCAGCGAGCCGCGCGGAGCGTCAGAGTTGGTCGAGCGAGCTCCTCGCGAGCGGCGCTTCGAAGGGTGGTGCCGCGCCGGGTCAGTTCCGGCGCGGACCTTCGAGGATGATTTCAATCAAGGAGGGACATCGCTGCGAAGTCGCCTCCCCTCACTTCACCCCCATCACGTTATCCGCCGAATCGCGATCGATATAGAAGTTGTAGGGATCGACGCCGGCGTAGGTCGGTTTCCGGTCCACCACAAAGTGAACGACCTGCCGGCCGGAGTGGATTGGCTGGCGTTCCATCAGCACCACGTCGTTCGCGTGGAATGCGTCGAGGCCCGGTTTCGCCGCAAACAAGCCGACTTCGATTCGCTCCTGCAGCGGGGTTTCGGTTTCGCCGCCGTTGGCGTCGGCGTAGAGCTTTTTCGCGTCGATGGGGACGGAAACCTCCCACTTGCCGTCGGGGCGGCGGGTGGCGGTGGGGTCGGTGACTTTCAGGTCGTAGAGGGTGATGCGTTCGAAGAGGTCGGTGATGAGGTTCTGCTGTTCGGCTGTTTTGGCTTCGGCGCGCAGGAGAGCGACGAAGTCGAGCGAGCGCGGATACGGCGCGCCTTTGAATTTGTAGCGCGTCACCAAATTGCGGAGCGCGCGGTTGACGGCGGCTTCGCCGAGGCGCTCGTGCAGAAGGTACATGACCATTGCGCCTTTGCGGTACGTGACGTGGTTCTGGCCGACGACGCGAACGAGAGTTGGTTCGTCGCGTGCGGCCCAGGCGCGGCCTTCGAGATAGCGATCGAGCTCGTATTTCAGGTAACGGCGGATTTGATCCTTGCCGTGCATCCGCTCGATCACCATGTCAGCGGAGTATTGCGCGAGCGTTTCGGAGAGCATCGACGCGCCCTCCATTTCCGCGCCGATCACCTGGTGCGCCCACCATTGATGCGCCAGCTCGTGCGCCGTAATGCCGGTCACGTAATCAATCGTTTCGGGATTTTCGTAACTGGCGGTGAAGCCCACCTCTTCGGAAAAGGGGATGGTTCCGGCGAAAGCCTGCGCGAAGCTGAGATAGCCGGGAAACTCGACGACGCGGAAGTGGTCGAATTGATAGGGGCCGAAGCTGGACTGGTAATAGTCGAGCGCCGCCTCCATCGCATTGAGCATGCGGTCGACATTCCACGCGTGCGCGGGGTGGTAATAGACGGCCAGATCGACGCCGCCATGCCGACGGTGTTTTTCGGCATAGCGCGCGGAGAGAACGGCGAAGCGCGGATGAATCGGCGCGTTTGACACGAAATGGGCGATGCGCCGGTTCCCGCGCGTCACGTCGGACACCCGATTGCCCGGCGCGAGCGGGGTCTGATCGGCGCTCGTCGATACTTTTATATCGGTCTTTGACCACCCGCGATCGAACACCGCCTTTCTGGTCGCGGCAAGGTCCTCCAGTTTCGGCGGCGCGATTTCGCCCTTCAGCCCGTATTTGCGACGCAGTACGGGATCCTGATGCAGGCCGAGGTAACTCATGCCGATCATGGGCATGAGCTCGGCTTCGCTGAGGAACGTGCCGTTTTCCACGAGCCGCGTGTAAGGCTTGCCATTGCGGAAGCCGTGCAGCTCGACGCGCGTCGCGCAGTTCAGGATGCGCTCTTCGCCCGGTTGCATGGGGCGATCGAAACGATAGATGCGATAGGCGAACTCCGGATCATTGAGAACCAGCCGCGCACCGCTGACCGTGGCATTGCGGAGCTGCAGATCCGAATCCATCAGGCGGAGGTGAATTTCCGGGATCGGCTGCGACGTCGTATTGCGCAGCAGAAAGCGGCCTTGCGAGCTGACACGCCGCTCCTCAGGATAAATTGCGACGTCGAGCTTAATGTTCGCGATCTCCGGTTGCGGCATGCCGAGGTATTTGCCGTAGCGTTTTTCGAGCTCGGCTGCATGCTCATTGGCTGCATCATCGGTTTGATAACGATTGAGGATGTTGGTGTTGTAAAAAGCGTAGGCACCCGTTCCGACGAACGTCAGCAGTGCCGCGGCAGCAACCCAACCGGGAGCGCCGAGCAAGGCGCGTCGCGCGCGAGTGAGCCGCGGCTTCAATCGGATTTCCGTGCCTCGTCTCCACAACAAGTGCGCGGCCACGAGCAGCAGGACCGCAAACGCGGCCCAGTACAGGCGGAACGTCCACGCCCCTTTCCAGAACGATCCGGCGCCATTGAGATCGCTCAGCGGCATCATCGGTTTGCCGCCGTAATTGAGGAGATTGTGTTTGAGGATCTTGTTGAATTCCTGCCAGGCCACGAACAGCGTCATGATTCCCCAGCCCACGGTTTTGTGCGGACTGAGTGACTGGACGAAAATTGCCAGCGCGGCCACGAGCAGCATGTCGAAACTCACCGGCAGCACGTACCACAGCAGATATTTGCCCAGCTCCAGCGCCGTGTAGCCAAGCGAGAGTTGCAGAGTGATGGAAGCGAGAACGTTGACGATGAGCATCGACACCAGCACGAGCGCCATGGCCATCGTCTTCGGCACCACATACGCCCAATTCGGCATCGGCGCGGCATCAATCAACTCGTGCACGCGCCGGTCACGTTCGCGCCATACGAGCTCGCCGGCGTAGTAGATGGCCACGACGATCGGAATGACCCGGAACGCATCTTCGAGCTCTGGAATCAGCGAGAGCGTGGTCGGGTACGTCGGCCGAAAATCGGGATCGCGCTGAGTGATCAGGACGAACGC
Source organism: Thermoanaerobaculia bacterium (assembly GCA_035688915.1). GTDB lineage: Bacteria > Acidobacteriota > Thermoanaerobaculia > Gp7-AA8 > Gp7-AA8 > DASSMK01. Next base: position 9,138 of record DASSMK010000089.1, read on the forward strand.
CGTCATGTAAATTCCCCAGGCCATGAGCACGGGAAAGGCCGGGCTTTTGATGACTTGCCACGCCTCGAATTTCATGCGCATCCAGAGGAGCGCGCGCAGCGCGGCGTTGCCATGTTTTGGGTCCGGCAGCGCCGTCGATATCACTGTGCCGGAAGCGGCGGCAGCGGACGCCCGCGCCTCGAGCTTCTGCTTTTTGCGCTCGCGTTTCGACATCCCCTGATCGGCGAAGCGAAACGCGGCATAAGCGAGCGCGAGGCACGCCATCGCCACAGTCATCCACAGTAGCCGGTTGTAAAGGATGACACCGGAGAACTCCGGCAGCATCACGTTGCGCTCGGGAATCGTCCAGTAGCGCGTCGCGTCACTGAGCGCGCGTGCGCAGAACGGCTCCACGGTCGCGATGATGGCCTGCAGCTCCGGCCGGTCGCGAAAGGCGCCTTCCAGCGAGAAAAAGCCGGAGACGAGACTGATGACGCCGAGGTATGTGGCCATCATGGAGCGGGTGATGGTGGCCAGCGCGAAGAAGATCGCCGAGTGAATGAAGAGATTCGGCAGCGCGATCAGGAAATAGGCGTAAAGATGATCGGCTAATCGGTGAGGACCGAATTGTGTCGGATCGGCCCACGGCATCATGCTTCCGATCAGAATGCCCAGCGGCACGAGCAGCATGCAGAGCGCTGCAACCGAGAATGCGCCGAGGAAACGGCCGAAGAGGTACTCGAACTTGGTGATGCGCGTAGAGCGGATGATCGGGCCGAAGTTCGTCTCGTCGTCGCGGATGATCACGTTCGCGACGAACGCCGTCGTCACGAACATGTACACCATCGAGACCATCATGTAATTGCGCAGCGTGGCGTAAGCGGCGTTCGCGAGCAGTCCGCCTTCGGAGCCAAGCTCGAAGCCCTTCATGGTCATGACCATGAACATGGCGAAAGTGAAGGCGCCCGTCACCCACAACAGCGGATTGCGGAGCAGATAGCGGAATTCGAAGCGTGCGATTTGCGTGAGCATGGTTCGCCTCAGGCCGCGCGGCGCAGTTGCGCGAGCGCCGAAAAGTAGACGTCCTCGAGACCGGCATCGACCGCGCGGAAGCCGTCGCCCGGATCGCGGTCCGCGAAGATGTGCACCACGGTCTGTCCCGCGACGAGCCGTGTGGAGAGGATCTCGTAGCGCTGCCGCGCGGGCTCCAACTCCCGCCGATCGATGGTCTTCATCCAGATGCGCCCGCGCGTCGACTCGATCAGCTCCAGCGGCGCGCCTTCGAGCTGTACGCGTCCATTCGCCAGCACCGCCATCCGCGGGCAGAGGTCCTTCACGTCGTCGACGATGTGCGTGGAGAGGATCACCACCACGTTCTCGCCGATCTCCGCGAGCAGATTCAGGAAGCGGTTCCGCTCCTCCGGATCGAGTCCCGCGGTCGGCTCGTCGACGATGATCAGGCCGGGATTTCCGATCAACGCCTGCGCGATGCCGAAGCGTTGCCGCATGCCGCCGGAGAAGCCGGACAACGCTTTCTTGCGCACGCTCCAGAGGTTGGTCTGCTCCAGCAGCGTTTCGACGGTGAGTTTGCGATCCGCGGGCGTGGCAATGCCTTTCAGCACCGCCATGTGATCGAGCATCTCGTAAGCGGATACGCGAGCGTAAACGCCGAAATCCTGCGGCAGATAGCCGAGCTCGCGCCGCAGCTTTTCGGGCTCCGTGAGCACGTCGATGTCGCCGAAACGAATCTTCCCTTCGGTTGGCGTCTGCAGCGTGGCGATTGCGCGCATCAGCGTCGATTTGCCGGCGCCGTTGGGGCCGAGCAGGCCGTACATACCGCGAGGGATGGAGAGCGTTACGTGGTCGAGCGCGCGCGTGCCATTGGCATAGACGTGCGAAACGTCGTGCAGATTCAGCATGGTTTTCTCCGATTTTTCGGGTTGGTGGTTGGTTCAGTGTCGCCGTCGCTCGCGATGTCGCGAGGCCGCGGCGAGGAGCGCCGCCAGGCCGGCTCCGACCCAGAGGAACGTGGCGATCGCCCAGAGCGCGAACGGCGGGTACATTCGCGAGATCCTCTCCAGATGATCGAGCGCCGAGAAGACGCCGGTGGATGTGATGATGGCTTCGGTGCGGCCGTCGGGGCCGAGGCCGAGGACCTGGTTGAGGAGGCCGAGGAGGAAGAAGACGCCGGCTGTGCCGACCAGCCAGCGTACTGGATGCCGTAACGCGAGAATCAGCGCGCTGCCGAAGAGGTACATCGCCGTCGCTCCGATCAGCGCAATCACCGGCATGGCCTCGGCGTTCGCGACGCGGGAGAAGCGCGCAAGCGTCGATTGCCAGCCGATGAGCAACGCCAGCGCGGCGATCATCCACACCCAGCCCGCGAACACTTTCGCGAGCGCGAGCTTGCGGCGATCGGCCGGCAGCGTCCAGAGGAAGGCCGGTTTGAATCGCGCGTCGCGCCGCCAGACCGCGAACGGAAAGAGAAACGCGGCGACAGCGATCGGCGTCCAGTCGGTGGAATCGAACCAGGTCGCCGCGTCGCAACGAAAGATGTCGATCACGATGGCGATGGTGAGGATGCCGAAGACGACGGCAGCGACGAGCGCTTCGCGGCGCAAACCGACACCGACGATGCGGATCTGTTCGCGCACCACGTCGCTTCCGCGCGGCGCCGCATGAAGAGTCACGTCCATCACGCCGCTCCCTCCTCGGCCAGAAACGCGAGTGCCGCTTCTTCCAGTGCGAGCGGCGTCACGTCGCGCACGACGGCGCCGGCGCTCGCGAGACGCGCGGTGACGTCGCTCGGTTCGCCGATCAGCGTCCATTGCATTTCGCGACCGGACGGCGAACGGCGCGGATTCGCCGCACGCAACTCCGGCGGCCGTTGCCAGCCTTCCGCGACTTCGACGCGATAGCGGTTGACCGTTCTGCGCAAGTCATCGCGCGTCAATTGCGCGACGAGACGACCGTTGCGAAGCACGCCGACGTGATCGGCGAGACTCTCCACTTCATGAATGTGGTGCGTCGCGAGAACGACCGTGGTCGGCGTGTCCGCGAGATGCTCCGCCAACTGCGCGAGCGTGCGGTTGCGCACGAGCGGATCGAGACCATCGGTCGGCTCGTCGAGGAGAAGCAGCGGCGGACGATGTGCGAGCGCGAGCACGAACTGCAGCCGTCGCCCTTCCCCTTTCGACAACGTGCCGACCTTGCGCTCGAGACGCACGCCAAGGACGCTGACGAGATGCGCGGCGTACGCGTGATCCCAGGCCGGGTAATGCGCGGCGACGTGCTCGATCAGCCGCCCGCAGGTGAGCCACGCGTAATCGTGCGCCTGCTGCTCCGGGATGTAGCCGATCTGCGCGCGCGCTTCCGGACCGCGCAACGCAGTATCGAGTCCGAACACCTCTGCGCGTCCGGCGTCGGGCCGCTCGAGGTTCAACAGCACCTTCATGGCGGTGCTTTTTCCCGCTCCGTTCGCACCGATGAGGATGTAGACCGCACCCTCGCTGACGCGCAGATCGACGCCGTCGAGCGCAGTCTCGCGGCCATAGCGCATCGACAGCCCGTACGTCGCGACCGCGAATGCCTCGCCGCTCATTCGTCGTCTCCCTTGGCGCGCGAGGCACGAGCGTCGGCGCGCTCCTCCTCCGCCGCCAGCTTCTGAATCGCCATCACGAGCTCCTCGGCGTCGATTCCGTTCCGCCGCGCCTCGAGCAACGCGCGCTTGGCCATTTCGCGCGCGAGCGTTCGGCGCCGCTCTCCCCCACCGCGGCGCATGGCCGGCGAAACGAACGTCCCCTGCCCGCGCTGCACGTAGACGACGCCTTCGCGCTCGAGCTCCTGATAGGCCTGCGAGACGGTGCGCGGATTGACGACCAGCTCCGCGGCGAGCTCGCGCACGGAAGGCAGCGGATCTTCCGCCTTCAGCGTGCCGGCCACGATCGACCGCCGCACCTCGTCCATGATCTGGAGGTACAGTGGCCGCCCGTCAGCGGGGTCGAGGTTCACCAGCATGGCCGCCCTGTCGCAGTGTTGCGCACGAGTACAACACTACATCGCAAATCGGCGGAATGCAACAGGGAGGTGTGGGAGGGGGCGTTTCAGGCGGCAGAAGCGCCGGCCAGCGCACGCGTCATTCGGCAGTCACGCGCGCCGGCAGCGTGCGGCCGCCGCGAACGCGCCAGAGCCAGTAGAACATCGCGCCGAACAGCAGCAGGATCGGCAGCGCGCGCATCGGGCCGGTCGTGAACGGCTCCGGCAGGACTTTGGCGACGCGGTGGCGGATCGAGAAGAACGATCCTGCCGCGATGAAGAGCGCGAAGCACATGCGCCAGAGATGGCGTGCGAGGCGGCGTCCATCGCGCGGCATGCCGCCTCGCATGATGCGCACGTCGCCCGCCGCCGCGAGAAGGAGAGCCGTGGCGAGGACGAAGGACATCACACCGATGGTGCGAAACGGAACGCCGCCGGACGAAAGCTTCGTGCTGTTGATGGCTCTCGATCCACCGACGATCGCCGCGACTGCCAGCGTGATGGCGAGCGTCAGCGCCGCGGCGTTGATGCGCCGTGTCCAGCGCGACGGCGGACGCACCGTGGTCAACGCCGTGCCGACGAAGTAGAGCGTCAGCAGCCCCGCCATCACGTTGCCGTCGGCGAGACCACCTTTGCGGATGCCGAGGATTGTGGCGCTGCCGCCCATGACGAGCATGGCGTAGACGAAGAGCAGGCCGCTGCGGCGATGGATGGTGCCGCCCTTCTTCGCGATCAGCGCAACAGCGCCGAGGATGATCGCCAGTCCGCCGGCGGCAATGTGAATGGGCAGGAGCATGTGCTGCAATGTCGTGCCGCGCGCGCGAGCGGACCACGCCGTTGCGACGAACTGCGGATTCGCGCGGACGAACGGCGGCTACATCTGCCGGAACAGATGCACGTAATTGCGGCTGACGGGCAGCACGTCCTCGCGTCCCTTCAGGTGAATCTCCGCCGTTTCGTTGTCGTGCCGTTTCACGTGGCTGATGGCGCGCAGATTCACGACGACGGAGCGATGGACCTGCGCAAATTGCTCCGCATCGAGCTGCTCCAGCAATTCCTTCAACGGCGTGCGCACGACTGCCTCCGCCGCTTTGCCGCCGTCGCGCCACGCCACCAGCGTGTACTTTTCATCGGAGCGCAGGTAGTCGACGTCATCGATCGCGATGAGGCGCACCGTCTTGCCGGATTGCGCGCGGATCCAGCGCAGCGGCTCGCTCTTGCCGCCGCTCTGCAGCTTCGCCAGCTGCGCGCTCAGTTGCTGCAAGAGCTGCTCGGTGTTGATGGCGGGCTTTGACGATTGCAGACGTTCCTTCAAACGGCTGACGGTTTCGGCGAGCCGCACTTCTTCGACCGGCTTGAGGAGGTAATCGAGTGCGCCCTGCGCGAACGCCTGCACGGCGTAGTGGTCGTACGCGGTGACGAACACGAGATGCGCGCGACGGCCGATGCGACTCGCCGCGTCGACGCCCGAGAGCCCGGGCATGTGCACGTCGAGAAAGCAGATGTCCGGATGCCGCTCCTCGAACAACTCCACCGCCTCCCGGCCGTTCCGCGCCTCGGCCACAATCTCCAGCTCCGGCCAGACGTTCGCGAGCTGGCGGCGCAGCGCGTCGCGCAGCAGCGGCTCATCGTCGGCGATCAATGCGGTAGCGCGGTCGTTCATATCTGTGCTGGCATCTCCACTTCCACCGCCACGCCGTGCGGCGCGATCGACGTGAGACTTAGATTCGCAGCGTCGCCGAAGATGAGCTGAAGCCGTTCGCGCAGCGTAGTCAGTCCGGTGCCGAGGCTGGTTGCGGAGGCGTGCAGTCCGGCGCCGGTGTCGGTGACGCGAACGACGCAGCGGTCGCCGTGGCGGTGCACGTCGATGGCGATGCGGCCGCCTTCTTCGCTCGGGTCGATGCCGTGTCGCACCGCATTCTCGACGAGCGTCAGCAGCGTGGTGGGAGGACAGCGCACGGCGAGCGCCGCCGGGTCGATGTTCATCGCGTACTGCAGGCGGTCCGGCATGCGCATCTGCATCAGCTCGAGATACGGACGGACGAGTTGCAACTCGCGCTCGATCGTGGCGGCGGGCTCGTGAAGCACGGGCACCGACGCGCGAAGGTACGCGATCAGGCTGCGCAGCACTTCGGAGGCGCGAGGTGAGCCGGTGTCGAGGAGCGCCTGCACGTTCGCGAGCGTGTTGAAGAGGAAATGCGGCGCGACCTGCGCTTGCAGCAAACGCAAACGCGCATCGAGTGCCTGCCGCTCGAGCTCACTGCGCTCCAGCGCGAAGGCGAGTTTCTGATGCCGCGCGAATGCTTCCTTTTGCCTCACGATCGCGGCGAGCGCGGTCCATGGCGCGAGCAGCATCGCCAGGAACGTAAGCATCATCCAGCCATTCAGCCGGTTGACGTTTTTCCAGAATGGTGGCGCGCCGGCGGGAGTGTTGGCGATGTAGATGGCGAGCGTCGTCAGCGGCATGACCACGCCGACCGCGACGACCTGCAGCACCCAGCGCTCGAACCATCGCGGCAGCTTTCGTGGCCAGATTTCGAAGACGACGAACGCGGTCGTCGCGGCGAGGCCGAGGCTGATGGTGCGAAGGAAGAGCGAGGCGGTGGAGCTCTTCCAGTGCTCCATCATCACCAGGCCGATGCCGATGGAAATCGTCAACGCGACGGCAAGACGCCGCGCGGCTTTCGCGACGAATCCGGACGGTGCGGCAGCTGTGGCCCCTTCGGTCATTCGTGAGTGAAGGATACCTGCATGTGAAACGCGAACGGCTGAGCCGCACGCGCATATGCCTTGACGCGTATATTCCGTTGACGGTATACATAACGGCGTGCAATCCGTCTTCGAAGTGATCGCGGAGCCGAACCGGCGGGCCATCCTCAGCCTGCTCGTGGCGTCGGAACAGTCGGTGGGCGAGCTGGAGCGGGAGCTCGGGATTCCGCAGCCGATGGTGTCGAAGCATCTGCGCGTGTTGCGTGACGCCGGCATCGTCGAATCGACGGTCGATGCGCAGCGGCGGATGTATCGCTTGACGCCGGAGCGGCTGCAGGAAGTGGACGACTGGCTGGCGCCATTTCGTGCGTTCTGGTTGGCGCATGTGGACGCGCTGGAGCGGCATCTCGATCGGATGCATGGAACGGCGGCGCCGGCGAAGAAAAAGAAATCGACGAACAAGGCGCGCGGCGCGAAGCGTGGGCGCGGCAAAGGAGCGAAGAAGTGAAGATCACGAGAGATGAATACGCACCCGGTCCGGCCAGCGGAGCGCACGTCGAAAAGGATGGCGAGAAGTGGACGCTCGTGCTCGTGCGAGAGCTGCGGCATTCGCCGGAGAAAGTGTGGGACGCGCTCACCGATCCCGCGCAGTTGCGCGAGTGGGCACCGTTCGACGCGGACAGGAAGCTCGATACCGCGGGTGCGACGGTGAAACTCACGACCGTCGGCGCGCCGTCTGCGCCGGTTTCCGAAACGACGATCACGCGAGCGGACGCGCCGCGCCTGCTCGAATACAACTGGGGCGGGCAGGACATCCGGTGGCAGCTCGAACCGGCCGGCGACGGCACGCGCCTCACGCTGTGGCACAACATCGACCGCCGTTACATCTCGATGGGCGCCGCGGGATGGCACATCTGTCTCGACGTGCTCGATCGTCTGCTCGATGAAGCGCCGATCGGACGGATCGTCGCCGGCGAGGCGATGAAATTCGGCTGGCCGCGGCTCAATGCGGAGTATGCGCAGCAGTTCGGCGGCGAGGAGAAGGCGTGAGTACGAAGAAGAAAGCCGCGGCGAAGGATTCCGAATCTGCGTCCGCGTTGATCGATGCGCGCATTGAGGAGCTGGGCGATTGGCGCGGCGAGTTGCTCGCGCGGCTGCGCGCGATCATCAAAGAAGCGGCGCCCGACGCGGTCGAAGAGTGGAAGTGGCGCGGCACGCCGGTCTGGTCGGACCACGGCATCATCTGCACCGGTGAGACGTACAAAAGCGTCGTGAAGATGACGTTCGCGAAGGGTGCCTCGCTCGACGATCCGGCCGGGCTGTTCAACTCCAGCCTGGAAGGCAACACGCGTCGCGCGATCGATTTTCACGAGGGCGAGAAGATCGATGCGAAGGCGTTGAAGACGCTCATTCGCGCCGCGGTGGCTTTGAACAAGACCAAATGAAACGCGCCGTCCCACGTATGGCGGGACGGCGCGCTCATCCCCTTCGGCTCAGTAGTAGAAGGACGGCGTGAGAACCGACACTTCGGTGATCTTGTCGATCGGCAGGCCATTCTTCGAGGCGGCGCGGCGGATCGCTTCCGGCGTCGGCGCGTCATAAACGCAGTAGGTGCGCTTCTTGTCGCCGCTGACGTAGCTGTGGACCCAGTTCACACCTTCGGCGGCGTTGACGGTACCGACCTGCGCGGCCGCGGTCGCGCCTTCACTGCTGATCGGGATGTGGAGACCATCGGGAAAAGTGCGTTCGATGACGTAGCGTGGCATGTTGAAGTTTCCTTTCGCCACGCAAGATCGGTCGCCAGCGCCGTGCGGACATCGGGAGAAACTCCCTATTTTTCGGCGGCGGGCTCCCCAAGTTGCGAGCGGAACACGCGCGACGCGTCGCGGCGGCTCTTCACGCCGAGCTTGGAGAGAATCGACGAAACGTGGTGATCGACCGTCTTCGGCGAGAGGAAAAGCCGCGCGGCGATGTCCGCATTGCGCAGGCCGTCGCCGACCAGATCGAGGATCTCGATCTCACGCTCCGTCAGTCCCGCCGGATTCGCGCGCGTCGTTTCGCGCGGCCCGCGGACACCGAGCGCGCGTAACTTGCGCCGCACGATTTCGATGAGCGAACCGTCGCCGAGTCGTTCGAGGATGCTGACGGCGCGGCGCAAGGCGTCGACGTCTTCGCTGCGCGACACCGCCAGCGCCGCTTCGTACGGCCGCCCCGCTGACTCGAATGCTGTCGCCGCGTCGCTGAACTCTCCCGCGATGAGCAGCGCGTAGGGCTCCGCAACATCCACCGGCGGCGTATCGACGCCCAGCCACATCGCCAGCTCCCCACGCGCCCACGGCTCGCCGATTTCCGCCGACATCGCAAACGCCTCGGCCACTTCGCTCGCCGCTGCAGTCGTATCGCCGCGCAGCCACGCCGCTTCCGCACGTGCGGCGACAACCGGCGCGATGCGCTGGAACTCGCCCGTGACCAGCGCGAGATCGCGCGCTTCATCGAGCAGCGTCATGCCGCCCGGATCGCCGCGCCGGATGCAAACCCGCCCGAGCACTGCCCCTGCCGCGATGCGTGTGATCGATGACGCGCCGTGCGCCAGCACCGCTTCCGCGTCGTCCACCGCGTCGTCCCACGCACCGCGTTCGAGTCGCAGCCGCGCGCGCCACGCGCGCATGTAGAAGACCCAGGAGTCGAGATCGCGATCGCGGCACCAGGTGATCCCTTCATCGAGCCACCGCGACGCGGCTTCGTAGCTGCAGCGACGCACGTTCGATGCGCCGAGGTTCGTGTAGGCGCGCGCGACGTGCTCCTGAAAGCCATGCTGCAGCGCGATGCGCAGACTCCGCTCGACCGGCTCGTCGTCATCCTCCGCCGTGCCGACGTTGTTCAGCGCGTGCGCGAGGATCTCCTGATCGTTGAACTCCTCCGCCAGCGCAATCGCGCGTGTGCCCCACGCGGCCGCGCGGTCCCGCTCCTGCGCGAGCATGTGCAACTGCGCCTTGTTGCTGTACGCCATGGCCAGCTCGCGGCTCGGCGGCATCGACCCGAGGATGGCGATGGCGCGCACGGCGCAATCGTAGGCATCGGCGTTGCGGCCGAGGAACCAGTTCAGGCGCGATTGCCAGCGGACGTTGTCGCCTTCCTTGCGCGTCTCGCCGAGCGCGCGCCAGATCGCCAACGCTTCGACGCGGCGTTCCAGCGCTTCGCCGAGGCGCTCGGTGAGGTAGCACTCGTACGACAGCGCATCGAGCAGCGCGGCGCGTTGCGCTTCGCTGACAGCGCCGGAATACTGCAGTGCGGTGCGATAGTGCGCCGCCGCTTCCTGGTGCGCGCTTGCCTTCGCTGCTTCTTCCGCTGCGAGCGGCGCGTAGCGAAGAATGGCTGCTGCGTCGCGTGCTCCGGCCGCGTGGTGCGCGAGACGTGCAAATGACTTTTCGTTCGCCGCGAGCAACCGTTCGAGAATGGTGCGATGCATCGGCATGCGTCGCGCGTCGGAGAGCGAGTCTTCGATCGCATGACGCGCGAGCTCGTGACGGAAGATGAGGAACGACTGCTCGACGCGCACGATGCCGGTGCGTGCGGCGGCTTCCGCGTCGTCCACCGCGGCATCGAGCAGGTGCAGTTCTGCGCGACCGGGGATGAGTGACGCGAGCTCGATGAGCCGCCGCGCGTCGGGCGTCAGATGCGCGGCGCGCGCGAGCACCGCATCGCGAACCGTGTGCGGCACGCGCTCCGTGCCCGCCGCGAGCACTTCGGTGACATAGAACGGATTGCCGCCGGTGAGCTCGCGCAATCCGGCGCTGCGATCGCCGGCCAGTTGCTGGATCGCCTCGCGCGAAAGGCCTTCCAGGTGGATGCGGCGCAGCGAGGAACCGAGATCGCCGAGGAGCGAGATGAGCGGATGATCGGGACCGATCTCGTCGTCGCGGTAGCTGATCAGAAGCAGCACGCCGGCGGTGGCGAGGCGGCGGCCGAGGTATTTGAGGAGGTCGAGTGTGGCGCGGTCGGCCCAGTGGACGTCTTCGACGACGAGCACGGTCGGTTCGCGGCGGAGCGCGGCGAGCACTTGCGGAAAGAGCCGTTCGCGCGGCAGCTCGACGTCGACGGCAAGATCGGCGGCGACGTCGTACAGCGGACCGAGCGGCCGCGGTGTGAAGAGCGCTTCGCATCCCGATTGAAGGACGCGGAGATCGTTGCGCGAGGCACGAACAAAGGCATGCAGCAGCGAGCTCTTGCCGATGCCGGCTTCGCCGATGACGGCGATGACGGCGCCGCGGCCGGCGAGAGCATCTTCTTTGGCGCGCTGGAGCTCCGCGAGCGGCGCTTCGCGTTCGAGCAGATTGGACATGATCGGTGCGAGATTTTCGCACGGGGGAGGAAGGCGATTTGTGCGGCAGCGCACGCCAAACAAAAAGCGCCGACCCTTTCGGGGCCGGCGCTTCAACTATGGGTCATCTGGAGCCGTTGACCGGACTTGAACCGGTGACCTGCTGATTACGAATCAGCTGCTCTACCAACTGAGCTACAACGGCGTTGGATTGTGCTCAACAACGCGGGCGCGGATTCTATTCACGGGACGGCGAGGCTGTCGAGACTTTTTTGCTAGGATGCCGGGCTTTGCGAACGTCCGAACGAATCCTTCTGGCCGGCGCGGCGGCGGTTTCACTCGCGCTGCGTGCGGTGGCCTTCTTCCGCTACCGCTTCGACTCCGATGAGCCGCAGCATCTGCATGTGGCGTGGGGGTGGACCGCCGGGCTCGTGCAGTATCGCGATTACTTCGACAATCACGCTCCCCTCTTCCATCTCCTCACCGCGCCGCTGCTGAAAGCCCTCGGCGAGCGCGCAGACATCCTGCTCTGGATGCGCGCGCCGATGCTCATCCTTTTCGCGGCGGTGCTCTACGCCACGTACGTCATCGGCCGCGCCATGTACGACGAGCGCACCGCGCTGTGGGGCGTCGTGCTGCTCTCGCTCTTCCCGCCGTTTTTTCTCAAGTCGCTCGAGTACCGCACCGACAATCTCTGGAACACGCTCTGGATGCTGGCGCTGCTCGCGCTGATGCGCCGCCGCTATTCGCTCGCCGGCCTCCTCCTCGGCGCGGCGCTCGGCGTGTCGCTGAAGACGACGCTGCTCCTGGCGACGCTCGGCATCGCGGCGCTGATCGCCACGCACGGCCGCGGCAAACGCAATTGGCAGATGCTGGTGCCGTTCGCGATCGGATTCGCGATCATCCCGGCGCTACTGCTCGCGTTCTTCGCGCTGATGCATGCGTGGGATGCGATGGTCTACTGCGTCTTCACCTTCAACGCGAACGTCTCCCAAACGCGCGGCTACGTGCACCTCGGCCGCTACCTCTATCCGTTCGCGCTGGCCGGCGTGATCTTCGCGGCGTGGCGTTTTCGCGCGATGGAAAATCGCGCGCGCTACTTTGCGGCTGTGGCGACGGGCATCTTCATCGTCACGCTGGGCGGCTTCTGGATCCTGATCTCGCCGCGCGACTTTCTGCCGATCATGCC
>DASSMK010000090.1:0-4676 GCA_035688915.1 Thermoanaerobaculia bacterium
TCCGCCGACAGTGTCGCGCAAGTTGGAAGTGAGTGTCGGCGGAGGCTAGGCCAACCAATGGGGTCTGGGGCCTGTGGCCCCAGCCGCCGGAGGCCCCCCGGTCAACCCTGCCAGCCGCCGCCCAGCGCGCGGTACAGCTGCACCAGCGCCACGAGCCGGTCGCGGCGCGTGCGCGCCGCGGCGTTTTCTGCGGCGAACAGTTGCTGCATCGCGTCGAGTACTTCAAAGTACGCGGAGAATCCCGAGTCGTAGCGCAGCGTCGCCAATCGGACCGCTTCCTGATTTGCGCGCAGCGCGCGCTGGCGTTCCGCTTCGGCGGTACCGAGCTTTTCGACCGACACGAGCGACGTCGATGCATCGGCGAGTGCGCGCGTCACCTGCTGCTCGTACTGCGCGAGCGCTTCCTGGAACTGCGCGACGGCCACGCGGCGCTGATTGCGCAAGCGGCCGGCGTTGAAAATCGGTCCGAGCAATCCGGCCTGCACGTTCCACGTCCGCCCTTCGGTGAACAGCTCGGAGAGATCGGAGCTCTGCACGCCGAGGAGTCCGGTGAGGGAGAGAGTGGGATAGAAGGAGGCTTCAGCGACGCCGATGTTCGCGTTCGCGGCGATCAGCGCCTGCTCCGCAGCACGAACGTCGGGACGACGCAGCAGCAGCGCGGACGGAAGTCCCGGCGGCACGTTCGCAGGAATGGGCTGATCGGCCAGAGCCGCACCGCGTGCGATCGGTCCCGGCTGGCGACCGACGAGGAGATTCAACTGATTCTCGGTGGCGACGATGTCGCGCTCGAGCAGCGGAATCTGCGCCGCGGCATTCGCGAGCAGCGCTTCGGCGCGCGCGGTTTCGAGACCGGACGCGGTGCCGCCGCGCAGACGCTTGTCGAAGAGATCGAGCGTGTTCTGGAACGCGGCGACCGTGCGGCGTGCGATGTCGAGCTCCGCGTCCGCTTCGCGCAGATCAAAGTACGACGACGCCACTTCCGCCGCGAGCGACAGCCTCACCGCGCGCTGCCCTTCTTCGGATGCGAGGTACTGCGCGCGAGCGGCTTCGTTCAGGCGGCGGATGCGTCCCCACAGATCGACTTCCCAGCCGGCGCCGACGTTCGCCGCGAACGCGCCGCCCGTCTCGCCGTTCGCGCGGCCGTAGCCGGTGCGCCCTTGGTAATCGACATCGGGATAACGCGCGGCGCCGGCGATGCCGTAACGCGCCCGCGCTTCTTCCACGCGCGCCGCCGCGACGCGCACGTCGTAGCCGTTGCGCAGCGCTTCATCGATCAGCGCGCGCAGCTGCGGATCGCTGAACACGTCGAACCACTGCGCGTCCGCGAACGATTCAGCGGTGCCCGCGGGAGCGCCGTACAACTGCTCCGGCACCGCGATCACGGGCTTCTGGTAATTCGGACCGACGGTGCATGCGCCGAGCGCGAGCGCCATCGTGATGAGAAGCAGCTTCCTCAATGCACAACCTCCACTTCGTCCGTCGCCGCCAGCGCCGCGGCGTGCTTCTTCTCCGATCCCGCGATCCGCTCCACGACGACGTAGAGCACGGGGATGAGGAAGATCGCCAGCAGCGTCGCCGCGAGCATGCCGGAGACGACCACGGTGCCGAGAATGCGTCGCGCCGCCGCGCCCGCGCCGCTGGCGCGCCAGAGCGGGACGCAGCCGAGGATGAAGGCGAAGGACGTCATGAGAATGGGGCGGAGACGGAGACGCGCGCCGTGCAATGCCGCCGCGACGAGATCGCCTTCACGCTCGAACTCCGCCTTCGCGAATTCGATGATCAGAATCGCGTTCTTCGCCGCGAGCCCGATCAGCACGACCAGACCGACTTGTCCGTACACGTCGAGATCGAACTTGCGCAGCAGCAGACCGGCGAACGCACCGAACACGGCGATCGGAACGCTGAGCAGCACCGAGAACGGCAGCGACCAGCTTTCGTACAGCGCCGCGAGAATCAGGAAGACGAACAGCAGCGACATGATGAAGACGCGGCTGCCGGTGCCGGCGGCGCGCTTCTCCTGGAACGAGAGATCCGACCAGTCGTAGCCCATCTCGCGCGGCAGCGTCTTGCGCGCGACATCTTCGAGCGCTTCCATCGCCTGGCCCGAGCTGTAGCCCGGCGCCGCGGAGCCGGTGACCTGCGCCGCGCGATAGAGATTGAAGCGCGTCGTGTACTCGGCGCCCGAGGTGCGGCGGATGGTGACGAGCGACGAGAGCGGAACCATGTTGCCGTCGTTGTTGCGCACGAAGAACTGTCCGATCGCTTCCGGCGTCAGACGATCCTGCGCATCCGCCTGCAGGAAGACGCGCCACTGCCGGCCGAAGCGGTTGAACTGATTGACGAACGAGCCGCCGAGAAACGTCTGCAGCGTTTGATAGACATCGGTCACCGCCACGCCCTGCTTCAGCGCCTTGTCGCGATCGACGTCGACGTACACCTGCGGCACGGCCGCGCGGAACGTGCTGTTGACCGTGGCGATCTCCGGCCGCTCGCGAGCAGCGGCCAGGAACTTCTGCACGTTCTCTTCGAGGAATGTCGGATCCTGCCCGCTGCGGTCCTGCAGCCAGAGCGAGAAACCGCCGGCGGTGCCGAGGCCGGGGATGGGGGGAGGCTGGAAGGCGAAGACGTTCGCTTCCGGGATCTCCTTCTTGAACCGGCCGTTGAGTTTCTGGATCAGCGCATCCGCCGTCTCTTCTTTGCCGCCGCGCTTCTCCCAATCTTCGAGCTGCGAGAAGAACGTCACGCTGTACGAGTTCGACACGTACGACAGCAGCGAAAAGCCGACGATCGAGTTGTAGTACTGCACGCCTTTCGTTTCGGCGAGGATCTTTTCGATCTTGCGCGCCACAACGTCGCTGCGCTGCAGCGATGACGCGTCCGGCAGCTGCGCGTTCACGTACATCGCCGCGGCATCTTCCTGCGGCACGAAGCTCGACGGCAGCTTCTTGCCCGCCAGAGCCGCGAGCAGACCGAAGATCAGCAGCAGCGCCACGGAGAGCACCGCCTTGCGAATCAGCAGCGCCGACACCGACACGTAGCCGCGCGTGAAGCGATCGAAGACGGTGTTGAACCCGCCGAAGAAGCGCGCCGCCAGGCCGTTCGACTTTTTGCGCGGGCGCAGGATCATCGCGGAGAGCGCCGGCGACAGCGTCAGCGCGTTGAACGCGGAGATCAGCACCGACACCGCGATCGTCACGGCGAACTGCTGGTTCAATCGTCCCTGAATGCCGCCGATGAACGCGGCGGGCAAGAAGACCGACGAAAGAATGAGCGCGATGGCCACGACCGGACCGGACACTTCCTTCATGGCCTGAACGGTCGCGGCGCGCGGCGCCATCCCCTCTTCGATGTGATGCTCGACCGCTTCGACGACGACGATGGCGTCATCGACGACGAGACCGATCGCGAGCACGAGGCCGAAGAGCGACAGCGTGTTGATGGAGAAGCCGAGGAGCGGGAAGATCGCGAAGGTACCGATCAGCGAGACCGGAACGGCGACGATCGGGATGATCGTGGCGCGCCAGTTCTGCAGGAAGAGGAACACCACCAGGATGACGAGCAGCATCGCTTCGATGAGCGTGTGCTCGATCTCGCGAATGCCGGCCGTGACCGGCCGCGTCGTATCCACCGACACCGTGTAATCGATATCTTCGGGAAAGCGGTTCTTCAGCTCCGCCATCGTCTTCTTCACGCCGTTCGCCACTTCGAGCGCGTTCGAGCCGGGCGCCTGGAAGACGGCCACGTTCGCCGAAGGCTTGCCGTTGAAGCGCGCGCGCTGGCGATACGAAAGTGCGCCGAGCTCCACGCGCGCCACGTCGCGCACGCGCACCGCCGAGCCGTCGGGATTGAGGCGGATGACGATGTCGCCGAATTCCTGCGGCGTGACCAGACGTCCCTGCGAGCGGACCGTGTACGTGAACTCCTGGCCGTTCGGCACCGGCTCCGCGCCGATCTGGCCGGACGGGTTGACGGCGTTCTGCTGCTGCACCGCGCGCTGCACGTCGGCCGCGGTGAGGCCGAGCTTCGCGAGCTGATCGGGCTTGAGCCAGATGCGCATCGCGTATTCGGCCGCGCCGAAGTTCAACACCTGGCCGACGCCGGGCACGCGATAGATCGCGTCATTGACGTTGATCAGCGCGTAGTTCGAGATGAAGAGCGGGTCGTACGTCCCCTTCGGCGAATAGAGCGAGATCAGCATCAGCGGCGAGCCTTGCGTCTTGCGGTACGTGAGACCGTACTGGCTCACTTCCGTCGGCAGGCTGGGCGTGGCCTGCGAGACGCGGTTCTGCGCGTTGACCTGCGCCGTGTTGCGGTCCGTGCCGACGTCGAACGTGACGCGCGTGGAGAACGTGCCGTCGCCCGCGTTGACGGACTGGATGTAGAGCATGTTCTCGACGCCGTTCATCTGCTGCTCGATCGGTGTGGCCACCGATTGCTCGATGGTGATGGCGTCGGCGCCGGGATACTGCCCCTGAATCTGAATCATCGGCGGCACGAGATCGGGGAACTGCTCGACCGGCAGGTTGAGCAGCGCCACGAGGCCGCCGAGAACCGTCAGGATCGAGATGACGATCGCGACGACGGGACGATTGATGAAGAAACGAGCCATTGTTTGTCCTTTTGCGCGCTGCGTTTTGGAGCGGCGGGCGCCCTCGCCCGCCGAAGATCGCGAAAAA
>DASSMK010000091.1:0-10014 GCA_035688915.1 Thermoanaerobaculia bacterium
TGCTGCGCTCAGTATCGTTCTGTTCGCACTGTCGTTCTCTGCCTCGGCCGCCTGTCCCGATTTCACCTCTGCCCGCCGTTATCCCGCCGGTGATGCGCCGTCCGCCGTCGCCGCCGCCGACTTCAATCGCGATGGCAAAACGGATCTCGTCGTTGCGAACGCCACCGACGGAACGCTCTCCGTGTTCACCGGCTTCGGCAACGGAACCGTCGGCACTGCGGTGACACTTTCCGCCGGCGTCACGCCCACCAGCATCGCTACCGGCGACGTCGACGGCGACAGCATCCTCGATCTCGCCGTCACGAACATGGGCGATTCCACCATCGGCATCTACAAAGGCAATGGCTACGGAACGTTCGCCGCACCGACCTTTCTGACGATGCCGAGCGGCCCCGCCGCGACAGTGCTCATCGACGTCAATCACGATGCGAAGCTCGACCTCGTCACCGTCAGCTACAACAACAGCACGCTGGTCGTTCGCTTCGGCAACGGCAACGGCACGTTCACCATCCCGCTGTCGTACAGCACCGGCTCCAACCCGTACGCGCTGGCGCCGGGAGATTTCAACCGCGACGGCAACCCCGATTTCGCCGTCGCAAACTGGTCGTCGGGCAACGTCACCATCATGATCGGCTCGTCGTTCGGCTCATTCGGAACGCTCGGCACTTACGCCACCGGAACGAATCCGGCGTCGGTGGTCGTGGCGGATTTCGATCGGGATGGTGATCCCGACGTTTCCGTCGCCAATCGCACCGCGAACACCGCGTCCGTGCTCCTCAACAGCGGCACCGGCACAATGGCCGCGGCAGTGAACTATCCGATCGACTCGCATCCGCGCGATGTGGCGGCGGTCGACATCAATCGCGACGGCAGCATCGATCTCGCCTTCAGTTCGGAAACCGGCACCGACATGGACTTCCTGCTCGGTAACGGCAACGGCACCTTCGCCGCGTCAACATCCGCCGTCGCAGCGAACGAAGGGCAGTCTCTCGTCGCCGCCGATCTCAATGGCGACGGGCGCGCCGACTACGCATTCGCCAGCGCTGCCACGAATTCGCTGGCCATCGTGCTCGATAGCGGAACCTGCCGCACGAACTGCGGCACGTTCGCCGGTCCGACGAACTATCCGGTCACGGCAAGCAACTCGCCCGACGGAGTCGCTGTCGCGGATTTCGACCGCAACGGCGTCATCGACGCGGTCGTGGCGAATTACAACTCCTCGAATCTCACCGTCTTTCTCGGCCAGTCGAACGGCACGTTCGCAGCCGGCAAGAACTTCCCGACACCTGCCTCACCGCATCGTGTGGCCACGGGCGATTTCAATCTCGATGGGAAGCCCGACATCGCCGTGACGAGTTTCGGCGCAAACAGCGTGGCCATTCTTCTCGGCGATGGCGCCGGCTCCTTCGCCGCGCACGTCGACTACGCCGCGGGCAGCCATGCGCGCGACCTCGCCGTCGACGATTTGAACCGCGACGGCAAGCCCGACCTCGTGGTGCTCAACCCTTCGAGCGACAACTTCTCGGTCCTTCTCGGCGCGGGCAACGGCACCTTCGCCGCGGCGGTGAATTACACCGTCGGCCTCGACCCGAGCGCGCTCGCCGTTGGCGATTTCGATCGCGACGGCGACGTCGACGTCATCACCGGCAACATCAACACCACTGACGGCACGATCCTCAAAAACAACGGCGACGGCACGTTCGCCGCTCCCGTCTCCTTCGACAGCATCGGCTCGCAGTGGCAGGCGGCGAGCGCAGACATCGACGCCGACGGCGATCTCGACCTCGTCTTCGCCGTCGGATCATCCGGTGCGGAGGTGTTTCTCGGAAACGGCGACGGCACGTTCGCGACGCCGGTGCGTTACGCGACGAGCGGTACGACCGTCGCCGTCGCACTCGCCGACTTCGATCTCGACGGCCGCCTCGACCTCGGCGCCGCAGAGTTCACCGGCAACACCATCACGTTGCGCCGTGGCGACGGGCGCGGCGGCTTCGGTGCGCCGACGACGATCGTGACGCCTAGCCAACCGTTCGGGATGGCCTTTGCCGACGTGAATCGCGACGGCGCGGCCGAGGCGCTGGTGCCGACGTTCGGCGGAAACACGCTGTCTGTTTTGACGCAGCAGTGCACCGCGCCGACGGGTCTCGTCGCGGCGGCAACGACAATTTCGCAGGTGTCCGTCACGTGGGATGCCGTCGCGACCGCGGCGTCATACAAAGTGTGGCGCAGCTCCGGCGGCGGCGCGTTCGCGATGGTCGCGAACCCGGTCACGAATGCGTACACCGACACGACCGTGCTGTCCGGCACCACCTATCTCTACCGCGTCACGTGGCTCGACGGCTCGCTGACGGAGAGCCCGATGAGCAACATCGATCTGGCCACGACCGTCGCCTTCACCGATGATCCGCTCGCAGCGTCGACGGCCATCAAAGCCGCGCACATTACCGAACTGCGCACGGCCGTGAATGCGGTCCGCGCCGCGGCCGGTCTCGCTGCGGCGACGTTCACCGATCCGACGCTGAGCAGCAGCACCACGATCAAGAAAGTGCACATCACCGAACTGCGCACGAAACTCGATGAAGCACGCGCGGCGCTTCTCTTCGCGCCGGTGCCTTACTGGGACACGCTGCTCACCGCCGGCACGAGTCAGGCGAAGAAGGAGCACGTGACCGATCTGCGCAGCGGCGTGCGTTAAACAGCAAATCGCTTGCGGGATGTAGGCGTCGTGACCCGGCGCCTACATCTTCGCGAGCATCCGCTCCGATTCCGCCCGCAGTTTCTCCGCACGTGCGCCCTGGCCGCGCGCTTCGTACACGTGCGCGAGGCGCTCGTACTCCATGGCCAGCCCGCGCAGGTCTTCGCGGTTGGACGCGTCGCCCGCGACGAGCTTGCGGCGGATGTCGATGCAGCGCTGGAAGGCGCGTTCGGCGTCATCCCACTTGCCGTCGATCGCGTAGCCATCGCCTGCTGTCTCGAACGCGAACGCGAGATCGTGCTGGGCTTCGACGTTCGTCGGATCGGCGGCAGCGAGCGCGTTCAGCGTTTCGATCGCGGAGTGCGCTAGCGCCACGGCGTTCGCGCCGTCTTTGAGACGCACGTATGCGGTTGCGGTCATGACCTGTTGATCGGCGACGTTGCGTTGCGCAATGGCGTTCGATGCATCGAGCGCGGCGCGTTGTTCGAGCGCGTGCAACGCAGCGGTGTGATACGCCACGCAGCGCGGACCGAATTTCGCGATGCGGCCGGGATTGGAGTAGTAACCGCCGAGGCGCTGGTTGGCGCGGGCGATCTGATTGAGCAGCTCGGCGAGATGCGCGCCGCGATGCGGAACGTGCTCCAGCACGCGCAGCGCTTCTTCGTACGCTGCTGCGCCGTCGCCGCGAAAACGTGCAGCCACACGCTGGCCGCCGACGTAGCGGCAATCGCCGATGGCCACCCACGTCCGCGCGAGCTGCACGCGCTCGTTCGGACCTTGCGCGCTCACGCGTCCGCGCAGCGCCAGCGCGGTCTGATGCTGCTCCATCGCGTTCGCCCAGCGCAGCGCGCGCTGCTCGACGAGGCCGAGGCGATCGTGCGCTTCGGCGGCGAGGAGCAGCGCTTCGTCGGAAGATTCATCGTCGAGCAACCGCTCAGCAATCGCCAGCGCTTTGCGATAACTCGTCAGTGCGCCGGCGGTGTCGCCGAGGTTTGCTTGATAGGGCAAGCCTTGCACGTCGCCGATGCGGAGATAGGCGCGCGCAAGCTCGCGCTGCAACTCCGCGCTGTCCTGCGCTTCGGCCGCGAGGCCGTCGAGATAGACGAGCGCGCGGCGCACGAGCAGCTCGCGGGCGCGCGTCGATCCGGGCAGCGGCGCGATGGCGTCGTGAATCTCGAAAACGAACGAACGCGCCAGCGCACGTACCTGTTCGAAGCGATGTTCGGCGATCCGCTTCTGCCGCAGCGTGGCCATGAAGGCGATGGCGGTGACGATCGCGACGACGATCGCCGCTGCGACGACCACCTTGTTGCGCCGCGTGAATTTCGAGGCGCGATAGAGCAGCGTGTCGGGACGCGCGGTGACGGGATGTCCGGCCAGATGCCGGCGGATGTCTGCCGCGAACTGCTCGACGGAGCCGTAGCGCCGCGCCGGCTCGCTCTGCAGCGCCATCATCAAAATGTTGTCGAGATCGCCGCGCAGCGCGCGATTGCGCAGGCTCGGACGCACCGGCTCCGAATCGCCGCGCCGCTCGCCGTCGAATGGTTTGCCGTTCGCGAGCAATCCATAGAGCAGCACGCCGAGCGAATAGACATCCGTCGCGGTCGACACGGGCAAGCCGTGCAGCTGCTCCGGACTCGCGTAATCGGGCGTCATCATCCGCGTCACCGTCGCATCGACCGTGACTTCGGAGATCAACTTGGCGATGCCGAAGTCGAGCAGCTTCGGCACGCCGTCGCGCGTAATCAGCACGTTGGCCGGTTTGATGTCGCGATGGATGACCAGATTGCGATGCGCGTGCTGCACCGCGTCGCAGAGCGTGAGGAAGAGCCGCAGCCGTTCGTGAACGGAGAGGTGATGCGTCGCCGCGTATTCGTCGATCGGCGTTCCTTCGATGTACTCCATCGCCAGGAACGGCGCGCCGTTGGCGGTGGTGCCGCCGTCGAGCATGCGCGCGATGTTCGGATGCTCGAGCGCCGCGAGAATCTGCCGCTCCTGCCGGAAGCGCCGCAGGATCGACTCCCCTCCTCCGCGAATCACTTTCACCGCGACGCGCTGCTCGAACTCGGCGCCTTCGCGGACGCCGAGGTAGACGGCGCCCATGCCGCCTTCGCCGAGGAGACGGACGATGCGGTACGGTCCGACGAGCGAACCGGTGAGATGGTCGAGGCGCGCGTGCGCGAGGATCGGCGTGTCGAGAAAATCGCCCGCTTCGTCGTGCGACGCGAGGAGCGACGCCACTTCTTCGCGAACGCGCGCATCGGCGTCGGCGAGCAGCTCGCGGCGCGCGGTGCTGTCGAGCGCGACGGCTTCGTGGAAGACTTCGCGCACGCGTTCCCAGAAGGCGACGTTCGCCGCGGCGAGGTCGCCGTCTGTGCGACTCGCGTCGCGACCGCCGCTCATTTCACTTCCAGCGCGCGCCGCAGCCACGCCCGCGCCATCATCCACTCGCGGCTGACCGTGGCGGCGGAGATGCCGAGCACCTCGGCCGTTTCGTCGATGGTCAGACCGCCGTAGAAGCGCAGCTCGACGATCCTGGCCTGCTGCGGGAAGACTGCGCCGAGCGATTCGAGCGCCTCGTCGAGCGCGACGATGTCGAGCGATTCCTGCGCGGCCACGTCCAGCGCATCGCTGATCGTGACCGGCACCGCGCCGCCGCCGCGCTTGTCGCTTTTTCTGCGCCGCGCGTAGTCGACCAGAATGCGCCGCATCATCTGCGCGGCGACCGCGAAGAAGTGGCCTCGATCGGACCAGTCGACGCGCCGCTGCTGCAGGAGCTTGAGATAAAGCTCGTGCACGAGCGCCGTCGGCTGGAGCGTGTGGCCATCGCGTTCGCGATGGAGATGCCTGGCCGCGAGCTCGCGCAGCGGGTCGTACACGAGCTGAAGCACGGCTTCGCGCGCCTCGTTCCGGCCGTCGCTCCAGTCCCGCAGCAGCTGTGTCACCTCGGTCATCGGGGATCGGAATGATTGTAGCCGAGCGTCGCATGCTGGACGTTTCAGGCACCGCGTGCGTAGGAAGATGCGGTATGTCCCTGCGCCCCGCTGTCGCCCTCGCTCTCGTCGTCGCTCTCGTCATGGCCGTTCGCGTTTCCGCCGCGGAGCACGCGCCCGGCGCCGAACGGCTCGTCACAAATCCGCAGCTCGTTCCCTCCGCTGCAAACGTAGGCAGCGTCGCGTCGAACGGACGCGGCTACGCGCTCCTCTCGCAGAATCACGGTGCGGTTTACGGATCGCGCCTCATTTCGCTCGATCCGACGCCGGAAGCGCCGCCGGTGCGGCTGCCGGTCAGCACGGACGCGCGCGTCGTGACCATCGCGGATCAGTACTTTGTGGTGTGGACGGAGGCTTCGGCGCTCTACGCCGCATCGTTCGATGACGTGGCCGGAACGCGCCGGCTGGTGGCAACTACGTTCGGGCCGTCGCAGATTCTGGCCGTGGCCGGGAACGACGATGCGGCGCTGATCCTCATCCGCGACGGCGGCATTCTGCGCGCGCACCGCATCGATGCGCAGGGTGCGCCGCTCGGCGACTGGATCCCCTTCGAGGCAGTGAACGAGGCTTACGCACTGGCGGCGGATCCCGCTGGTTTCGTGCTCGCGGTGAGCACGGGCAACGAGGTGCGCCTGATTCGCGTCGATCGCAGCGGTGAGACCAGAAGCGTGACGCTGCCGTTCGCCGAGCCGACCGGCGCTCTCGCGCTTGCGTTCGATGGAACGCGTTACCTGCTCGTTCGTTCGAGCGGCTTCTTCTCATCGGCGGAGGCGGGCATGTACGGCAGGCTGATCGATCCAGCCACGCTCGCCGTCTCCGATAGCTTCGTCATCTCCGATCGAACGCCATTCACGCTGACCGCCCTCGGCCGCGCGGGCGGTGCGTTGCTCCTCGCGGGCGATGGCGTGTTCGCGATCGACGACTCCACGCGCACGGTTACGCGCGCGGAGAACATCGAATCCGCCGGCGTCGCGGCCTCGAACGGCACGACGGTCTTCGTCAGTGCCACTTACGGTTCACGATGGCTGCGCGCGACCACGGGCGAAGCGCTGTCCGAGCCCTTTGCGCCGGTCATCAGCACGCCGGAGCAATCGCAGCCGTCGGTGGCTCTCGGCGACGCGGTCGATCTCATCGTCTGGATGCAGAACGACCGCACCGACGGACGCGACATCATCGTGGCGTCGCGCATTGCGCATGACGGCACGGTGCTCGATTCGACACCGCGCCGGCTTTCGACGCCGGGCACGATCGCGCGGATGCCGGTAGTAGCCGGCGACGGCGATCGATTCCTGATCGCCTGGACCGAATACGCCGGCGACACAGGGCGGCTCGTGGCGCGGCGGATGTGGGAAGACGGCTCGATCGATTTCGCTCCGACCGTCATCGCGAATACATCGGGCGCCGGCACCGCCATCGCGCAGTCGGGCGACACGACGCTGGTGGTGTGGACCGGCACCGGCACGCGCCCGTCCACGCACGGCTTCGGCGGCGAAATCTTCGGCGCGCGCTTCGATCGCAATGGTCTCATCGACTCCGTGCCGCTGCTGATCTCGACCGATCCGTGGGATCGCTACTATCCCGATGTCGCCGCCGGCGACGGTCAGTTCCTCGTCAGCTGGTATCGCGAAAAGTGGTACGGCGGCCATTCGCCATTCGAGACCGGCGCGGCGGCGGCGCTCGTGTCCACCGGAGGCACCGTCTCGCCGCCGATCGAGCTGCATCCGCTGGAGAACGCCGCCGCCGCGGGCGCGCCGCAGGTGGCGTGGAACGGCTCGACATTTCTCGCGGCGTGGCGCTGGCGCGAAGGAACGTTCGCCGCGACGATCACGCCGGAAGGAACGCTGGGTCGCGCTGTCGCGGTTCCACTGCAGGACGTCAACGAAGCCGCGTTCTTCGAAGGTTCGTGGCTGCTCGTTTCCGGATTGGCGGACGCGAACTTTTTCACGAACGACCGCGCCGATTTGCGCAGCGTCTACCTCTCGCCCGCGCTGCTGGTCGAACAACATCTGCCGCGCATCGGATCGGACGATCTCGAAGCCGAGCCGGTGGTGGCGTCGAACGGCGAACGCGCCATCATCGTCTACCGCCGTTTCATCACCGAGCCGCCTTACGTGCGATCCGGCACGATCGCCTTTCGCCTGTTCGATGCGCCGCTGCCCGCTCCGTCGACGCGGTCACGTGCCGTGAGGCACTGACGCGTCAGAAGACGTAGCGAGGATTCGCGTGCACCCGCTCCAGCGCGTCCTTGAGCTGCGGGCCTGGCTGCACGCGGAAGTGATGATTCACTTTCAGGCGCAGCTGCGGCTGACCGACGCTCGCCGCGACATCGTCAGGCAACTCGACGATCGTCACGGTTACCGGAATCTCCCCCGCGTGCTCTTCGACGATCTCGCGGATCTTCTTCACCGTGTCGTCGCTCATGCGCGGATACGGCACTTCCAGCGCGATCTCTTTCACCTTCTTGTCGCGGATGCCGTCGAGCTGCACGATCTCCAGCGCGGAGAGCTCCGGCGTGATCGGCGATTCGTGAAACGCCGCCGCGTGCGCGGCGAAGCTCGGTGACTCCACAATCTGCTCGACGGCCGCGTTGAACGCGTCTTCCTCCGCAACCAGCGGAGTCGGAGCGGGAGCTGGCGCGGCGCCGCCGAACAACGCAAAGTTGTCGGCGCGATCCCCGTACTTTTCGCGTTCGATTTCTTTCGGATCGCGATCGTCTTCCAGATCCTCGATCCGGAACTCGTACGCCGAGATGCGCGCGCGAGAGGTTTCGGGATGGCCGCCGTATTCGTCGTCGATCTGCTGCGCCGACTGCTCCGCCGATTGCAGCGACGCCGAACGTCCGGCCTGCTGCCCGCCGGTGTCTTTCACCGTCGCCGTCACCAGCACCGCCACGCCGTTGTCGAGCCAGCGCATGTACTTGGAGAAGAGATCGGAGAAGACCACCACCTCGACCGATCCGGCCTGATCGTCGAGGAAGAACTTGGCCATCATCTTCCCTTCGTTCGGCCCCTTCTTGATCTTCGACTTTTTGATCTGCGAGACGATGCCGCCGATGTTCACCACTTCATCGACGTGTTTGTAGAGCGTCTCGGTGTTGGCGTTTGCGAAGAGCTTCAACTCGTCGAGGTATTTGTTGAGCGGATGGCCGGTGATGTAGAAGCCGAGCGTTTCCTTTTCGTAGCGCAGCCGCTCGTCTTCCTCCCACTCCGGAATCATCGTGGAGCGGCGGGCGCCCTCGCCCGCCGAATGAGAAGCAGACGGCGCCGCCGCCGCGAACATGCCGAAGAGCGAGTTCTGTCCGCGCTCTTTCTCTTCCTTCGCGCGTGTCGCTGAATCGGCCGTCGGCTCGAGTTGCTCGAAGAGCGCGCGGCGCGTCAGTCCGATGAAATCGAATGAGCCCGATTTGATCAGCGCTTCCAGCACCTTCTTGTTGCAGGCGCGCATGTCGACTTCTTCGCAGAATTGCAGCAGCGAAGAGAAGCGTCCGAGTTTCTGTCGCGCGATGAGAATCGATTCGATCGCGCTCTCACCCACGCCTTTCACCGCGCCGAGGCCGAAGCGGATGTTCGGGCCGACGACGGTGAAGTACATGTTCGATTCGTTGACGTCCGGCGGCAGCACTTCGATGCCCATCAGCTTCGCCTCGCCGATGAACTTCACCACCGCTTCGGTGCGATCCATTTCCGACGACATCAGCGCGGCCATGAAATGCCGCGGGTGGTGCACCTTCAGCCACGCCGTCTGATACGCCACGAGCGCGTAAGCAACCGAGTGCGACTTGTTGAAGCCGTAGCGCGCGAACGGCTCGATGTAGTCGAAAATCTCGTTCGCTTTCTTCTTGTCGTAGCCGTTGGCCACCGCGCCCGCCACGAAGCCGCCGCGCTCCTTGGCCATGACCTCGGCGTCCTTCTTACCCATGGCCTTGCGCAGCAAATCCGCCTGGCCGAGCGAGTAGTTGGCCACGCTCTGCGCAATCTGCATGACCTGCTCCTGGTAGACGATGATCCCGTACGTTTCGCCGAGGATCTCCTTCATCACCGGAACGAGGTATTTCGGCTTCTGCGAGCCGCTCTTGCACTTCACGTAAACGTCGACCATGCCCGCGTCGAGCGCGCCGGGACGATAGAGCGCGTTCAGTGCGGCGAGATCTTCGAACTGCGTCGGGCGCGCTTTACGAAGCAGGTCGACCATGCCGCCTGATTCGAACTGGAACACACCCTTCGTGCGCCCTTCCTGGAACAGCCGGTAGACCTCGGGGTCATCGAGTGGGATGGCGTCGATGTCGATGTCGATGCCGTCCACCTGCTTCACCGATTTCACCGCGTC
>DASSMK010000092.1:0-14826 GCA_035688915.1 Thermoanaerobaculia bacterium
CCGGGGAACGGCTTGCGGTAGATCGACAGGTTCTGCGTGACGAGCTGGCCCGGCGTCGCGATTTCCGCGGCGGCGAAGGTGGTGTTGCCGTCTTTGTCGATGGCGCTGAACGTCAGCGGGCCGACCGGCAGATCGTCGATGCGGTAGTAGCCCTTCGCGTCCGCCTCGACGCCTTGCATGATGTTGAACATCGTGCTGCCGACGGTGACGCGCGCGCCCGCGGCGACCTCGCCGTTGTCGTAGCGAACATAGCCCTCCGCCGACCCGCGGCCGAGGAGCTGGATGTTGAGGAAGTGCACCTTGTTGGGCAGGCGCACCGATCCTTCGATGGTTGTGGTCTTGCCGTCCGGCGTCACGGCCACGGCGCGATACGCACCGCCGTAATACGCTTCGATCTCGCGGCGGACGTATTCGAAGAGGAACGCGCCGTCGGCGTTCGTGACGTCCCACTGCGGCGGCACCGACGGCTCTTTGCCGTCTGTGGTTTTGTACTGCCGGATGGTGATCTCGCTGTGCGGAATGGGCGTGTTGTCGCCCTTCAACACCTTGCCGTACAGAATCGCGGCAGGCGACGCGTTATCAATCTTGATCGCCACCTTCTCCGGGAACGACACCTCGGCCGAAGTGGTCGGATCGATCATGTTTCCCGACGCGAGCGTGTAGTCGGCGTTGATCGACAGCACGTGATCGAAGGTCAGGTTGACGGTGCGGCGATCTTCCTGCAGCGCGGCCGAGGAGAGCGGACGCGGTCCTTTGAAGACGACCGAGTCTTTGTTGAAGTCGATCTCGCCGTCGAAGCGCGTGAGCAGATCGACGCCTTCCGGCGTGGAGACCGGACGGTTGTAGAGCACCGAGACTTTGTGGCCGTTCTCGTCGAGGTACAAATCCTGGCGCGCGCCGAGGAGCGTGAGCGGCTGCGGCGAGACGGTGCTCACGCTGCCGGTGGAGGCGATGCCGCCGTTGGGCAGTAACGCGTCGAGCGCGGAGTCGCCGCGCGTGATCGGAATGGTGAGCGTTTCGCCTTTGTGGCCGGTCAGATCGAAGTGCGCCTTCAACAGCGTGCCGTCGGCGGTGTTCGGATAAATCACTTCCACGGAGAACTGGCCGTCCGCTGCCGGGGTGACGCTCGCATCGAGGTCTTCGACCCAGCGGCCCATCATGGCCAGCTCGCCGTTTTCGCCCGCGCCGTTGAATTGATCGATGTCGGAGTACGGCAGCGTGCGCACCCACTTCGCCGCTTCTGCTTCGTTCGGCAGCTGCGCGCTGCGAGCGGAAGATCTGCCGGTGAGCGACACCGCGTACGGACGATCGCCCGTGGCCGCGCCGTGCGCAAGGACGGCCACGTAGCCGGAACGCCACGCCGTCGCCGAAGCCATCGAGTCGATGAAGTCGCGCATCGTGGCGCCGTTCGCGAGACCGGTGGCCTCGAGCTGCCGCGCGCCGGCCGCGCCAGCCATGCGTCCGCTCTTTTCCTGGCGGCGCAGCGCATCCCATTCGCGCAGATCGTGACCGCCGTTGCCGAGGAGATCGAGCGTCATGTGCACGAGCGAGTCGCGCTTCACTTCGGCGTTGCTGTTCGAGATGAAGATCCGCTGTCCCGCGCGCGAAAGATCGACTGCGCGCTGGAAGACGTCGGTCTGGATGACGCGCGGGAACTTCGCCGTCATCGCATTCACCGGCGCCGTGGCCAGACTGAATCCGAGACCGAACAGCTGCAGGTTCGCGGAGACGACGTCCGGCTCCACGAACTGCGCGTAGTACGGAAGGATCAGCGTCACCGGCGAGAGCGGAATGCCCGTCTCGCTGACGCCCATGGTCAACTGCACTTTGGCGCTGAGATGCTCGTCATCGTCGAGCGTGCCGGCGGTGGCGAAGACGTGGCCGATCACATTGGAGCGGAGCCGGTACTCGATGACCCGCATGTCATTGGCCGGAATGGTGATCAGATCCGATACCGCGCCGCTCAGGCGGCAGACGTTGCCGTTCGGATTCACGTCGCAGCCCTGCACGCCGGATGCGACCGTGATGGTCTGCTCCGTGCCGCTCATGTTGGTGATGAAGGCGTAGGTCGAATACTCGATCCCTTTGCGCACCGTGTCGGGATGCGAGAAGGTGATGTTGAAGCGCGGGTCGTGCACGACGACCGACGCGCGCGGCGTGGCATGCAGCGCCAGGTCGTCCTGGCCGGTGCGCTTCAGCGTCGCGTGCAGATCGATGTCGATCGGATACGTGCCGGCGTGCAAACCTTCGAGCGTCCACTCCGCTTCACCGCGTCCCTGCGCGAGGAGGAACGTCACGCCCGTCTTCGGCTCGACGATGGGCACCGCGGCGCCCATGGCCACGGTCGGCTCGGTCTTGACCGTGCGTAGCGCGGTGGGGATCTTGATGTTCGCGTAGATGTTCTCGAGTCGCGCGTCGCTGTCTGCGGGGGCTCCGTTCGTCACGACGATACCCACCGCGAAGAACTGGTGCAGCACGGCCAGACTGTTGGGGATGACGATGGCCGCCGGGATCTTGAACGGTGCGCCCTTCGGATTTTTCTCGAGCGGATCCTTGCCCCAGTCGAAGCCGTCTGATTCTTCGCCGAACTCCGTGGCGATGATCTGCGGCGGCGTCCAGCGCGGCGGCTCGATGATTTTGTCGGACGGGATCTTGTACGGCGATTCAGAAGCGACGGGGAAAGCTTCGTGCGTGCGCGGGTCGATGATGACCGGGAACGGCACGACCACTTCCTGGTCTTTGATGATGAACGTGAAGCTGTATTCGTAAACGTCGAAGTTGCGCGCGTCGACGACGATGCCGCGCGCACGGATCTCTTCGGGCGTGAGCTGCTTGACGGTGACTTTCGTTTGCAGCAGGTCGGAGACGGTGATGGTGACGACGGACGGCGTCGCGTACTGCAGAAACTCCGTTCCGTTCATCAGGCGGATGTTCTGCAGGTAGTACGTGCCGATCTGCTTGAGCCCGGGGATCTCGAACTTGTGACCCGGCGCGGTCGTCAGCGGAACGGGCGTATCGAGTCCCGGTCCGGTGAGGTCGCCAACCACCGTCAGCTCTTCCGGCGCCGTCGCCTCGTCGTTCGTCTTGCCGCCGAACTCCGTTTGCACCGAGGCAGGCAGATCGATGCCGGTGACGACGGACTCGGTCAGCACGCGCAGTCCCGCGCCTTGGATGCGCAGGCTCGTGCTCGTGATGTTGGCCGCCAGCGCAGCGTGAGTGGCTGCGATGGTGACGATGAGGGCAGCGAAGATTCGACGGAACTTCATACGATCGCCTCCTGGGCGAAGCTCGATGGACGAGGGGTTTGCAGCTCTACGGCTTTACGGCGGGAGACGGTCCGTCGAGCTCCTGCAACACGCGCTGAGCGGTGACTGCATCGGAGTCGACGAGCTTCACGCCCGGCGGCAGCGTGATCGCGTCGGCGGGCACCAGCTCCTGGCCGATGCGCACGACGACGTTGCGCGACTCGATCGATTCACCATCGACTTCGAATCGCACCACGTGCTCCAGAGGAAGGCGGTACTCGTTTTCGGAGGGAGCGCTGTTCGTGGCGATGCGCGATGCCGGATTGGCGCGCAAGGCGCCGAGGATCGCGTCCGCCGCTTCGTCGCGCGGGTTGGGGTAAGCGAGACCGGTCAGTGCTTCGACGGCGTCGCGGCTCAACTTCATTTCACGATCGGCGGTGATGCGGATCGATTGCGACGACTGCACGCCGCGGCGCTGCAGCTCCACCGTTTCGCCGGGACGCGACGCGATCACGCTGTTGCCGCGCGCTTCCGCTTTCCACTCGTCGCTCTTCGCGGCGGCAGCCACCGACTGCATGGCCGTACCGGGAGCGCGCATGGCGGCGTGCATCTTCGCCACTTCTTCGAACGACGCGATGCTGTAGGTGCCGGCCGCGAAGTCGATCCGCATGATCGAATGCTTGTCGTAATCGGCGATTGCCGTCCGGCTGCCGCTGACTGAAACCACGCGGTTGCCGAGACAGTACTCGTCGATCGTCGACTTCGTTCCGGAGATGGGATTGGTCAGCTCGCGCGTGATGTGCAGCGTAGCCGGAAAGAGGACTTTCTCATGGGAAACGTCCGCGCCGAATGCAGTGGCACTCAACGCAAACAGCAAGAGCACGGCCGACACGCAGAGTGTCGCCGTTCGTCCCCCGCCCGCCCGCACGCAGAGGGATGAACTGTTCACAAGGACTCCTGATTGTGGTTGTGGGACCCGGGAACTATTGCCTGAGAGCAACGCACCTTAGCAGGCCGCACCTGCGGAAAGCAACTTTTTAGTACCTGCACACTGCCGTCCGGTTGGTCGGTAAGCAGCGCCTGAACTACGGCCTCTCGATGCCGAGCGACACCATCTTTTCGTGCAGATAGGTGCGCTGAATATCGAGCAATTGCGCGGCCTTGCTGACATTCCAATTGGTCCGCCGCAGCACCGCTTCGATGTACTCCTTCTCGCATTGCGCTTTGAAATCGCGCAGCGGAATCGGCGGCACCGGCACGCGCACCAGACCGTTCTCCGCGCCGCGCTGCGCGAGGATCGAAACCGGCAGTTGGTCGATCGTGATCGGATCAGTGCCGAACACGGAAAGCCGCTCCGCGACGTTGCGCAACTCGCGCACATTGCCCGGCCACGCATACGCCATGAGCGCGTCGTAAACCGCGGCCTCGACCGACAACGGCATCCGCTGATTGCGCGCGCAGTAGTGCTGCAGAAAATTCGTGAAGAGCAGCGGCACGTCGGAAGAACGCTCGCGCAAAGGCGGCACGTCGACGGGCACGTTGGCCAGGCGAAACCAGAGATCCTCGCGGAAGCCTCCGTCGCGCGACAACGCTTCGAGATCGCGATGCGTGGCGGTGAGCACGCGCACGTTCACGGCGCGGTCGGATGTTTCGCCGATGCGCCGCACGCGTCCATCTTCGAGCACGCGCAACAAACGCGATTGCAGCGCCGGCTCCATGTCGCCGATCTCGTCGAGAAAGAGCGTTCCGCCGTCCGCTTCTTCGAAGAGGCCGCGCTTGGCGGTCTTCGCATCGGTGAACGCGCCGCGCGCATGGCCGAACAACTCGTCTTCAATGAGATGCGACGGAATGGCCGCGCAATTGAGCTTGATGAACGGACGATTGGCGCGGCGCGACAGCCGATGAATGGCGTTGGCGACGAGCTCTTTGCCTGTGCCGCTTTCGCCGCGAATCAAGACGCGCGTGTCGGTCGGCGCGACTTTCTCGAGATTCGCGCGCAGTGCACGAATCGCCTCGGAGTCGCCGAGAATCTGCTGATCGCGCGAACGCAGCTCGCCGAGTTGCCGGCGCAGCGCGAAATGTTCGAGGCCATTGCGTACGGACTTTAAGAGACGCTCGCGACTGAATGGCTTATCGATGAAATCGTGCACGCCCGCGCGAATCGCTTCGACGGTTTCGCTCATCGACGCTTCGCCGGAAATCACAATGGCGGGCGGCAGTGAATCGCCGAGGATGCGGATGAGATCGATGCCGCTCATGCCGGGGAGGCGGACGTCGAGCAGCAGGAGATCGGGCTGCACGCGCGAGCCGTCGCGCAGATGCGTGAGCGCGTCTTCGGCGGAACGCAGGGCGATGACGCCGTAACCCTCTTCGCGCAATCGCGAGGTGACGTTGCCTGCGATCTTTTCGTCGTCCTCAACAAGCAGAATCAACTGCACGCCCTCACCCCCTCGGCAGGCACATTGGAGCGGCGGGCGCCCCCGCCCGCCGGGTTAGGGCGCCCGCCGCTCCAACACTTTTCGTGATCAACACGTCAGCTCCCTGAAGATCAGCCGGAACACTGTTCCGGAAGGTGACGTCTCCGCGAGCACGAGATCGCCGCCGTGATCGAGCAGGATCTTGCGCGAGATCGACAAGCCCAGACCCATCCCCTCTCCAATCTTCCGCGTCGTGACATACGGATCGAAGATACGCGCGCGCAGCGACTCGGCGATGCCGCCGCCGTCATCGCGCACATCCACCGTGTTGCGTCCGATCGTGAAGGCAATGCTCTGCGCGCCCGCACGCGCCGCGTTCGTACAGAGATTGATCAGCACCTGGCGGATCATGTCGCGATCCGCGCAGACAGACGCGTGACTCGGCTCCGTCACGCGCAGCGTCACGCCGTTCCACGCATTGGCGAACGTCGCGCAAAACTCGTCCAATAGCGCGGCGAGCGATTCGCGCCGTAACACCGGCTCGCCCAATCCGCCGAATTGCGAGAACTCTGTGGTGAAGCGCGCCAATCGCGTCAGCTCCTGCGCCACACTTTCCTGCGCTTCCGCCACATCGCCGCCGCTCCGCGCGAGCTCACCCAAACGATCGAGCTCGAGACGCGCGGCGGTGAGCGGTCCTTTGATCTCGTGCGCATGGCGCCGCGCCGTTTCCTGCAATGCCGCCACACGTTCGAGAAACTCGCGCCGCGACGCGTCCTGCATGCGCCGGTGGCGCCGCCACGTCACGACTGCCGCCGCCAGGAGCGCAATCGCGAACACGCCGAGCAACGCCAGCTCGAACCGCCGCAGCATGGCTTCGCGGTTGAGACGAATCACTTCCATCCGATTGAGCAGCCGCCGCGTTTCATTGAAGCGCGCGCGGTAATTCTCCCGTTGCGCCGGATCGAGAGCGCGCAGTTGCTTCTGATCGTCGAGCGAGCGCTCCAATGCCGCACGCACTTCCGGATGCAGCGCGACGTCCAGCCAGACAGCGGAGATCTGGTGCAGCAGGATCCAGAACGCCGCCATCGTCGCGGCGCTCGTGACCAGCAGCCAGACCAATGAACGCGCTCGCGTCACCGCGCCGGCACCTCGACGTCCCATCGGTAGCTGACGATCGGTTTCGCGCTGATGGTCGTGCCGATCAGCGCGTCGACCAGCGAGCCGCTATTGGCGGTTCCCACCCCACCCGACTTTGCGATCCACTGCCGTGCATCTTCTTCTTCGGCCGCCGAAAACGGCAGCACCGTCAACTCGATTTGCAATCGCGAGCGCGGCGCGCGCGCGATCAGACGCACCGGTCCGCGCCACCACGCTTCCAGCGCTTCGCGCGAGGTCACGCGCTGCACGTCGCCGCGGCGATCGAATTCAATCCGGCGCACGAGCCACACTTCATCCCAAAGGTCATAACGCACCTCCAGCCGCGCCGCGCTGAGCGCTTTCCCTTCGCGCGCGATGATGAGAAACGTCGTGGTCAGGCCGCTGCCGAGTTGTTTGCGCACGGCGGAATCGTTCAACACCTCCAACGGCAGCGTGGCCGTGAGCGCACCGTTTTGCAGCGCTACGGCGGGAGGCCGCGGCTGCGCGAACGCCAGCGCGGGAACGAGCAGTAGCAGAAGCGCGCAGCAGCGCCTCACCATGCGTATCCGCCTCCCAGGCGGATCGTGCCCCAGGAGCTGCGCCGCACCCAGCTCGCCGAGATCTGCGCCGTGTTCGGAATGTCATAGTTGCTGTAGTACGGGTAACCATCCACGGCGCGAGTGGTGGCGCGGAGCAGCACCTCGATGCGCGAATCGCCACCGCCCGCGCGTTCTTCATGCGACCAGAGACTGTGCGAGTAGCCCGCCTGCACCGCGCCGAACCGCCAGTTGTACGAATGCAGATCAGGCGTCGATGGATCGCGGATGACGCGCGCCAGCGATGTCTCCACGACACCAGACACCGAATCGCGATCGGACAACTCGAAGTACCGCGCCGCGCGTGCATCCACGCCGAAGGTGTGCTCGTGCAGTCTGACGATGTTCTGCGAGGGGAACGAAAGGAAATTGCGGTCCGCCCACGACAGCACCGGGCCGGCGCTGATGATCACGCCCTTCGTCGGCAGCACGGGCTGATTGGTGGTGTTGTACGACCACGTCAGAGCGAGCAGACGCTGAGTGGAGTTTCGTTGGAACTCCGGTCCATCGACGAAGTTGATCGTCGAGCCGACCACGCGCGTCTCGTCGTAGTCGAGTGTCAGCGTCTGATTCAGCGACAGCGGGATGCCGGCCACGAACTGCGGCGAGATCGATGCGTCGTCCGGCACGAACGGCCGCTTGAGATTGAACGCAGCAAACGCGCGCGTGCCGAAGAGGTCGTACTGCGTGTAGCCGACCACCAGTGCGCCCGAGCTCTCCGTGTACTCGCGATGGTCGCGGCGATTCTGCAAGCCCGCGTGGATCGCGCCGCGGCGTCCGACGAACCAGCGGAAGCCGAGGGAGAGATCGTTTTCGCCGGTGAAGGTGTCGGCCTGGGAGTCGAGGAGAGGCTTGGTCTGGAAGACCGGACGGATGTCGAGCTGATAGAAGAACGGCTTCGTCTCGCTGACCGTGATCACCAGTACGTGCAGCCCGCGCGCGGAGCCTTTCTCCAGCGAGAACTCGACCGAAAGCAGAAACGGCAGCCGGCTCAATCGCAATGATGCGTCGCGCAGCTCGCTCTCCGAATACTGCGCGCCGGCGCGCAGCCCCGACTCTGAGAGGATGACGTCGGTCGAAACGCGCTTCGCATTGCGCACTTCGATTCGTTCGATGGAAAAACGGGGCGATGCAGCGTCCTGCGCGAGCGCCGCCGCGGCAATGAGCATCACGAAAATCAGGGTTGCGAATCGTTTCACGTGAGCGGGCCTCCTGCCGCTCTTCAGGGCGAGCGCGGTGCCACGCGCGCCATCATCTCGCACCATGCGCTAATCGCTTGAAAACTCACGGCATCGCCGAAATCGCGGCGTCGCGCGAAGCGTGCGCACTGTAGGAGTGTGTCGACGATGACTGTATGGACGACCTTACAATCGCGGCCATGCATGTGGTCATCCCCGACGATTACCAGAACGTCGTCCGCACGCTCGATTGCTTCGCGAAACTGGCCAACCACGACGTGACGATTTACAACGACACGGTCAAAGAAATCGAATTGCTGGCGGAGCGCTTTCACGACGCCGACGCGCTGGTGCTGATCCGCGAGCGCACGGCCATCACCGACGATCTGCTCGCCCGACTGCCGCGCCTGAAGTTAATCAGTCAGACCGGCAAAGGCACCGCGCACATCGACATGGATGCCTGCGCGCGCCGCGGCGTGCAGGTGGCGGTCGGCACCGGCTCGCCGTATGCGCCGGCGGAGTTGACGTTCGCGCTGATCCTCGCCGCCATGCGCCGCGTCGCCAGCGAAGCCGCCTCGCTCCGCGCCGGCGGCTGGCAGCAAGACCTCGGCACCACCGTCCGTAACCGCACCCTCGGCATCTTCGGCTACGGCAAGATCGGTTCACTCGTCGCCGCGTACGGCCGCGCGCTCGGCATGAATGTGCTGGTGTGGGGACGCGAAGGCTCACTCACGCGCGGCGCGTCGGATGGCCATCGCGTGGCGCATAGCAAAGACGAATTCTTCGCGGAGTCGGACGTCCTCTCGCTCCATCTGCGCCTGACGAAAGAAACGCGCGGCATCGTCAGCGCGGAAGATCTCGCGCGGATGAAACCGACATCACTGCTCGTCAACACCAGCCGTGCGGAATTGATCCAGCCGGACGCGCTCGTCAACGCGCTGCGCCGCGGCCGTCCCGGTTTCGCCGCGGTCGACGTGTACGAAGAAGAGCCGGTCCTGGGCGCCAATCACCCGCTGCTCGCGCTCCCCAACACCCTCTGCACTCCCCACCTCGGCTACGTAGAGCGCGACAGCTACGAGCTCTACTTCGGTCAGGCGTTCGATGCAGTCGTCGCGCTCGCGGCCACATGACGGGCAACGGCGCGGACATTCGCGCGCTCGCGACGACGCTCGATCTCCACGCGATTGCGCCCGCCGTTCTTGGCGCGATACAGCGCCTGATCGGCCGCGTGGTACAGCTCCGCGGCGTCGTTGGTGCGGGAGTGCGGGATGCTGGCGATGCCGATGCTCACGGTGACGCGATGCGCGACGTCGCCGGTGCGAATCGTCGATGAGGCGATCGTGGCGCGGATCTTTTCCGCGAACTGCATCGAATCGAACAGCGCCGTCTCCGGCAGCAGCACCGCGAATTCCTCGCCACCGACGCGCGCGACAAAGTCGGACTGCCGCGTGCTGTGCTCGAGCAGCTGCGCCACCGCGCGCAGCACCGCATCGCCGGCGGTGTGGCCGATCGAGTCGTTGATCACCTTGAAGTGATCGACGTCGACGATCGCCAGCGACAGCGGACGATCGTAGCGGCGCGCCTGCGCATACGCGGTGGCAAGCTCCTGCTCGAATGCGCGGCGATTGCGCAGCGAAGTCAGCCCGTCGCGCAACGACAACTCTTCGAGCTGCCGGTTGCTGGCGAGCAGCGCCTTCTGCAGCTCCACAATGCGCAGCCCGGCACGAACGCGTGCCATCAGCTCCGGGATCGGCATCGACTTCGTGACGTAGTCGTCCGCACCGACTTCGAAGCCCGCCAGCTTGGCCTCTTCGCTGGCTTCGCCGGTCAGCATCAGCAAATACGCACGCGGATAATCCTTCCGCAGATCACGGCAGAGCTCGAACCCATCGCCGTCCGGCAGCCGCCTGTCGAGAATGACCAGATCCCAGCCGCCGTCCGCCACGAGCTCGCGTCCTGCCGCGATCGTGTCGCCGCGCCTCACGATCCATCCCTCACGCTGCAGATGTCGTGAAACGACCTGAGCAACGACAGAGTCGTCCTCGATGAGAATGATGACTGGATTGGGGGCCGTCATGGATATACAAATAACCATTTGCATATGCTCTCGATTCCGGACGGACTGTCCTCGCGCAGGAACAAGTGCGACGAACTGAGGTGTGCGCGTAAACGAGCGCTGCTCTGCGCCGTCAGATGGGCACAAAAAGGAGGTCATCACGCAATGAAACGGACACTCTTCGCCATCCTGACGCTCTGCCTCACCACCGCCGCCTTCGCCCAGCCGCGCCCGCCGCAGGGACCGCCGCCGCCACAGGGTCCGCCGCCGCAAGGACCGCAGCAGGGCGTGCCACCGCAGGGTCCGCAGGCCGGCCGCCCCGGCGACATGCTCCTTCCCCCCGGCGCCCTCGCCGAATTCCTCGGCCTCACCGACGCGCAGAAGACGCAGATCGACGCGCTGCGCACGACGCTCGAATCGACCGTGCGGCCGCTCGCGGAACAGGATCGCGCGAACCGCGAGGCGATCGAAGCAGCGCTCGAAGCGGGCGACGCGGCCAAAGCCGGCCAGCTGCTGCTCGCGAGTTACAACCTGCACAAGCAGATCAAGGCCGCGCAGGATACGTTCAATGCCGCTTTCACGGCGCTGCTGACGCCGGAGCAGAAGGCAAAGTGGACGATCCTTCAGGAACTGCGCGAACTGCAGCATCCCGAAGAGTAATTCTGTCATCCCGAGCGTAGCGAGGGACCTGGGCGGGAGGGCGGCGCAAAACACGCCATTCAGCGCGCCACCCGGCCCCCAGGTCCTTCGCTCCCGCTCAGGATGACATCGTCCGCCAGTCGTACAACGACAGCCGGCACACCTCGCGGAATCCAATCATCCGATAGACGGGGTCGCCCATCTCCGATGATTGCAATGCAGCGCATCGCGCACCGGCGCGACGCGCGTGTTCGAGCCCGGCGTACGTAATGGCCGCACCGATGCCGCGGCCGCGCGCTTCGGGCAGCGTCACCACGTGATAGATGCCGGCCAGCTCTCCGCGCATGAGCAACGTAGTCGACGCAATGGGCTGGCCGTGCAGATAGCCGACGTAATGCGTCCACTCTGCGTTAGGCTCGAATCCATAATGGCTGTACGCGCGAATCCATTGCGCGCGCTCTTCGATCGTGCGGTGAAAACCGGTCGTCAGCACCATCGCCCAATCGGCCAGTTCTTCCGCCGACGTGACGCGCCGAATTTCGAAATCTTCAATGGCGCGCGGCACGAACGTCAGCGCATCCAGGTCCAGCACCATCCCGCCCGCGTCGTACGCGTGTTTGAGGCCGTGCTCCTTCAACTGCTCGACGAGATTGGCGGGGCGGACGAAGGGGCCGGTCCACCAGCGAAACGGCGCGTTGCGCGCGCGGAAGGCTTCTATCACTTGCGCGACATCCGGCTCGTTCGTCGCGCCGACGCCATTGAAGAACGTCATGGGGACGCCGGTGATCACGCCCGAAACACCATCGACTCGCAGCGGCTCCGCATCCGGCATTGATTCGAAACTGGCGAAGCCTTCGGTCAGCAATCGTTCGAGCGCACTCAGATCGCACCGCATGATGGCAGTATACGAAGCGTACCGATGCTGCCGGCGCGCAAGGTCATCCCGCTCGTTCTGAAACGCGGCCTCCGCCGCCGCTGCCCGCGCTGCGGCGAAGGGCAGCTCTTTCGCCGCATGATCGAAGCGTACGACCGCTGTCCCGTCTGCGGTGTGCTCTATCAGCGCAACTACGGCGACATCTGGATGTTCGTGATCATCACCGACCGCCTGCCGATCATGGCCGGCGTCGTGGCGATCTTCTTCGGCTTCCGCTCCGCCTCCATGCCGAACGCGTTTCTCTTCTTCGCCATCCTGGCCGTGCCGCTGGCCGTGACCTTCCGCGAGCGGCAGGGACTCGCGCTCGCGCTGGACTACCTCTGGCGCATCTACATCCCCGATCCGTCGGACGAGATCCACGACGGCCGCGGCGCCGTCATCGTGCCGGCGCGTCCACCGCAATGAGCGCATCGCTGAAAGCGGCGCTCCAATGCGCCGGCTCGTGCTGCGCGCCCGGCACTTCGACGTACCGCACTTCGTAGCCTTTCGCGCGCAGCACATCGCGCAGGCGGCGATTCGCTTCGACGAACACCGCGCCGTTCACCACGCGTTGCGTTTCGCGCGCGCCCACTTCGATCGAGAAACGAATGGGCAGTTTCTTCGACGCGGCGAATTGCTCCGTGAGCCACTCGCCCGGCGTGCTCGCCCCTTCATTGCCGCGCCAGAACGCGCCGCTCTGCGACAGCACATTGCCGATCGCTTCGGGATGGCGGAAGGCCACATAGGCCGCGGCCAGACCGCCCGCGCTGTAGCCGCCGGCGATGACGCCGCGCGCGTCGCTCGTGACGCGATAGCGCGCGCGAACCCACGGCAGCAGCTCCTTCGCCACGAAATCGGCGAACTGCTGATGATTGGCCAGATCGCCGAGCCTTGCGTCGGAAGTGTCGACGAGCACCGCCACCGTCGGCGCGATGGCTTTCCTCGCGAGCAGCGCGTCGAGCATCGCCGGCGCCGGAATGTCATTCACGTACGACTCCCCGTCGAAGAGGATCAGCAGGTTGTTCGTCTTCGACGCGTCGTACGCGGCCGGCGTGTAGACCCAGATGCGCCGCGTCTTGTTGTACGTCGCATCGCGGATCGTCAGCTCCTCCACCTTCGCCAGCGCGTTCGCGGCGAAGAGTACGAGCACCAACGGCAACAGCAGTTTCTTCATGCTGATGAATGTAGGTTCGCCAGACGCGGCTTCACGTCACGCGTCACGAACGACGCGGTGACGAGCTGTGTCGCCACGCGGCTCGCGATACGGCCGCCACACCGGGGGCCTCCGGCGGCCGGGCCACGGGCCCGGACCCGTTGGTTGGCCTAGCCTCCGCCGACACGTCTGTGCAAGTTGCGACGACTGCGCGCGGAGGCTAGGCCAACCAATGGGGTCCGGGGCCAATGGCCCCGGCCGCCGGAGGCCCCCGGTCGGCGCTCAGCTCATCCGTTGGCAGCGGCTGTGCACTGCACCGTCCGCCATGGGCAACTTACTTTGGCTGATCATCATCATCCTGGTCATCCTCTGGCTCGGCGGCTTCGCCTTCCACATTGGCGGAAGCCTCATTCATCTGCTGTTGGTCATCGCGATCATCGTGCTGATCTTCCGGCTGCTGACGGGTCGCAGGGTTTAACGCGCGGCTGAAATTCAGCCGCGAAAACGCCTGACGAGCGCGCCGGCGCGAGTTGCGTCGACGCGCTCATCCACGTCGCCGTTACGTTTGATCGACGTACCGACGATCGCGCCATCGGCTTCGCCGAAGGCGTCTGCGTTCGCTTCGGACAGACCGCTGCCGAGGAGGAGGGGCGTGTCGTCGAGCGCATCGCGGAGTTGCGTGAGCCGCTCGGGATCGGCGGGAGCGCCGGTCTCGGCGCCGCTTACGATGAGCGCGTCCGCCAGACCGCGCAGCCGTAAATCTTTCGCCGCCTGAATCGCATCGATCGCGCCTAATGGCGTGGCGTGCTTGACCAGGTGATCGGCAAAGATCGCCACATGCGGCGCGAGTGACGCGCGCTTCCGCAGCGTCGCATACGCCTCTCCTTCGATAATCCCCTGATCGGTGAGCATTGCGCCGGTGTGCACGTTGATGCGGATGAACGACGCGCCCGTCGCCGCCGCGATCGCCAGCGCCGACAACGCATCATTGCGCAGCACGTTCACGCCGAACGGCACGTGCACACCGCGCACGACCTCCGCGATCACGCGCGTCATCGCCGCCACCGTCTCCGCCTCCACCCTCCCTTTCGTGAACGGCTTGTCTCCGAAGTTCTCGAAGACGATGCCGTCGCATCCGCCCGCTGCGCACGCCCGCGCATCCTCCAGCGCACACTCGATCACTTCATCGAGCGAATCGAACGACGGCGATCCCGGCAGCGGCCCCAGATGCACCATGCCGAAGACCGCGCGCGCACCGAAGCGGGAAGCGAACGTTGTGCGGGTGAGCATGGAGTCATATTAGCGGCCAGCGGCCCGGTGGAGCGGCCAGCGGCCAGCGGCTAGCGGCCAGACGCCAGAGGCCAGTGGCCAGAGGCCAGCGGCGAAAGGCCCGCCGAGAGAATCGCGCCAACGACGCCAAGCGCGCCGCCGCCTCTGACCGCTAGCCGCTGGCCGCTGGCCGCTCCACCGCTGGCCGCTCCACCGCTCGCCG
>DASSMK010000093.1:0-7243 GCA_035688915.1 Thermoanaerobaculia bacterium
CGTTTCCTCCGCATCGCGCTGCCGGTCGCGTTCGTCGCGTTCATCGCCGTCATCGCGATCAACTGGAACCGCACCAAGATCCGCCGCGACAAGGCCGCCACGCAGCCGGTGGTCGGCACGCGCAGCGGCGAAACGCCGCAAGGCGAAGCGAAGCAGTTCGACGACACGCAGACCATCGGCGGCCGTGTGGTCTCGCGCATCCGCGCCAAACGTGTCGTCTCGTACACCTCGAACTGGACCACGCTCGAAGACGTGCAGCTGACGATCTTTCGTCCGAACAACCTCACGTACGAGATCATCTGTCCCACGGCGCAATTCAACAGCGTCACCAAGGAAGCGGATGCGAAAGGCGGCGTGAAGGTGACGTCCACCGACGGCATCGAGATCCAGACCGCCGAGATCAAGTTCGACGGCAACCGCCTCACCAATCAGATCCCCGTGCAGTTCAAGATCGATCGCTGGACCGGCAAAGGCGGCGCGCTCGATCTCGACGTGCAAGGCGAAACGCTGCGCCTCTTCAAAAAAGTGAACGCGCTGATGACGCCGGCGCAACCGACGGAAGCGCCGATGACGCTGGCGGGCGACGACGCGCTGTTCCGCCGCCGCGAGAACGACGTCACGTTCACGAAAGATGTAGTCATGACGCGCAGCGCCGACAGCGCGCGCGCCGACGTCGTGATCGGCCGCTTCACGCAGGATCGCCACAAATTGATCGGTCTCGATGGCAACGGCAACGCGCAGATGGTCATGTCCAGCAACCCGCAGCCCGGCGAAGACCTCGGCGGCAAGAAGACGATCACCTGCGACGGCTTCAACACCGAAGTCGGCGCGGGCGGCGAGATCGTGGCCATCATCGCGCGCGGCGGCGCGAACATGGCCCACGCGGTGCTCGACGGCCCGCCGCAGCGCGACATCGTGGCGCGCAGCTTCCGCGTCGGCATCGCGAATCGCGCCGTCAGCGAGATCAAAGCGGAATCGCAAGTGGTGATGAAGGAATTCGGCGAGGTGCAGCGCACTGTGCAGGCCGAACACGTCACCGTGTCGTTCGATCCGCAAGCGCACCGCGCCACTTTCGCTTCGCTGGAAGGTGCGTTCCGCTACAGCGATCCGAAGACGACCGCCTCCGCGTTCCGCGCGAACTACGACATCGGCAACGACCGCATTCTGCTCACCACCGATCCCGGCTGGGACGCGACGGTCGTTTCCGATGGTCAGGTCGTGAAAGCGAAGCAGATCGAGTTCGCGCCGAAGTCGCAGACGGCGCTCGCGAAAGGCGACGTCATCGCGCAGCTCTCGTCGAAGAACAGCGGCGCGGCGGCCGACGCGACGAATCTCTTTCCCTCCGGCAAGCCGGTTTTCGTGAACGCCGAGCAGCTGCTCATGCGCCAGCAGAACAAAGTGGCCGTCTTCAGCGGCAAAGTGCGCGCGTGGCAGGAGACGAACACGATTCTCGCGAACGAGCTGCAGCTCGAAGGCGCGGGCAATCTCATCACCGCGCGCGGCGGCGTGCAGACGATGCTCTACAACACCACGGCCGACGTGCGCAAAACGCCCGTCACCTCGACGAGCGACCAGCTCGTCGCGCGCAAAGGCGATCGCCGCATCGACCTCCTCGGCAACGTCACGATCAAAGACGAAACGCGCACGCTTACGTCCGAAAAAGCGTCGTTCTTCTTCGACGCGAACAAGAAGATCGATCGCATCGAAGCCGAGGACAAAGTGGTGGTGGCGGAAGGTCCGACGTCGCGGCGCGGCACCGGCGACAAAGCCGTCTACGTCGTGCAGAAGAAGATGATCTACGTGAACGGCAAGCCCGCCACGATGAACGATCCGAGCGGCTCCGTGAGCGGCGAGCAGATCGTCTTCGACCTGACGCGCAACAAGGTGCAGGTGGTCAGTCCGGGTGGGCCGACTTCGGGCTCGTATAAGCACCCGGGTTAGTGATTAGGGGTTAGTGATTAGTGATTAGTTGGCGCGGCCGCGCTGGCGTCGCCAGTGGCGCGGTAGTGGTCATTGGCCTGTGGTCAGTTGAAAACA
This sequence comes from Thermoanaerobaculia bacterium, assembly GCA_035688915.1. Lineage (GTDB taxonomy): Bacteria > Acidobacteriota > Thermoanaerobaculia > Gp7-AA8 > Gp7-AA8 > DASSMK01. The sequence continues at coordinate 2,038 of DASSMK010000093.1, forward strand.
TCGCGAGCATGTGCGCTTCTCTCAACTAATCACTAACCCCTAATCACTAATCACTCCACGCCTCGCGCGTTGCTCGCGCGACCGCCTTAGTTGACCCGGGCGGCGCGTGCGTGCCGTCTTGCGTGAGTGGTCAGTTGGCTGCATCGCGAGCATGTGCGGTTCTCCCGCTAACCACTAATCACTAACCACTAATCACTCCAGCCCGCGCGCTGCTCGCGCGGCCGCAAAACTGACCACTGACCACTGCCCACTGACCACTCGCGCGCGTGGTACTCTCCGCCCTCGATGAGCGAAGCCATCAACGTTCCGCCGACGCTCCGGCTGGCGGCGACGCACCTGCAGAAGGTGTATCGCAAGCGCCGCGTGGTGCGCGACGTTTCGGTCGAGATCAAGCAGGGTGAGATCGTCGGTCTTCTCGGACCGAATGGCGCCGGCAAGACCACGACCTTCTACATGATCGTCGGCCTCGTCCGCCCCGACGCCGGCTCCGTCACCCTCGGCACCGAAGACATCACCGAGCTCCCGATGTATCTGCGCGCGCAGCGCGGCATCAGCTATCTCCCGCAGGAAGCGTCGGTCTTCCGCAAGCTCACCGTCGAAGAGAATCTGCTCTCGGTTTTCGAGACGATGAATCTGCCGCTGGCGGAGCGGCAGCGGCGCACGCGCGGATTGCTCGAGGAGTTCGGCATCACGCACATCGCGCGCAATCGCGCTTACTCGTTGTCGGGGGGAGAACGGCGTCGAGTCGAGATCGCGCGCAGCTTAGCGATCAACCCGGCATTCATCTTGCTAGATGAGCCGTTTGCAGGAATCGATCCAATCGCCGTCTTCGAGATCCAACGCATTGTTTCCCAACTTCGGACACGAGGGATCGGGATCCTCATCACGGACCACAACGTCCGCGAAACTTTGAAGATCACAGACCGCGCCTATATCATCAAAGAGGGTGAAATCTTCCGGCAGGGAGTGCCGGAAAGCCTGTCGGCCGATGCAGAGGTCCGGCGGATTTATCTGGGCGAAACGTTCAATTTGAACTGACCGAAAGGCGATCACCCGAAGTACGAATTCCGGACCATGGCACTTGAACAGAAGCTCCACCTAAAACTCAGTCAAAAGCTGATCATGACGCCGTCGTTGCAGCAGGCGATCAAGCTGCTGCAACTGTCGAAACTCGAGCTCCAGGAGGTTCTGAACCAGGAGCTGCTCGAAAACCCGCTGCTCGAAGAGACCGCCGAAGAGGCCAAGGCCGAGGAACAACAGGCGGAGGAGTCGGCGGAGGCGAAGAGCGAGACGGAGGAGGCGCCGAAAGTCGAGACGAAAGAGAAGGAGAAAGACTCCTTCGACGAGATCGACTACGACGCCTATTTTCAGGATTACATCGAGTACGGCTACAACCCGCGCGGGATGGGTGAGGAACATGAAGAGTTCCCCATCGAGAACACGCTCACGCGGCCGCCGAACCTCTCCGATCATCTGACCTGGCAGCTGTCGATGTCCGACGCTTCGCCGCGCACCAAAGAGATCGCCGGCTTCATCATCGGCAACATCGACGAAGACGGTTACCTCCGCGCCACGAACGAAGAGATCGCGCAGTCCGGCGGCTACGATCCGGCCGACGTCGAAGTGGCCGTGAAAGCCGTGCAGTCGCTCGATCCGATCGGCGTCGGCGCGCGCGATCTGCGCGAATGTCTGCTGCTGCAGCTCGACTTCCTCGAAGTCGATGCGCCGCTCGTCGACGTGATCATTCGCGATCACTGGGACGAGTTCATGCAGCGCAAGTTCGTCCCCCTCGCCAAGATCCTCGGCATCGACATGAAGACGCTCGAAGGCATCGTCGAGATCATCAAGCATCTCGATCCGAAGCCGGGGCGCAAGTACTCGAACGAGCGGGCCATCTACGTCGAGCCGGATGTCTACGTGCAGAAGGTCGGCGATGAATACGTGATCGTGCTCAACGAGGACGGCATGCCCAAGCTGCGCATCAACGGCAGCTACCGCTCCATGCTCAACTCGATGGATTCGAAGCAGGACGGCGAGACGGTCAACTACATCAAAGACAAGATCCGCTCCGCCGTCTGGCTCATCAAGTCGCTCGACCAGCGGCAGCGCACGATCTACAAAGTCGCCGAATCGATCGTCAAGCACCAGCGCGAATTTCTGGAGAAGGGCATCGACTTCCTCCGGCCGCTCGTCCTGCGCGACGTCGCCGACGACATCCAGATGCACGAGTCGACCGTCTCGCGCGTCGTTTCCAACAAGTACATCCACACGCCGCGCGGCCTCTTCCTGATGAAGTACTTCTTCCACAGCGGAATCGATTCCGACACGGGCGAGGACATCTCGTCCCTCACGGTGAAGAAGAAGATCCAGAGCTACATCGAGAACGAGGACCCGCGGAAACCGCTTTCCGATTCGAAGATCATGAAGATCCTCAACGACGAGGGCATCAACATTGCCCGTCGTACCGTTGCGAAGTATCGCGACGAGCTGAACATCCCCTCGTCGACCGATCGGAAGCAAATCTTTTAGTCGAGGTATTGAGCTCTATGGCAACCGAGATTAGCGGGCGCAACTACGACATTCCGGCGGACATCCGCGAAATGATCGAACAGAAACTGACACGGGTGCAGGATCGTCTCTTCGACGACGTCATCGACACGCGCGTCGTGCTGCAGGTGGAGAAGTACCGCAACATCTGCGAGATCCTGATCACCGGCAAGGATCACGACGTCAAGGCAGTGCAGGAATCCGACGATTCGATGCAGGACGCCATCAACTCGGCCGTCGATCACATCAAACGGCAGGCGCAGAAGAACCGCGAACGGCTGCGCGACCATCACCGCCAGGACGGCCAGAAGCCGGACGTGACGGAGTGGGCCGTGCAGGTGCTCGAGCCCGCCCAGCTGCGCGAAGACACGCAGCAGCGCGCCCCGCGCATCGTGAAAACGAACAACATCGCCATCCGCCCAATGTCGATCGAAGAGGCCGCCCTGCGCCTCGACGACTCCAAAAACGAATTCATCGTCTTCCGCGACATCGACACCGACCGCGTGAGCGTGATCTACAAACGCCGCGACAACAACCTGGGGCTGATCGCGCCTGAGTTTTGAGGTTCGCGAGAGGGTCAGTCGAAACGGCGGGGCTTGCCCCGCCCTTTCTCGTTTTGGGGCAGCGCGACGGCGCGAAATTGAGAATTGAGAATTGAGAATTGAGAATGAAAAAACCTCGCGGAAACCTCGTGATCCGCGGAGCGAATTCTCAATTCTCAATTCTCAATTCTCAATTCGCCCCCGCCGCCCGGCCGCCATTCGCTTAACATTCACCAGTGGCGGAAAACGAAGATTTCATCGAAACGACCGTCCAGTCGCTGCTGAGCGGCGAGTTGGATGACCTTCAGCTCAAGCTCATCACCGGCGATGAAGGGCTGAATCGCGTCATTGCGCGGCCGCGCGTGCAGAAGCCGGGGCTGGCGTTCGCCGGGTACTACGAATACATCAAGCAGTGGCGCGTGCAGATCATTGGCGAGTCCGAGATCAAGTATCTGCAATCGCTGCCGCCGCGTCTCCGCGAGAAGCGCGTGCGCGATGTGGCCGGCCTCGACGTCTCCTGCTTTATCGTCACCAAAGGGATCACCCCGCTCGAAGAGTTCCGCCACGAATGCGAGAAGCGCGGCGTGCCGCTCTTCTCCACGCCGGCCATGTCGTCGACGACCATCACGCGCACGACGTACGTGCTCGAAGAAACGATGGCGCCGCGCGTCACCATGCACTCCGGCCTCCTCGATGTGTACGGCCTCGGCGTCCTGCTGTTGGGCGACAGCGGCATCGGCAAGAGCGAATGCTCGCTCGACCTCATCTATCGCGGCCATCGCCTCATCGCCGACGATCTCGTCGTCGTGAAGCGCCACCCCAACGACGTCCTCCTCGGCTACTCGAACGATCTGCTCCGCCATCACATGGAGCTGCGCGGCATCGGCATCATCGACATCAAGGATCTCTTCGGCGTCGCGTCGACGCGCGACGTCAAGCCGATCGACATGGTGGTGAAGCTCGAAAAGTGGGTGGAAGGCGCCGAATACGACCGCCTCGGCATCACCGGCGAGCAGTACGACCTCCTCGGCGTCTCCAAACCATACGTGCGGCTGCCGGTCGCGTCCGGACGCAACCTCGCGCTCCTCGTCGAGATCGCCGCGCGCAATCACCTGATGAAGCTGCAAGGCTACGACTCGGCGCGCGAGTTCACGCGGCGCATCGACGAGCAGATCGCGCGGCAGGGGAGTCTCACGGATACGCTCGCCAGCACCAACAGCTCGGAGATGGCCAGCTCCGAGATGCGCAGCATCGCAACGCGCACGCGTTTTGCCCCTAACGATCTGCAGAGATTGAGAAGGCAGAGGTAACGCAGCGCCGCATGAACGCCCCCGAATATCTGGTCGTCATCACAGGACTCTCCGGCTCCGGCAAAAGCTACGTGCAGTCGACGCTCGAAGACCTCGGCTTCTACTGCACGGACAACCTGCCGCTCGAGCTGATCGAGAGCTATCTCGATGAAGTGACGTCGCACGAGCATGCGAACCGGGTCGGCATCGTGGTCGACGTCCGTACGCACGACTTCGCGACCAAGTTCCCCGCGTTCTATCGCGACCGCCTGCAGAAGATCGTGCCGCACGCCGCGCTGATCTTCCTCGACGCCACGGACGAAGTGCTGGCGCGGCGCTACTCCGAAACTCGCCGTCCGCATCCGCTCGCGCAGGACATGCCGCTCATCGAAGCCATCCAGAGCGAGCGCGCGGCGCTGACCGAAGTGAAGTCGCTCGCCAACATGGTGCTCGACACCTCGCAGTTCTCGGTGCACGAGCTCAAAGCCGAAGTGATGCGCCGCTTCCAGCTCCCCGGCCAGGAGCTGTCGATGCTCATCACCATCATCAGCTTCGGCTTCAAATACAGCCTGCCGTACAACCTCGACCTTCTCTTCGACGTGCGCTTCCTGCCGAACCCGCACTTCGTCGAAGCGCTGCGCCCCAAAACCGGCCTCGATGAGGAAGTGGTCGATTACCTCCGCGCGCAGCCAGGCTACGAAGAGTTCTACCGCCGCCTCTTCGATTTCGTGAGCTACGTCCTGCCCGGCTACAAGAAAGAGATGAAGAGCTATCTCACCATCGGCGTCGGCTGCACCGGCGGCAAACACCGCTCCGTGGCCATCGCGC
>DASSMK010000094.1:0-5860 GCA_035688915.1 Thermoanaerobaculia bacterium
TTCTGCGGATTCTCGATCTCGACCACTTCGCCGTCGCTCTTCGTGACGCGGTAGCGCACGCCGGGCGCGGTGGTGAGCAGCTCGAGATTGAACTCGCGCTCCAGCCGCTCCTGGATGATCTCCATGTGCAGCAGGCCGAGAAAGCCGCAGCGGAATCCGAATCCGAGGGCGACTGAATTTTCGGGCTCGTACGAGAAGGAGGCGTCGTTCAGCTTCAGCTTCCCGACCGCATCGCGCAGGTTCTCGTAGTCCTCCGTGATGATCGGAAAGAGGCCGGCGAAGACCATCGGCTTCACTTCCTGGAAGCCGGGCAGCGGCTCGGGATTGGCGCGCGCTTCGGTGATCGTGTCGCCGATCTTGGCCTGCACGATGTCTTTGATGTTCGCGGAGAAGTAACCGACTTCGCCGACGCCGATCGATTCGATCGAGTTTGGCTTGGGCGTGAAATTGCCCATGTCGGTGATCTCGTATTCGCCGCCGGTGGACATGAACTTCACTCTCATGCCGCGCCGCAATTGGCCGTCGATCATGCGCACGAGGCACACCACGCCGCGATAGGAGTCGTACCAGGAGTCGAACAGCAGCGCACGCGCCGGCGCATCGGCGACGCCGGTCGGCGCCGGGATGTGCGTGATGATCTTGTCGAGAATCTCCTGCACGCCGATGCCCGCTTTGGCCGACGCGAGAACGGCATCGTGCGCATCGAGTCCGATGACGTTCTCGATCTGCTCGCGCACCCGCTCCGGTTCCGCCGACGGCAAGTCGACTTTGTTGATCACCGGCAGGATGGAGAGGTTGTTGTTGATGGCCAGATAGCTGTTGGCCAGCGTCTGCGCTTCGACGCCTTGCGTGGCATCGACAACGAGGATCGCTCCTTCGCACGCCGCCAGACTGCGCGAGACTTCGTACGTGAAGTCGACGTGGCCGGGCGTGTCGATCAGGTTGAAGATGTAATCCTGACCGTCTTTGGAGCGGTACTTGAGCGTGACGGCGCGCGCCTTGATCGTGATGCCGCGCTCGCGCTCGAGATCCATGTCGTCGAGCATCTGCTCGTGGAGCTCGCGCTTCTCGACCGCACCGGTCTCCTGCAGAAGACGATCCGATAGGGTCGTCTTCCCGTGATCGATGTGGGCGATGATCGAGAAATTACGGATAAAGCGAGGGTCGGCCATTGTGGGCGACCGATCTAACACGAACTCATCGGATTGTCATCCCACCGGGCCGGCACGGCCGGCTGCGTTGGTTGGCCTAGCCTTCGGCACGGTGACTTCGCTGACGGCACACGCAGCGCGATTGATCGAATTACCACTGATGGCCGCAGTTTGTGCACACGCGCTCGTTCCACACCAGATTCACCAGCACGATGATCGCGAGCATGATCGCCGCGACGATGGCCGCGTTGAGATGAAACTGCAGCACGGCAGGCACGGCTAGCACGATCAGCACGACGTAGACGAGCCACGTCTTCGATCCGCCGCGGCGCACTTTCGTCGAACCGCAGTTCGGACATTCGGTCATTTCAGCTCGAAGGTGACGGTGACGCTGGCGTTCGTGTCCACGACACCCGTCTCGATGGCCGGCGCCGCCGTGACGGTGATGTTCTCCGCGACGTTGTTCTGCGCGTATCCAAAGTAAGCCGGCGCAGTGGTGATGGTCATCGCGTCGCCCAGGGCCTTGCCTGCGACGGCCGCGAGCCGCTCGGCACTCGCGCGCGCATCGCGATACGCCTTCTCCAGCGCGCGATTCTGCGCCTCGCTCGGATTGCTGATGAAGAAGCGCAGATTGCCGGCTTCGTTCGCGCCCGCATCGATCGCGGCCTGCAGCAGGTCGCTCACCCCTTTCGGATCCTCGCGCGTGACCGTGACCATGTTCGAGACGACGTAGCGTCCCGTGGGCCGGCCCATGTCGTTCGTTTCCTGCGACACCGAAAAGTTCGACGTCTGAATCTCGGGAGCCTTCACCCCGCGCGCTTTCAAGGCGTCGACGACGCGCTGCGTCTTGGCGTTGTTCTCCGCGAATGCCTCACGCACCGTCGGCTTCGTGGTCATGACGCCGACGGTGAAGGAAACGCGGTCCGGCGCCACCTTCACGTTGCCGCTGCCGGTCACGGTGATGGTGTTGCGGTTGTCTTCCGCCGCGAGGAGCGGCAGCGCGAAGAGCGCGAGCACGACGAGCGCTGTTTTTCTCATGCTCCGCACATGCTAACGTCCGCCGCATGAATCTCGAGTTGCAGAACCGTGTCGCGATGGTCGCCGCCGCCTCCAAAGGCCTCGGCCGCGCGATCGCTGAATCGCTCGCCGCCGAAGGCTGCAAGGTGTCGGTCTGCGCGCGCTCGCTGGAATCGCTCGAGCCGGTCGTGCAATCGATCGGCGAGAACGCGCTGGGCGTGGCGTGCGACGTGTCGAAGGCGGAAGATCTCGAGCGCTGGTTCGCGAAAACGATCGCGCAGTTCGGCCAGGTGGACATCCTCGTCACGAACACCGGCGGCCCGCCCGCCGCACCGTTCGCGAAGCTAACCGAAGAGCAGTGGGCGAGCGGCATCGCGTCGACGCTGATGAACGTCGTCCGCCTCTGCCGCCTCGTCATTCCGGACATGCAGAAGCGGCAGTGGGGCCGCATCGTGAACATCACGTCACTCGTGGCGAAGCAGCCCACCGAACTGCTCACGGTGAGCTCGACGCTGCGCGCCGGCATCTCCGGACTCACGAAAACATTGAGCGATCAGGTCGCGCGCGACGGCATCCTCGTCAACGCCGTCCTCCCCGGCCATTTCATGACCGGTCGCCAACAGCAGCTGAGCGAGATTCGCGCGAAAGAACAAGGCATCACGCCGGACGAATATCTCGCCAAAGCGGTGCAGTCGATCCCGCTCGGCCGCTACGGACGCCCCGAAGAACTGGCGAACGTGGTGACGTTCCTCTGCAGCGAACGCGCAAGCTTCGTGACCGGCGTGTCGTGGCAAGTCGACGGCGGACAAATTCGCTCGACGTTCTGACGCCGCCCCCGCCGCGGGACGGGGGTAGGCTCAAAGGCTCACAGGCTCACAGGCTCAAAGGCTCATAGCAGCACGCGCAGCGCGAGTGCGACGCGTTGCGCCCGTGGCATGTGAGAACCACAGCGAAAGCGCCGGCCTATCGTCACATCCGACGGCGGCCAAAGTTCGCGCGCGCTACTCACTCAGAGCAGCACGCGCAGCGCGAGTGCGACGGTTTACGCCCCGTGGCATGTGAGAACCACAGCGAACGCGTCTGCCTGTCGTCACGTGCGACGGCCGCGAAAGCTCGCGCTGCACGCGCTACTTTGAGCCTGTGAGCCTGTGAGCCTTTGAGCCTGCGCGAGCGCACCGCGAGCCACGAGCGCGTTCAGTCCCAGCTCGTCCCGTTCATCCGCGCCACGATCTTCGCCACTTCGATGTAATCCGCCTGATCTCCGAGCTCGTGCAGCGCGGCGCTGAAGAGTTGCGACGTCAGCGCGAGCAGCGGCGTCGACGCATGCTGCTGATGCGCGAGCTTTGCTGCGATGCGAATGTCTTTGTCGTGATGCGCGAGCTTGAACACGAGCGGCCATTTGCCTTCCGCGAGTCGCATCGGCAGCAGATTCTCCGACGCGTTCGAACGGCCGCTGCCCGCATTTGTCACTGCGAGCGCGGTCTTGATGTCGATGCCGAGCTGCTTCGCCAGGAGGAGGCACTCCGACGTGATCCAGACCGTTGCGCCCATGATCGAATTCGTCAGCACTTTGATGGCGTGGCCCGCACCGATGTCGCCGACGTGAATGAGCGTCTTGCCGCACACGCGCAGCACTTCCTTCGCGCGATTCACGTTCGCTTCCGAGCCGCCCATCATGATCGTCAGCGTCGCGTTCTCCGCGCCCACCACCGCGCCCGTCACCGGCGCATCGACGAACTCCACCTGCTTCGCCGCCAGCCGCTTCGCGGTCTCGCGGCTCATGTTCGGATCGCCGCTCGTCGCGTCGATCCAGAGTGTTCCCGGCTTCAGCTGCGGCAGCAACTGCTCGACCACTTCGTCCACTTCGACGCTCGTCGGCAGAATCGTGATGATCACTTCCGCGTCCGCCGTTGCGGCCAGATCGGCGACGAACGTGGTGCCGTGCTCTTTCGCGTGGCGCTCCGCCTTTTCGCGCGTGCGGTTCCAGACGAGCACGTCATTTTCCCTGGCCAGGTGGCGCGCCATCGGATAGCCCATCGCGCCCAGGCCGATGAATGCGATCTTCATTTGAAGACTTCTCCTCGGCCCGGCATCATACGCATTCGCCATGACCTTCGACGACACCTTCCGCTCCGCATACTCGTTCACCGATCCCGCCATCGAAGTCGGTCACGCGCTGCACGACGGCGAGGCACAACGCGAGCTCGTCGCGCGCATCCCGCTGCGCATGATGAATCGCCACGGACTCATCGCCGGCTCCACCGGCACCGGCAAAACGCGCACGCTGCAGCTCCTCGCCGAACAGCTCTCGCGCAACGGCGTGCCGGTGTTTCTCGCCGACGTCAAAGGCGACCTCGCCGGACTCGCGCGCGCCGGAACGAACGACGAACGTCTCGTCAAACGCGCTGCCGCTGTCGGACGGACGCACATGCCCGAAGCGTTTCCGGTCGAATTCTTCAGCCTCACCGGAAAGAACGGCACGCAGCTGCGCGCGACCGTCTCGTCATTCGGTCCCGTGCTCCTCGGCAAAGTGCTCGATCTGACTGAAGTGCAGCAAAGCGTGCTGGCGATGGTCTTCAAATACTCCGACGACCGCCGCTTGCCGCTCCTCGATTTCGACGATCTGCGCGCCGTGCTCACGCATCTGACCACCGATGGCAAAGAAGATCTGAAGACGTACGGCGGCATGTCGTCCGCGACGGTCGGCGTGCTCGTTCGCAAGATGGTGGAGCTGGAGCAGCAGGGCGCTGCGAAGTTCTTCGGTGAGCCGGAGCTCGACATCAAAGACCTGCTGCGCACCGACGCGAGCGGCCGCGGCGTCGTGAACATCCTTTCGCTCGCCGACGTGCAGGACAAGCCCCGCCTTTACTCCACCTTCCTCATGTGGCTCCTCGGCCAGTTCTATTACAAGATGCCGGAGGTCGGCGACGCGGAGAAACCGAAGCTCGTCTTCTTCTTCGACGAAGCGCACCAGCTCTTCGCCGATGCGTCGTCCGCGCTCGTCGAGCACATCGAACAGGTGGCGCGTCTCATCCGCTCGAAAGGCATCGGCGTCTTCTTCATCACGCAAACGCCGAAAGACGTGGACGAAGACGTGCTCGCGCAGCTCGGCAATCGCGTGCAGCACGCCATCCGCGCTTTTACTGCGAAGGACGCGAAGAACATCAAAGCGACTGCGTCAACGTTTCCGCCGAGCCAGCACATCGACGTCGCGCAGCTGCTGACGACGATGGGCATCGGCGAAGCGCTCGTCACCGTGCTCGATCCGCGCGGCGTGCCGACGGCGGTGGCGCCGGTGCAGGTGCTCGCGCCCTCTTCTTCGATGACGACGCTCGATGATGCCGGTTACTCCGACTGCATCCGCCGCTCTGCGCTCGCGCCGACGTACACGAACGCGATCAATCGCGAGAGCGCGTACGAGCTCCTCCGCCAGAAGATGTCGGACGCCGAGGAAGACGAGCCGGAAGCGCAGCCGGTCAATGAGGACGATGATTTCGCGTGGCGCAAAACGGGTCGCGCACCGAAACCGGCCGCCGCACCGCGAGCGCCGCGCGAAGGAACGAGCCGCGGAGGCTCACGCCGCGCGGCGCCGAAGACGTTCGTGGAGGAGTTTGCGACGCAGGCCGCGCGTCAGGCAGGTCGTTCGATCGTGCGCGGCATCTTCGGCATGCTGAAAGGCCGCTGACGGCGAT